>CADCUE010000284.1 GCA_902805805.1 uncultured Frankineae bacterium | reverse complement strand
GGACCGGCTCGCCGAGGCCACCGAGGGCACGTCGTTCAGCGCCGAGAGCGGTGAGGAACTCCGCTCGGTCTACGACGACATCGGCGGCCAGGTCGGCACCACGACCGAGACCCGCGAGATCACCGCACGGGTGGCCGGCGTCGCCCTCGCCCTCGCCGTGGCGGCCGCAGCGGCGTCGCTGGCGTGGTCCTCGCGGCTGCCCTGAGCGCGACGGGGCAGGATCGGGGGGTGACCGCACCCGCCACCCCCGGAGCCGCGCTGCCGGGGGACTGGGAGGCCGACGTCGTGCTCAACGACGGCGGCACCACCCACCTGCGCCCCATCCGGCCCGACGACGCGGACCGCCTGCGCGCGTTCCACAGCAGGCTGTCGCAGCAGACGGTGTTCAACCGCTTCTTCGCCTACCACCCGGTGCTCTCCGACGAGGACGTCGCGCGGTTCACCCGGGTCGACCACGCCGACCGCGTCGCGCTGGTGGCGACCCTGCACGGGCAGATCATCGGCGTCGTCCGCTACGACCGGCTGCCCGGGACCGACGAGGGCGAGGTCGCCTTCGTCGTCGAGGACGCCCACCAGGGCCGCGGTCTGGGGCCCGTGCTGCTCGAGCACCTCGCCGCCGCGGCGCGCGAGCGGGGGATCCGCCGCTTCCTGGCCGACACCCTGCCGACCAACCGCTCGATGCTCGGCGTGTTCAAGAGCGCCGGCTACCAGGTCTCGCGGGCCCTCGCCGACGGCTACGTCGAGCTGTCGTTCCCGATCCAGCAGACCGGCACGTCGCTGGAGGTGATGCGCGCCCGCGAGCACCGGGCGGAGGCCCGGTCCGTGCAGCGCCTGCTGCGGCCCGGTTCGGTGGCCGTCGTGGGCGCGTCCCGTGAGCCCGGCGCTCCGGGGCACGAGGTGCTGCGCTCGCTGCTCGCCCACGGCTTCGAGGGCCCGGTGTTCCCCGTCAACCCGGCGGCGGCGCACGTCTCGGGGGTCCGCGCCTACGCCGACGTCCGTGACATCCCCGACCCCGTCGACCTGGCGGTCGTCGCCGTGCCGGCCCCGGAGGTCGCCGACGTGGTCCGGGCCTGCTCCGACAAGGACGTGCGCGGGCTGGTCGTCGTCTCGGGCGGCTTCGCCGACGGCGGTCCCGAGGGGCGCGCCCGGCTGGAGGAGGTCGTGCGCCTGGCCCGCGACGGCGGCATGCGGCTGATCGGTCCGAACGCCATGGGCGTCGTCAACACCGACCCGGCCGTGCGCCTGCACGCCACCTTCGCGGACGGCTCGCCGCCGGCTGGGTCCGTGGGGGTCTTCTCCCAGTCCGGCGCGCTCGCCGGCACCTTCCTGCAGGAGGCCGCCCGCCGGCAGCTCGGGCTGTCGGCGTTCGTGTCGATCGGCGACCGCGCCGACGTGTCCGGCAACGACCTGCTGCAGCACTGGCGCGCCGACGAGCGCACGGAGGTGGTGGTGCTGCACCTGCGCGGGTTCGGCAACCCCCGCAAGTTCGCCCGCATCGCGCGCGAGGTCGGCCGCACGAAGCCGGTCGTCGCCCTCAAGAGCGGCCGAGGGCAGGGCGACGTCGCGGTCGGCGCGCTGTTCGCCTCGGCGGGGGTCGTCCGGGTCGGCTCGCTGGCGCAGCTGTTCGAGACCGCGCAGCTGTTCGCCCTGCAGCCGCTGCCCGCGGGCCGTCGGGTCGCCGTCGTGGGGACCTCCACCGCGCTGGCGGCCCTGGCCGCCGACGCCTGCCGCGAGGCCGGTCTCGAGGTGCCCGAGCTGAGCGAGGACGTCCGCGTGCGGCTTCGTGCCCTGACCGGCACGACCGAGACGGCCAACCCGGTCGATCTCGGCCCGGTGGCCGGCGCCGACGAGCTCACCGCCGCTCTCGAGGTGCTGACGACCAGCGGCCAGATCGACGCGGTGCTGGCGGTGGTGGTCCCGCCGCCGCACGCGCGGTCCGGCAGTGCCGTCGTCGACGCGCTCGGCGGCGCGCTCCGCTCGGCCGGCTGCGGCGAGCTGCCCGTGCTGGCCAGCTTCCTCGGCGCCGACGGCGTGCCGGACGCCCTGGCGGTGCGCGGACCGGACGGCGCCCCCGCCCGCGGCTCCGTCCCGTCGTACGCCTCGCCCGAGTCGGCGGCGCTGGCGCTGTCGCGGGCCGTCGCCTACGCCGAGTGGCGGGCCCGGCCGCAGGGCACCGTGACCGAGCTGCCCGACCTCGACCTCGCCGCTGCGCGCGCGGTGCTCGCCCCGCTGGCGGAGGACGGCACCTGGCTGGCCCCGGCCGACGCCGCGGCGCTGCTGGGGCACGTCGGCATCCGCGTCTGGCCGACCGTCCTCGTCCGCAGCGAGGACGAGGCGGTGCGCGTGGCCGCCGCACACGGCTGGCCGGTCGTGCTCAAGGCCGCGGCAGAGCAGTGGCGCCACCGGCTCGACGTGGGAGCGGTGCGCCTCGACCTGGGTGACGAGCGGGAGCTGCGCGAGGCCTGGCAGGCCGTCGCCGCCCTGACCGGGGACGACGCGGTGTACGTCCAGCCGATGGCTCTGCCGGGCGTCTCCACCGTCGTGCGCCTGGTGCAGGACCCGGTGGCCGGACCGCTGCTCTCGCTGCGCCTCGGCGGGGTCGCGGTCGACCTGCTCGTCGACCCGGTGACGCGGACCCTCCCGCTCACCGACGCCGACGCGAGCGAGCTGGTGCGCGCGATCCGCGGCTCGCAGCTGCTCGCCGGCCACCCCGGAGGTGCACCGGCGGACGTCGCCGCGCTCGAGGAGCTCCTCCTGCGCGTCGCCCGCATCGGCGAGGAGCTGCCGTCGGTCGCCGAGCTCGTGCTCGACCCGGTCCTCGTGCAGCGCTCCGGGGCGGTGCCGCTGCACGCCGGCGTCCGACTGCTGCCGCCGGGCAGCGACCCGGAGCGCGGCGCGCGGCGGCTCGGCGGGTCGTACGCCGTCCTGTAGGCGACCATCGTCCGGTGCACATCTCCGCCAAGGCCGACTACGCCGTCCGCGCAGCGGTGCACCTCGCGTCGGTGAGCTCGGGACCCACCACCACCGAGGCGATCGCGGCGGCGCAGGGCATCCCCGGCAAGTTCCTCGAGGCGATCATGACCAGTCTCAAGGCCGCGGGGGTCGTGCGCAGCCAGCGCGGGCCGTCGGGCGGCTTCTGGCTGAGCCGGCCGGCGGACGCCATCACCGTCGCGGACGTCATCCGGGCCGTCGACGGGCCGCTCGCGTCCGTGCGAGGGCAGCCACCCGAGAGCGTCGTCTACACGGGCTCGGCGCAGCCGCTGCAGGCGGTGTGGCTCGCCGTGCGCTCGGCGCTGCGCGAGGTGCTGGAGCACGTGACGCTCGCCGACCTGGCGACCTCCCGGCTGCCGGAGCCGGTCGAGCGGCGCGCCGCCGAGCCGCACGTGTGGCACACGGCCGACACCTGCCTGCCACCGGAGCCAGGTCCGCCCTCGCCGGCGCAGGAGGTGCCCCGGCGGCGTGCGTGACATCCGGCACACCCGCGCCGGGTCGCCTCGAGACTCCTAGTCGGCGACTAGGAGATCGGGCCGGTCTGTGGCAGGCTGGCCGGGTGACCGGACGCGACCTCATGCTCGACCCCTTCTGGGTCGGCCGTCGCGCGGACGCGTTCGACGAGACCTGTCGCTGACGTCGCTCGCGCCCTCGTGGCGCTCCGCCGTCCGCCCGTCCCTGCGCACGTCTGGTCCTCGTCGATGAGCCCCGCCCCTGCCCCCGCGGTCCTGCGCCGCCACCTGCTCACCCACGCTCCGGTCCCTCCGGGGACGCGCTGTCCGACGGCCTAGCCCGTCCGACCGCCCGTCCTGCCGCGCCCGCGGCCCCGCAGACCTGGAGCACAGCACCGCAGTGGAGATCCGCCTCACCGCCCTGACCGTCGTCGCCCTGGCCGCCCTGACCGGCTGCGCCACCAGCGGCAGCACCAGCGCCGCCGCCCTGTCCGAGCCCGTCTCGTCGGCCTCCGCCGGCACCCCGGCGGCCGAGCTGCGCCTCGGCTACTTCCCCAACGTCACGCACGCCACCGCGGTGTACGGCGACGCCGCCGGGACGTTCGCACAGGCCCTCGGCGACACCGAGCTCACGACGCAGCAGTTCAACGCCGGACCGTCGGCGGTGGAGGCGCTGTTCGCCGGCGCTCTGGACGCGACCTACATCGGCCCCAACCCGGCGATCAACGCCTTCGTCAAGAGCAACGGCGAGGCGGTCCGCATCGTCGCCGGGGCCACCAGCGGGGGCGCCTCGCTCGTCGTCCGGCCGGGCATCACCTCCGCACAGGACCTGCGCGGCACGCGGATCGCGACCCCGCAGACCGGCGGCACGCAGGACATCGCGCTGCGCCACTACCTCGACGAGCACGGCTACGAGGTCTCCAGGACCGGCGCGGGCGATGTCACGGTCGTCGCCCAGGAGAACCCCGTGACGCTGACGGCGTTCCAGGCCGGCGAGGTGGACGGCGCCTGGGTGCCCGAGCCGTGGGCCACCCGGCTGGTCCTGGAGGGCGGCGGCAAGGTGCTCGTCGACGAACGGGACCTGTGGCCGGGCGGCCGGTTCGTCACCACCCACCTGATCGTGCGGACCGACTACCTGCGGGAGCACCCGCAGACGGTCAAGGCGCTCATCTCGGGGTCCGTGGCCGCCAACCGGGCGCTCAACGACGACCCCGCAGCCGCGCGTGAGGTCGTCGGCACGGCGCTGGCCGAGCTGACCGGCAAGCCCCTGCCCCCGGCGGTGCTCGACGGTGCCTTCGCCGGCATCACCCCCACCGACGACCCGATCGCCGCCTCTCTCGCCACCTCCGCGGAGCACGCCTTCGCGACCGGGCTGGTGGACGAGGCAGACCTGCGGGGCATCTACGACCTCTCGCTGCTGCGCGAGGTGCTCGGTGCGCCCGTCGACGACGCCCAGCTCGGAGGCACCCCGTGACGCTGCTCGACACGCTCAACCGCCGTCCGACGGCGCTGGCCGCCGACCCCGGGGTGGCCGTCCGCCTCACCGGGGTCACCAAGCGCTTCGGCGAGGGTCCGGTCGTCCTCGACGACATCAGCCTGACCGTCGGCGAGGGGGAGTTCGTCTGCCTGCTGGGCGCCTCCGGCTGCGGCAAGTCGACGCTGCTCAACCTCGTCGCCGGACTCGACTCGCCGACCGCGGGCGAGGTCACCGTGCCGGGCGGGCGCTCGGCGCTGATGTTCCAGGAGTCGGCCCTGCTGCCGTGGCTGACCGCCGCGCAGAACGTCGAGCTGGCGCTGCGCCTGCGCGGCGTGGCGCGCCGCGAGCGCCGTGCCCGCGCCGGCGAGCTCCTCGAGCTGGTGCGCCTGCGCGACGCCGGCGGCAAGCGCGTGCACGAGCTGTCCGGCGGCATGCGTCAGCGGGTCGCCATGGCCCGTGCGCTCGCGCAGGAGACCGGCGTGCTGCTCATGGACGAGCCGTTCGCCGCGCTCGACGCGATCACCCGCGACGTGCTGCACGAGGAGCTCGCCCGGCTGCGCACGTCCCAGGCGCTGACGGTGGTGTTCGTGACGCACAACGTCCGCGAGGCCGTACGGCTGGGTGACCGGGTCGTGCTGCTGTCCTCGCGTCCCGGACGCATCGCCCAGGAGTACCCCATCGCCATCGACGCCCCGCGCCGCATCGAGTCGCCGGACGTCGCCCGGCTGTCGCTGCAGATCACCGAGGACCTGCGCGCCGAGATCCGGCGGCACGGGGGCCAGCCGTGAGCACTGCGCGGCCACCCGCCCACCCCGGTGCCCGCCCTCGCGTCGAGGTGCCGCAGGACGACCTCGCCAGCCTCGAGGCAGGGCTCGACGCGCTCGAGGCGCCGGTCGAGGCGCGGCCCTCGCCGCTGGCCAAGGCCGTCTCCACCGCCTGGCCGCCGCTCGTGGCGATCGCGCTGCTGCTGCTCGTCTGGGAGCTGGTCTACCGCGCCGGGGTCAAGCCGACGTACGCGCTGCCGTCACCGGCCGACGTCGGCCTGGTCCTGCTCGAGCAGCTGCGGGACGGCTCGCTGCTGGAGGCCATCGGCACCAGCGTCACCCGCGGCGGGCTGGGCTTCGTCATCGCGCTGCTCATCGGCACGCCGCTCGGGCTGCTCGTCGGCCGGGTCCGGGCCGTCCGCCGCGGCATCGGACCGGTGCTGTCCGGCCTGCAGAGCCTGCCGTCGGTCGCCTGGGTGCCTGCGGCGATCATCTTCTTCGGCCTCGGCGAGGGCGCGATCTACGCCGTCGTGCTGCTCGGCGCCGTCCCGTCGATCGCCAACGGCATGGTGTCCGGCATCGACCAGGTGCCGCCGCTGTACCTGCGCGTCGGCCGGGTGCTCGGAGCGCGGGGGCTGTCGGCGGCGCGCTTCGTCCTGCTGCCGGCCGTCCTGCCGGCCTACCTCGGCGGCCTGCGGCAGGGCTGGGCCTTCTCCTGGCGCTCCCTCATGGCCGCAGAGCTGATCGTCAGCTCGCCCGAGCTGGGCCTGGGTCTTGGCCAGCTGCTGGACCAGGGCCGGCTGCTCAACGACATGAGCCTGGTCTTCGCCGGGATCCTGGGCATCCTGGTCGTCGGCATCGCCGTCGAGCTGTGCCTGTTCGCGCCGCTCGAGCGTCGGGTCCTGCGCCGGCGGGGGCTGCTCGTCGGTCGCTGAGCCGGCGTCAGCGCCAGCCGTGGTCGTGGCGCAGCGCCTGCGCCACCCGGTCGAACCGCGCCCGGTCCAGGACGGCGCCCTCCCGCCGGATGCCCTGCTCGGGCACCTCGAGCACCCGGTCCAGCCGCACCCAGCTCGGCCGGTGCTCGCGGTCCCAGGCACCCGGACCGAGCGCCAGCCAGCCGGACTGGCCGTCGCGCTCGGACTGGCTGGACAGCATCAGGCCGAGCAGCCGCCGACCCGACCGCCCGACGACGAGCACCGGCCGGTCCTTGCCGCGCGCCGGGTCGTCCTCGTACTCCACCCAGGTCCACACCACCTCACCGGGATCGGCCCGGCCGTCGACCTGCGGCGCGT
>CADCUE010000283.1 GCA_902805805.1 uncultured Frankineae bacterium | reverse complement strand
ACGGCGCCGCGACCTACGACCCGGCGAACGACAGCGAGGCGGTCGGCGTCAGCGGCTACCGCACGTTCCGCCAGGTCGCCTGGGCCGGCAGCTTCGAGGGCCAGAGCACCATCGGCCTCGGCGTCCGCGCCCGCCTGCCGTTCCGGACGTTCATCGCCGACGGCCCCGGCACCGGCTCGCGGCTCGTCATCGACGTGGCGCACGCCTGGTAGCCCCGCTCCCCCGACGGCCCCGCTCCGCCCCTGACCCGGCGGCGCGGGGCCCTCGCGCGTCCGAGCCTCCTACGAAGGGGCCTGGGCGCGGTACCAGCGCGGCGAGGTGTTGGGCGGTGGCGTGTACGACGCCTGCACCACCAGCAGGCCGGGCTGCCCGCTCGCGATCCCCTCGGCGACGGACTCCGCGAGCTCCGGCACCGCCACATCCCGGGCCCGCACCCGGAAGGCCGCCGCCAGCGCCACGAAGTCCGGCGGCTCGAGGTCGCAGCCCAGCGGGGCGTGCCCGTCCTTGGTGAAGTCGTACGCGAGCATCCCGTAGCCGCCGTCGTCGACCAGGACGACCGTGAGCGGCAGGCCCTCCTGCGCGGCCGTCGCGAGGTCGCCGCAGGCGAACAGGAAGCCGCCGTCGCCGACGACCGCCACGGCCGGGCGGCCCGACAGGGCGGCGCCGAGGCCGGCCGGGAAGCCGAAGCCGAGCGTCCCCCAGCCCACCGGGTAGGCGAGCCCGCGGGGGCGCGCCACCCGGCCGTAGCCGCCGTACCAGTAGCCGGCGACGCACATGTCGGCGACGACGACCACGTCGTCGGGCAGCGCCTGCTCGAGCGCCTCCAGCAGGGGCGGACGCGGGGCTCCGGTCGGGCGCGGGCACCACTGCGGGCGCTCGGTGCGCGGCAGCCGGTCGAGCAGGTCGGCGCAGACCTGGTCGACGTCGCCGCACACCCAGTGGTCGGGCACGAGGTTGACCGGCTCGGCGAGGTCGACGGTCACGACGCGCGGCGGACGGGGCTGCCGGAAGCCCTGGGTGTTCATGGCGTCGAGGTCGCTGCCCAGCACCAGGACGAGGTCGGCGGCGTCCCACAGCGCGCCGGCGGCAGGCTCGTGCGGCGGCAGGGGCACCAGGCTCGGGCAGTCGGGGGGCAGCAGTCCCCGACCACCGTAGGACGTCAGGACGGGAGCACCCAGCCGCTCCGCGAGCGCCTGGACGCGCGGTCCTGCCTCGGACGCCGTCGCGCCGCCGCCGGCCCAGACGAGCGGCCGCTGCGCTGCCGCGAGCAGCGCCAGCACCTGCTCGTCGACGCGGGCGGCCGCACCCGCCGCCGGGTCCTGCACGAGCGACGACGGGCCTCCGACGTGCGCCGCGAGCAGGTCGGTCGGGATCTCGACGTAGACCGGACGCCGCGGCGCGGTCAGCGCGGCCCGTCCCGCCCGGACGACCGCGTCGTGCAGGTCCGCGGCCTGCTCGACGCGGACCACCTGCTTGGTCACGGGTCGGAAGAACGAGGCCTGGTCGGTCGTCTCGTGCAGCACGCCGCGGTACTGGCCGGCGCGCCGCAGGGTGGTCGGCACGTCGGTCGCGATGACGAGCAGCGGCGAGTGGCAGGACCAGGCCTCCCCGGTCGCGGCGACGGCGTTGGCCGCTCCGGGTCCGGTGGTGGTCAGGGCGACGCCGAGCCGTCCGGTGGCTCGCGCGTAGCCGTCCGCGGCGTACCCGGCGGTCTGCTCGTGGCGCACCCCGACCAGCCGCACCCCGCTGCCGGGGAAGGCCTTCCACGCGGCGAGGTTGTGCACGCCGGGCAGGCCGAACGCCACCTCGACGTCCAGGGCGCGCAGCGCCGCGACGAGGACCTCTCCCCCGGTCGGCACGTGCGACCTCCGATGCTCCGGCGGTCCGGGCGACCGCGCCGGCACGCACCCTCCCACGGCGTCGCGACGCACTCCGGTCGACACGCAGCGGCCGACCGGCGAGCGGTAGCCTCGCGCTGCGTCCGTCCCGAGCGGGCCGCCCCCTGATCCGATCGAGAGGGCCGACATGCCGGCGTCGACGGACCTGCGTCTGCGGGTGCCGTCGCCTGGGCTGCTCGCGCTTCCGTGGGACCAGCCGCTCGAGCAGTGGCAGCGCGAGCAGGCCGATCTGCGGGAGCTGCCCGTCGGACCGAGCCGCCACCTCGTCCGCTTCGTGCACGCCGACGACCAGCTGTGGGCGATCAAGGAGCTGCCCGAGCGGGTCGCCGCTCGGGAGTACGCCGTGCTGCGCCAGCTCGAGCAGCGCGCCCTGCCCGCCGTGCGCGCCGCCGGCCTGGCCCTGCAGCACGAGACCGAGAACGCGCTGCTGGTCACCCGCTACCTCGACGGCTCCTGGCAGTTCCGGCGGCTGCTCATGCGCCTGCCGCCCAACCGCCCGTTGCAGCGCGCGCGCCTGCTCGACGCGATGGCGAGCCTGCTCGTCGACCTGCACCGCAACGGCGTGTTCTGGGGGGACTGCTCGCTGGCCAACACGCTGTTCTCCCGCGACGGCCAGCGGCTGCAGGCCTGGCTGGTGGACGCCGAGACCAGCGAGATCCATCCCGAGCTGACGGACGGCCAGCGGCGCTACGACCTGGACATCCTGATCGAGAACGTCGCCGGAGGGCTGCTCGACCTGGCGATCATGCTCGAGCGCCCGCCCGAGATCTACCCCCAGCTCATGGACGAGGCCGCCAGCGTCGCGCCGCGCTACCACGCGCTCTGGGAGATCCTGCACGAGGAGCCGCTGTTCTCCTTCGCCGACCGGCGGGAGATCGAGGGGCGCATCCGCAGGCTCAACGAGCTCGGCTTCGCCGTCGACGAGGTCGAGCTGGAGCCGACCGGCACCGGTGACGAGCGGCTGCGCCTCAAGGTGACCGTCGCGGCCCGCCGCTACCACGCCACCGAGCTGTTCAGCCTCACCGGGCTCGAGGTGGGCGAGGGCCAGGCGCAGGTCCTGCTGGGCGATCTGCGGGCGTACGAAGCGACGCTGCGGGAGTTCCAGGGCGGCCTGCACAAGCGGGCCCGGGGCGGGCTGACGCAGGCCAAGGCCGTGCAGCTGTGGATGGACAAGCTGCTCCAGCCGGGCATGGAGCGGGCGTACGAGGCGACCGGCCAGGTGGGCGACCCGGTGCAGGCCTACTGCGACCTGCTCGAGGTGCGCTGGCTGCTCAGCGAGCAGGCCGGGCACGACGTCGGCGACGGAGCGGCCCTGGACGCCCTCGCGAACCGCGCGCAGCCGACCGACTCGGCCGCGATGGTGGTCGTGGCCGAGGAGGACACGGGGGTCATGCGCCGCCCGACCGCCTGACCGGTCGTGGCGCCCCGCCGTCCTGGTTAGCCTCCCGTCATGGCCCTGGACCCGCGCTCCCTGCCCCCGGAGGTCTCGGCCTTCCTCGTCGAGCGCCACCTGGCCACCCTGACGACCCTGCGCCCGGACGGGACGCCGCACGTCGTCGCCGTCGGCTTCACCTGGGACCCCGACGCGTGCCTGGTCCGGGTCATCACGTCGGGCGACTCCCGCAAGGTCGCGCACGTCCGGGCCGGCTCCCCGAGGGCCGTCGTGGCCCAGGTCGACCGGGCCCGCTGGCTGTCCCTGGAGGGCGTGCCCACCGTCAGCTCGGACCCGGTGCGGGTGGCGGAGGCGGTCCGGCGCTACGCCGAGCGCTACCGGCAGCCGGGGGTCAACCCGCGCCGGGTGGTCGTGGAGATCGCCGTCGACCGGGTGCTCGGCCGCGCGGGCACCCCGACCGGCTCACCGGCTCAGCCGGTGCCTCCGCGCACCACGTGACCCGGGGCTGACGTCGGGCCGGACGCGCCGCTGCCCCGCCGACGGGTCGACGGGGCAGCGGCGCGGTGGTGCGGCGGTGGTGCGGCGGTCAGACCCGGCGGGAGCCGCCGGTCGTGTGGTCCGCGGACGAGGTGCCGTGCCCGTTCGCGGAGCCGTCCGCGTGGATGTCCGGCGCGTCGCCCAGGGGCTGGTTCCGGGCGTCCTCCATCTCCTCCCGGCGCTCCTCCTCGACCTCGGCGGTGAGCCGCCGGCCGGCCTCCTCGTCGCGGGTGAGGTTCTCGCCGGTCTTCGGGTCGAACAGGTGCATCTTGCGCGTGTCGACCCAGATGTCGGCCTCGCGGCCGGGCCGGATGCGGCTGGTGGAGTCGATGGCGATGATCAGCTGGGTGCGGAGCTGGTCGCTGTCGAGCTCCCGGGACAGGTCGCGCAGCTGGTTGGAGACCTCCTGAGAGGCCTCGAACGGGATGTAGGCGTACTGCTCGTTGCCGAGCCACTCGGTGACGTCGACCTGGGCCCGGAAGACGTCGCCCTTCTCGCGCTTGTCGGCCTCGACGAGCTTGGCGTCCTCGAAGGCCTCGGGTCGCACGCCCATGAGCAGCACGTCGTGACCGCGGGCCGCTTCCCGCTGCAGGTCGGTCGTCAGCGCGATCGGCCCGAGCGGGGTCTGCAGGCGACCGTCGTGCACCTCAGCAGGCAGGAAGTTCATCGGCGGGGAGCCGATGAAGCCCGCCACGAACAGGTTGACCGGCTGCTCGTAGAGCTCCCGCGGCGAGGCGATCTGCTGGAGGATGCCCTTCTTCATGACGGCCACCCGGTCGCCGAGCGTCATGGCCTCGGTCTGGTCGTGGGTGACGTAGACGGTCGTGATGCCGAGGCGGCGCTGCAGGCGGGAGATCTCCGTGCGCATCTGCCCGCGCAGCTTGGCGTCGAGGTTCGACAGCGGCTCGTCGAACAGGAACGCGTCGGCCTGGCGCACGATCGCGCGGCCCATGGCCACGCGCTGGCGCTGGCCACCGGACAGGTTCGCCGGCTTGCGCTCGAGGTGCTCGTCCAGCTCCAGCAGCGAGGACGCCTCGCGCACGCGACGGTCGATGTCGGCGTCCGGCGTCTTGGACAGCCGCAGCGGGAAGGCGATGTTCTCGTACACCGTCAGGTGCGGGTAGAGCGCGTAGTTCTGGAAGACCATCGACAGGTTGCGGTCGCGCGGGGCCTTGTCGTTGACCTTCTGCCCGCCGATGACCATGTCGCCGTCGGTGATGTCCTCGAGCCCCACGATCATCCGCAGGAGCGTGGACTTCCCGCACCCGGACGGTCCGACGAGGATGACGAACTCCCCGTCCGCGATGTCGATGCTGACGTCGTTCACCGCCGGGAAGCCGTCCCCGTACTTCTTGACGATGTGCTTCATCTCGATGGCTGCCATCGTGTGCTTCTCCTTCGTCGAGCCGGGGCGGTCAGCCCTTGACGGCGCCGTTGGTGAGTCCTGCGACGATCTTCTGCTGGAAGGCGAGCACCAGGATGATCACCGGGATGGTGACCACCACGGATGCCGCGGCGATGGGTGCGGTCGGCTGGGAGAACTGGCTGGCGCCGCTGAAGAAGGCGAGCGCGGCGGGGACGGGGCGCGCTGCTTCGCTCGCGGTGAGCGTGATGCCGAAGATGAAGTCGTTCCAGATCGCGAAGAACGTCAGGATCGCCGCCGTGAAGACCCCGGGCGCCGCGAGCGGGATGATCACCTTGCGGAACGCCTGCCACGCCGTCGCACCGTCGACCTGCGCGGCCTGCTCCATCTCCCACGGGATCTCGCGGAAGAAGGCGGACAGGACGTAGACCGACAGCGGGAGCGAGAAGGACAGGTAGGGGATGATCAGCCCGAGCCAGGTGTCGTAGAGGCCCACCGTGCGCCACAGGTTGAACAGCGGCGTGGCGATCGCGATGATCGGGAAGACCGTGATGGCCAGGGCCAGCCCGAGCAGCAGCCGCTTGCCGGGGAACTCCAGGCGGGCGACGGCGTAGGCGGCGAACATCGCCAGCACCACCGAGATGAACGTGGCGATGAGCGAGATGCCGACCGAGTTGCGCAGCGCCGTGGTGAACAGGTCGCTCGCGAAGACGATGCGGTAGTTCTCCAGGCTGAAGGCCGTCGGCCAGAACTTCTGGTTGTTGATGTCGTCGCCGGCCTTCAGCGACAGCGAGAGGATCCAGGCCACGGGGATGAGGGCGTAGAACATGATCACGATCGCCCCGACGATCCAGCCGATCTGGCCCTTGCGGTCGGTCTTCACTCAGCCACCCCTCTGCTGCGCCAGGTTCGTCTTGAAGCCCTTGATGAACAGCACCGCGATCAGCACCACCAGGATGGCCAGGATCACGCTGACGGCGGACCCGAGCCCGATCATGACGCGCGTGATCGTCTGCCGGTAGGCGAGGAAGCTCAGCGTCTCCGTGCCGTTCGCGCCCTGCGTCATGATGAAGACGTTGTCGAAGATGCGGAACGCGTCGAGCGTGCGGAAGAGCAGGGCGACCATGATCGCGCTCTTCATGTTGGGCACGATGACCTTGGAGAAGCGCTGCCAGGCCGTGGCACCGTCGACCTTGGCCGCCTCCAGGTAGTCGGAGGGGATCTGCGCCAGACCGGCGAGCAGGAGCAGCGACATGAACGGCGTCGTCTTCCAGATCTCCGACAGGCAGATCACGACCAGCGACGGGACCGTCTGGCCGAACCAGTCGCGGTCCGTGCCGAACAACGGGTTCACGAACCCGTACGCCGGCGTGAAGGCGTACTGCCAGGCGTACGCCGAGACGACCGTGATGATGCCGTAGGGCACCAGGATCGCTGTGCGCACGCTCTTGCGCAGGAACAGCGCGCGGTGCATCACGAGCGCCAGCCCGAACCCGAGGACGAACTCGATGGCGACGGTGACGACGGTGATGGCCGTCGTCACGCCGAACTGCCGCCAGAACAGCCCGTCGGTCAGGATGGTGAGGTAGTTGCCGAGCCCGACGAAGCTGCGCCCGTCCGGGTCGGTGAGGCGGAAGTCGAACAGCGAGTACCAGACCGCGTTGAGGATCGGGTAGGCCGTGACGGCCAGCATGACGATGAAGGCCGGGCCGGCCAGCATCCACCCGAGCGTGCGTTCCTTCCTGGCGCGGTCGGTGATGCCGGTCTTCTTGCCGTCGCGGGCCGGGACCTGGGCCCGGGTCTCCCCCGCGGCGGCGGGGATGGTGGTGCTCACCTGGCCTCCTAGAGCAGCTGTTCGTTACTGAGCACGCCTTCGAGCAGTTCTGCCGTCGCCGTCGGGGTCCGCTCCGGCGACAGCGTGCGCGGGGGGTGGTAGCCCTGCTGGATCGCACCGGTCACATCGCCGTAGAAGGCGCTGATCGGGCGCGGCGCAGCGTCGGTGAGCCCCTCGCGGATCGCCTCGTACATGGGGAACTGCTCCTGGATCTCCGAGTCCTCGTAGACCTCCTCGGCGGCAGCGGGGTCACCCGCCGACATCATGTAGGCCTTCTGGCTCTCGGCCGAGCGCAGGCAGCGGATGGCCTCCACCGCCGCCTCCGGCTCGGCGGTGTAGGCGCCGACGCTGATGCCGATGCCACCGAGCGGCGTCGCGCTGGGGGTGTCCTCCACGACGCGCGGGTAGCGCGCCCACGCGACGTCCTTGCGGAAGTCCTCGGGCAGCGTCCCGTCCTTCTCGGCGGCCGCGAACGCGGACCAGACGTACGGCCAGTTGACCATGAAGCCGCCGTTGTCCGACTGGAAGGCCGCCCGGGACTCCTCCTCGCCCGCCGTGCTCAGCGCCGGGGGCGACACCGGGGACTCGGCGATCGTGCTCATGATCCGAGCGGCCTCCTGGCCGGCCTCGGAGTCGATGTCGGCCTTGACCTCGTCGGCGGAGGCGCCCTGGCTGTCCTCGCTGAGGATCCTGCCCCCGGCCGACTCGACCAGCGCGTTGACCCACACCATCAGGCTCTCGTTGCGCCGGCCCTGCACCGCGACGGTGGTGGACGTCTTCTCGGCCGCCTCGATGACCTGGTCCCAGGTCACCGGCTGCTCGAGGTCCAGGCCGGCCTTCTCGGCCACCGACTTCTTGTACCAGAGCAGCTGCGTGTTGCCGTAGAACGGCGCCGAGAACATCTTGTCCTCGTACATCGACTGCTCGAGCGGGCCCTTCAGGACCCCTTCGGAGAACTCCTGCGTCTCGTCGTCGGTGAACGGCCGCAGGAAGCCGGCGTTCGCGAACTCCGCCATGAACGGCGGGTCGAGGCTGAGGATGTCGACCGAGTCGTCGCCGGCGGCGAGGCGGCGGAGCAGCTGCTCGCGCTGCCCGGAGGCCGCAGCCGGGAGCAGCGAGATGTTGACCTGGTAGGCGCCGTCGGCCTGCTCGTTGCAGGCCTGCGCGATCGGTTCCTGCGCCGCGTTGTTGATGTACCAGTTGAGCTGCGGCGTCCCACCGGACTGGTCGCTGCCGCAGGCGCTGAGCGCTGTCGCGGACAGCGCCGCCAGCATGCCTGCGGCCAGCCGCCTCGACCGGCCCCGGTCCCACACGGACTTGCGCGTCACGTCGCCTCCTGGTGCTGCTGGCTGCAGTGCGGGCGGCCCTTCCCCGACGTGCTGGTGGGAAACACCACGATGTGATCTCGGTCACTGACTGCCGACGGCCTGCCCGGACTGTGATCTGCACCACCGTGTCGCATGACGAGGCATCCCACAAGCCCCTCGACCGGCGCGCCGCCCCGGTGTGTTTCCGACGGGTTTCCGCCGCCGATGCCGCACCGCTCGGCGTGCCGGCTCAGACCTCCGGTGGGGCGAGCGGCGCGGTGCGGCCCTCCCACGGCGTGCTGAGCACGACCGTGGTGCGCGTGGACACGCCGGCCGCCGCACGGATCTCCTGCAGCAGCTGCTCGAGCTCGCCGGGACCGGCGACCCTCACCTGCAGGATGTAGCTCTCCACACCCGCCACGCTGTGACAGGCCTCGATGGCGGCGAGGTGCCGCAGCCGGTCCGGCGCATCGTCGGGCGCGGCGGGGTCGATCGCCTGGATCGAGATGAAGGCCGACAGGGGCAGGCCCGCGGTCACCGGGTCGACCCGGGCCACGTAGCCCGCGATCGCCCCCCGCTGCTCCAGGCGTCGCACCCGCTGGTGCACGGCGCTGGTGGACAGCCCCGTGTCCCGGGCCAGGTCGGCGTAGGACCGCCGTCCGTCGCGGACGAGCAGGTCGAGCAGCTGGCGGTCCAGGTCGTCCAGCGGCACACCGGTCATGACAGCGGCCTCACCGGCGGACGCCGACGGTCACGAGGTGAGCGAGCGGCCGATGACCACCCGCTGCACCTGGTTGGTCCCCTCGACGATCTGCAGGATCTTGGCCTCGCGCAGGTAGCGCTCGGCCGGGAAGTCCTCGACGTAGCCGTAGCCCCCGAGCACCTGCACGGCGTCCGTCGTGACGCGCATGGCCGTGTCGCTGGCGAACAGCTTGCTCATGGCTGCCTGCGGCCCGAACGGCTGCCCGGCGTCACGCCGGCGCGCCGTGGACAGGTACAGCGCCCGCGCCGCCTCGACCTGCGTCGCCATGTCGGCCAGCAGGAACGACAGGCCTTGGAAGTCGGCGATGCGCCGGCCGAACTGCCGTCGCTCCTGCGCATAGGCCACCGCCGTGTCGAGCGCTGCCTGCGCCACGCCGACCGCGCACGCGGCGATGCCGAGACGGCCCCCGTCGAGCGCGCTCATGGCGATGCGGAACCCCTGCCCCTGCTCCCCCAGCAGCCGGTCGGCCGGGACGCGCGCCGCGTCGAGCAGGACCGTCGCGGTGGTGCTGGCCCGCATGCCCATCTTCCGCTCGGGGGTCTGCGGCAGCAGGCCGGGTGTCGACGCGTCGGCCAGCAGGCAGGAGATGCCCTTGGCGCCGGGAGCACCCGTACGCACCATCAGGTTGTAGAAGTCCGCCGCGCCGCCGTGCGTCACCCAGGCCTTGGCCCCGTCGACGACCCAGGAGTCGCCGTCGAGCACCGCCCGCGTCTGCAGCGCGGCGGCGTCGGAGCCGCTGCCCGCCTCGGACAGGCAGTACGCCCCCAGCAGCTCTCCGCCGAGCATGTCGGGGAGCCAGCGCTGCTGCTGGGCCTGGCTGCCGAACGCCGCCAGCGGGAAGCAGGACAGCGTGTGGACGCTGACGCCGAGCCCCACCGCCAGCCAGCCGCGGCTGAGCTCCTCGAGCACCTGCAGGTAGACCTCGTACGGCTGCGCTCCGCCGCCGTGCTGCTCGTCGTAGGGCAGCCCCAGCAGCCCCGCCTTCCCGAGCGTGCGGAACAGCTCTCGGGGCAGCTCGGCACGGGCCTCGCCCTCGGCGGCCCGCGGCGCCACCTCCCGGTCGACGAGGTCCCTCGTCAGGGTGAGCAGCTCTGCCGCCTCTGCGGTCGGCAGGCTGCGGACGACGGGCGGCATGCGGGCCTCCGGACGAGAGCGGACGAAGCCCCTCCACGCTATCCCCGCACCACGGGCCGCGCGGCCGCTGGCCGCCCGCCCCTCGGTCGACGCAGTCCAGGTCGGTGGCCAGCGCCTACCAGACTGCCCTCGTCGGCGGGAGCAGTCTGGTAGGCGTCGAGGACTGCGTCCCCGCCGCCGCTGGCGGGCGAGCAGCAGCGGGCTTCCCCGTCCTCGGCCGCGTCCACAGGTCCGCCGTCCCCACTCCCCCGCGCGGCGGTGACGTCGCAGAGTCGTCGACGTGGACGCGGGTGAGGTGCTGCGGGCGGTACGCCGGCGCGAGGGCTGGAGCCAGCGGGCGCTGGCGGCGCGCAGCGGGGTGGCGGCGAGCACCATCGCGGCGGTCGAGGCCGGTCGGCGCTCCCCGTCCCTGTCGGTCATGAGCGCCGTGCTCGCCGCTGCTGGTCTCGAGCTGGCCGTCGACGCTGTGCCACCGGCTCTGGGCGGCGCTGCGGTGCAGCACCTGCACCGGAGCCTGTCCGCACGGCTCCACCTCGCCTGCGGAGGGAGCGGACGTCCGGACCTGCACCTCCACGTGCCGGCGTGGGCCGCCCTGGAGACGCTGGCGACCCGGCACAGCGTCCACCTGCACGGGCGCACGGCGCTCGCGCTCTGGCTCCCACTGGGGTCGACCGACCCGGTCGTGGTCTGCGCTCGGGCCAACGGCCTCTGGAGCAGCCTGCCGTCGGAGTACGACACGTCGCTCGTCGACATCAGACCGGACTGCGCGGGACACCCCGGCCTGCCCGTCGTCGTGCGGCTGGGGCGCGGACGGGTCACCGCGGACCCGCCGGCGCGGATGGCGCTGGACACGGAGCACGCGCAGCAGCGCGCGGTCCTGCGCGCCGTGGCCAGGCTGCTCGACGAGCGGGCTCCTGCGGACGCCGCGGGGCGCCGACCGCGTGCGCACCGCGATCCCGACCACGCCGCGGAGCGCGACCGCGTCTTCCACACCAAGCGCTGGCGACTCCATGAGATGCCGAGCGCGACGGACGTGCGGTCCTGGCGCCTGGACGACGACGCGAGCCTGGTCGCCTGGTTGCGGCGCGCGGGCTACCCGGTCTGACAGGGTGGACCGGTGGCCGGCCAGCTGACGCTCCTCGACGCGCCTTCGCTGTGGTACCGGGCGTTCCACGGCGTGCCGGAGACGGTGACCGCGCCGGACGGCAGCCCGGTCAACGCCGTCCGGGGCACGGTGGACCTGGTCGCCCGCATCGTGAAGGACACCCGCCCTGCACGGCTCGTCGCCTGCCTCGACCTCGACTGGCGCCCGGCGTTCCGGGTGGCCGCGGTCCCGTCGTACAAGGCCCACCGGTTGGCGGAGAACGGCGCCGAGGCCGAGCCCGAGTCACTGGCCGCGCAGGTCGGCGTCCTGCTGGAGGTCCTGGACGCCGTCGGGATCGCGGTCGCCGGGGCGGAGGGCCACGAGGCCGACGACGTGCTCGGCACGCTGTCGGCCCGCGAGACCGGCCCGGTCGACGTGGTGTCCGGCGACCGCGACATGTTCCAGCTCGTGCGCGACGACGGACCGGTGCGGGTGCTGTACACGGTCGAGAAGCTCAAGCCGTACGGCGAGCGGGAGGTGGCCGCGAAGTACGGCATCCCCGGCACGTCGTACGCGGAGTACGCCGTGCTCCGCGGCGACCCGAGCGACGGCCTGCCGGGCGTCAAGGGCGTCGGCGACAAGACGGCGGCGGCCCTGGTCAGCCGGTTCGGCACGGTCGAGGCCATCGTGGCCGCCCTGGACGCGGGCAGCGAGGACGGCTTCCCGGCCGGGGCCCGCGCCAAGCTGCTCGGGGCCCGGGACTACCTGGAGGTCGCCCCGGCCGTCACCCGGACGGTGCGCGACCTGCCGATCCCCGAGCTCGACGACGCGCTGCCACGCGTCCCGCGGGACCCCGAGGCCCTGGTGGCGCTGTCCGACCGCTGGGGGCTGGACAGCCCGCTCGACCGGCTGCTCGCCGCGCTCGAGGTGGCGCACTCGCGCTGACACGTCCCTCGGCTGCGGGTCGCGCCTCAGCCGCCGGAGTGGAAGGCCCCGGCGTCGTCCGGGGGCGTGGGGTCGTCGCGGTCGCGCAGCCAGTGCTCCGGCAGCACGACGTGGCGGGGCCCCTGCACGTGCCCGCGCGGCAGCGACTCGGACCCCGCGGGCAGCTCGGCGGCAGGATCGAGGGCGTCGAGCAGCGCGTCGAGCTCCGCGAGCGACGAGGCCATCGCCAGGGCCTTGCGGGCCGCGCCGCCGACCGGGTAGCCGGTGAGGTACCAGCCCGTGTGCCGCCGGAAGTCGCGGACGGCGAAGCCCTCGTCGCCGCGGGCCTCGACCAGGGCGCGAGCGTGCCGCTCCATCACCGGGGTGACCTCGCCGATCGTCGGAGGTCGCTGCGGCGCCCGACCGGAGAAGGCGTCGGACAGGTCGCGGAACAGCCACGGTCGCCCGAGGCAGCCCCGCCCGACGACGACGCCGTCGCAGCCGGTCTCGCTCATCATCCGGAGCGCGTCGTCGGCCGTCCAGATGTCTCCGTTGCCGAGCACCGGCACGCTGGTGAGCGCCTGCTTGAGCGTGGTGATCGCCGCCCAGTCGGCTCGACCGGAGTAGAACTGCTCGGCGGTGCGCGCGTGCAGCGCCACGGCCGCCGCGCCCTCGTCCTGGGCCCGTCGGCCGGCCTCCAGGAAGGTCAGGTGCGCGTCGTCCACGCCCTTGCGCATCTTGACGGTGACGGGCACAGCGCCCGCGGCCCGCACGGCCGCGCGCACCAGCCGCCCGAACAGCACCGGGTGGGCGGGCAGCGCCGCTCCCCCGCCCCGGCGCGTGACCTTCGGCGAGGGGCATCCGACGTTCAGGTCGACGTGGTCGACGCCGTCCTCGTCGACCAGCCTGCGGACGGCCGCGCCCACGACGTCGGGGTTGGTGGCGTAGAGCTGGATGCTGCGGACCGTCTCGTCCGCGCCGAACGCAGCCCGCCGCGTCGTGCTCTCGTTGGTCTCGAGCAGTGCCCGGGCGCTGACCATCTCGCTGACGTAGAGCCCGGCGCCGTAGGACCGGCACAGCGATCGGAAGGCGGCGTTCGTGACCCCGGCCATGGGCGCGAGGACGACCGGGAGGTCCACCTGCAACGGACCGATCTTGAGGCCCCCGTGCACGGGCTCCGTGCGCGGAGTGCTGGTCGGCGCGCTCATGAGGCCCACAGGTCGGTGACCCGCACGCCGAGCTCGGCGAGCAGCGTCCGCAGCAGCGGCAGGGACAGCCCGAGCACGTTGCCCGGATCGCCGTCGATGCCGTCGACGAAGGGGGCGGAGCGGCCGTCGAGGGTGAAGGCACCTGCGACGCGCAGCGGCTCTCCGGTCGCGACGTAGGCCGCGACCTCGTCGTCGGTCGGCGTCCCGAAGCGGACCGACGTCGCGGCCACGCCGCAGGCCCGCCGGCCCGTGGCCGCGTCGATGACCGTGTGGCCCGTGAGCAACGACCCGGTGCGGCCGCGCATCGCCTGCCAGCGCGCCGTGGCCTCCTGCGCGTCGGCGGGCTTGCCGAGCATCCGCCCGTCCAGCAGCAGCATCGAGTCGCAGCCCACGACGAGCCCCGCACGCAGGCGCGCAGCGACGACCTCGGCCTTGCGGGTCGCCAGCTCCTGCACGACGTCGCGCGGCTCGGTCGCCCGCACCTGGGACTCGTCGACGTCGCTGACGACCACCCGCGGGTCCAGCCCCGCGTCGCGCAGCAGCCGCAGCCGGGCCGGAGAGGCGCTCGCGAGCACGAGCGGGCGGGCGGTCACGCCGGTCCACGCTACCGGCGCCGACAGCCCACGCTCAGCCCACCGACTGGTAGGCCACCACGCCTCGCCGGACGGCGTCCATCGCCCTGCGCGTGGTCCTGCGCAGCTCGGGACCGGACGGCGACAGGTCCTCGGCCACCAGCGCGACCTGGCCCAGCAGGTCGATGAGCTGCTTGCACCACCGCACGAAGTCGCCGGCCGTCAGGTCGGGGTCGTCGTCGAGCACCTGCTCGAGCCGTGCCCCCGAGGCCCACCGCCAGATGGCCCAGGCGAAGCCGTGGTCCGGTCGCTTCAGGAACTGCACCCCGGTGTCGCGCTCCAGCGCGGACAGGCGCGCCCAGAGGCGGTCCATCTCGGAGAGCGCGGTCTGGACGGGGCCGGACGGCACGACGGGGTTCGACTCGTCGGCCCGACGGCTCGTGTAGACGAGCGAGGACACGACGGCGGCGAGCTCGGCCGGCGCCAGGTCGTCCCACAGGCCGGCGCGCAGGCTCTCGACGGCCAGCAGGTCGGACTCGCTGTAGACCCGCGCCAGCGACTGCCCCGCCGTCGTGACCGCCTCGCCGCGCAGGTAGCCCAGCTCGTCCAGCACGACGCAGACCCGGTCGAAGGTGCGGGCGATCGACGAGGTCTTGCCCGCGACCCGCCGCTCCAGCGCGTCGGTCTCCGAGCGCAGCCGTTGCCAGCGCTCGGCCCAGCGCATGTGCGACTCGCGGTCCTCGCAGCCGTGCACGGGGTGGCGGCGCAGCGACGCGCGCATGCTGGCGAGCTCGTCGTCGTCCGCGGCCGCCGAGCGGCGCCGGCCCCGCGCGGGCCCGGGTGCGTCCACCTCGCGCAGTGCGGACGCGAGGTCGCGGCGACTGGCGGGCACGCGGTGGTTGAAGCCCTTGGGGATGCGCAGCCGGCCGACCGGTTCGACGGCCGCCGGGAAGTCGGCCAGCGACAGCCGGCCGGCCCAGCGGTCCTCCGTGAGCACGAGGGGGTGCGCCTCGCCGTTGCTGCCCACGCCGGGGTCGAGCACGACGGCCAGACCGGACCGGCGTCCGCCGGGGACCCGGACGACGTCGCCGGGCTTGAGCTGCTCCAGCGAGGCGGCGGCCGCGGCCCGGCGGGACGCGGCTCCGCTGCGGGCCAGCTCGCTCTCCCTGCGCTTCAGCTCGGCGCGCAGCCGGCCGTACTCCTCGGCGTCCCCGAGGTGGCAGGTCATCGAGGCGCGGTAGCCGTCCAGGCCCTCGAGGTTGCGGCTGATCTGGCGGGCCAGGCCGACCACCGACGCGTCGGCCTGGAACTGCGCGAACGAGCTCTCGAGCAGGGTGCGGGCCTGCTCGCGCCCGAGCGCTCCGACGAGGTTGACGGCCATGTTGTAGGACGGCCGGAAGCTCGACCGCAGCGGGTAGGTGCGGGTCGAGGCGAGTCCGGCGACCGTACGGGGGTCCATGCCGGGCTGCCACAGGACGACGGCGTGCCCCTCCACGTCGATGCCCCGGCGGCCGGCGCGACCGGTGAGCTGGGTGTACTCCCCCGGCGTCACGTCGGCGTGCGTCTCGCCGTTCCACTTGACCAGCTTCTCGAGCACGACCGAGCGCGCGGGCATGTTGATGCCGAGAGCGAGGGTCTCGGTGGCGAACACCGCCTTGACCAGGCCCTCGGTGAACAGCTCCTCGACGACCTCCTTGAAGGTGGGGAGCATCCCGGCGTGGTGGGCGGCGAAGCCGCGTTGGAGCCCCTCCAGCCACTCCCAGTAGCCGAGCACCCGCAGGTCCTCGCGCGGCAGGCTGCTCGTGCGGCGCTCGACGTGGCGGCGGACCTGCTCGGCCTCCTCCGCCGTGTTGAGCCGCAGCCCCGAGCGCACGCACTGCTCGACGGCGGCCGCGCAGCCCGCCCGGCTGAAGACGAAGGTGATCGCCGGCAGCAGGCCCTGGCTGTCGAGCCGGGTGAGGACGTCGGGCCGGCTGACGACGGGGCGCCGGTTGGAGGTCGGTCGGCCGCCGCGTCCGGCGCGCCCGCGCACCGGCAGGCGGCCCTCGTCGCGGGCCAGCCGCTCGAGCTGCGGGTTGACCTTCTCGGCCCTGCCCACGGCGCCCACCTCCGCGGCGACGAACAGGTCGTACAGGCGGGTGCCGACGAGCACGTGCTGCCACAGGGGCACCGGACGGTGCTCCTCGACGACGACCTCGGTGTCGCCGCGGACGGTCCCCAGCCACTCGCCGAACTCCTCGGCGTTGCTGACCGTCGCCGACAGCGACGTCACCTGCACGTCCTCCGGCAGGTGGATGATCACCTCTTCCCAGACCGCTCCGCGCTCGCGGTCGGCGAGGTAGTGGACCTCGTCCATGACGACGTGCGACAGCCCGCGCAGCCGGTCGGCGGTGCCGTCGGCGGCCGCGCGGCCCTGGGCGTAGAGCATGTTGCGCAGCACCTCGGTCGTCATGACGACGACGTCGGCGTCGCCGTTGACGGCGACGTCACCGGTGAGCAGACCGACCCGCTCGGGGCCGTACCGCTCGACGAGGTCGCGGTGCTTCTGGTTCGACAGCGCCTTGATCGGCGTGGTGTAGAAGCACTTGCGCCCTTCGCGCAGGGCGAGGTGGACGGCGAACTCGCCGACGACCGTCTTGCCCGCACCCGTGGGAGCCGCGACCAGGACACCGCGGCCGGCCTCGAGCGCTGCGCAGGCGGTGCGTTGGAAGGCGTCCAGACCGAACGGGTAGCCCACCTCGAAGTCGGCCAGCGCGGGTCCCGACTGGTTCCGCCGGAAGGAGGCGTAGCGCTCCGCGGGCGAGGCCGCCTCGGTGGTCACCCGTCGAGGCTACGTCTCGTGCCTGTCCCGTGACCGGTCAGAGGGCCGACGGCCTGTCGTCGACGTAGGAGGTCTGGTCGTCGCCGAGGCGCTCGAGCTCCTGGGCCCCGGGCTCCACCGCCCGGCGTCGGCGTTGCGCGCGTTCGCGCAGGCGCCCGATGACGATGCAGCCCTCGTAGAGCGCGTACAGCGGCAGAGCCATCGCCATGAAGGTGAAGGGGTCCTGCGAGGGCGTGAGCACCGCGGAGGCGACGGCGATGCCGACGACCATGCCGCGCCGCCAGGAGCGCATGCGGCTCGACGGGAACAGCCCCACGAAGTTGAGGAACAGCACGATCACGGGGAACAGGAACGCGATGCCGAACCCGAGCAGCGTCAGCGTGACGAAGGACAGGTAGCTCTGGATCGACGGGAGCGTGACGATGCCGTCCCCGCCGACCGTGAGCAGGAACTGCAGACCGCGGGAGATCGTGAAGTAGGCGAACACCGTGCCGGTCGTGAACAGCACGAGCGCCGCGCCGAGGAAGGCGGCGGCGTACTTCTTCTCGTGGCGGTGCAGCCCGGGGGTGATGAACGCGCCGAGCTGGTAGAGCCACACGGGCGAGGAGACGATGACGCCGGCGATGAACGAGATCCGCAGCGACACGGCGAACTGCTCGAACGGCCCGAAGGCGTACAGCTCGCACTGCGTGCCGGACACCTCCCTCGCCTGCTTGGCGACGTCGGTCAGGCAGTAGGGCCGCTTGATGAGGTCGAAGACGTGGTCGCGCAGGAAGAAGGCGGCGACCACGCAGACGGCGAGCGCCAGCAGGGACACGCCGAGGCGGTTGCGCAGCTCGCGGATGTGCTCGATGAGCGCCATCCGGCCGTCGGGCGTGCGTCCCGGGTCGTTCTTCGAGGGCTTGGCCCTGGTCCCCGGCCGCCGCACCGGCAGGGACACCTAGGGCTGGCGCGGGTCGGTGCCCGGCGCCGGCGGGACACCGGGGACCGGCGGAACCGGGGGCTGCGCCGCGATGGTCCGGTCGTAGACCGCGCGGTCGTGCGCGTGCGAGTCGTAGGCCGGCGTGTCGTCGTCGCGCAGGCCCTTGGTCTCGGCCTTGAAGATGCGCAGCGAGCGGCCGAGCGAGCGGGACGCGTCCGGCAGGCGCTTGGCGCCGAACAGCACCATGATCACGAGAACGACCAGGACGAGCTCCCAGCCACCGGGCAGGTTCACGGACGGGCTCCTCTGCGTGGGACGACGAGCTCAGGCTACGCCCCGAGGGGCCGGACGGCAGCGCATGCGCGACGGCCGGCGGGCAACGGTCAGGCGGACGCCGCGTGCACCTCAGGCGGACGGGAGGCGACGCTGCGTGACCGCCGCTGCACCGGAAGGGCCGGCGGACTGTGCGGCCTCGAGGGCGTCGGTCGCCTGCGCGAGCCGGTCACCGGCGGCGGTGACGACCGCGGACAGGGCCTTGACCCGTCGCCACAGCCGCAGCACGAGCACGGCCAGGACAGCCAGCGCCGCAAGAGCGATCGCCAGGTCGAGCAGGATCCACCGCACCGTCAGACCGTAGCGCGCAGCCGGGCCGCGACGTCTGCGAGCAGGCGGCTCAGGTGGTGGCGCGAGCGCCGGCGGCCCGGGCCAGCAGGTCCGTGGTGCTCAGGTGCAGGGCGAAGTCGAGGAGGTCGTCGTAGGTGAGCTGCGGACCGGTGTGCTCCTCGAGCGCCTCCGCCGGCAGCTCCCAGACCTGGGCCGGCACGCCGCCGGAGACCAGCAGGGCGACGACGTGGTCGTCGGCCGGCTTGCGGATCTCGTGCGTGCACGTCCAGCAGGTGAAGGCGTAGTAGGACAGCGGGGCGTGGCTGCACACCATGAGCGAGACGTCCTCGGGGGTGAGCTCGACCTCGCCGCACGTGGGGCAGGACGCCTTGATCGTGGTCATGGCCGGGCCTTTCCGTCGTGTACCGCACCCTGCGGCAGTTCCGGGATCGGCACGCCCGGGGCCCTCCTTGACCGCCTTCTGCCTGCGGATCGCGGTGCCCGGGGATCGCGGTGCCCGGGGATCGCGGAGGCGTCGCGACGGACGGCTCAGGACCCGTACGCCGCCAGCGCCGCACGGGCGTCGGCCCGCACCGCGTCGGCCAGCTCGGGCGGAGCGAGCACCTGTCCCTGCTCGCCGAGGCGCAGCGCCAGCCGGCGCACCCAGGCGGTGTCGCGCGCCCGCAGGACGACGACGAGCCCGCCGTCGTCCTGCTCGACGACGGACTCGCACGGGTGGTAGTCCGCGACCCACGCCGCGGCCGGGCGCAGGGCGAGCGTCACGGCGAGGTCGTCGGCCGACGGGCGGAACAGCCCCTGCGACAGGTCGCGGTGCTCGACACCGGCAGGGACCTCCGCGGGCGCGTCGAGGACGGCGACGTCGGCCACCCGGTCCAGCCGGAACAGGCGCACCCCCTCCGCCCGGCGGCACCATGCCTCCAGGTAGCTGCGTCCCTCGACCAGCAGCAGCCGCATCGGGTCGACGTCGCGCTCGGTCGTCTCGTCGCGTCCCGGCACGTGGTAGCGCAGGTGCAGCCGCCGGCCGTCGGCGAGCGCGGCGCGCACGACCGGCAGCACGCGGGTCTCCCCCTCGACCGAGACCTCGACGCGGTGGGCGGGACCGGCAGCGGCGCCCGCGGCCTGCTCGACCTTGGCCAGCGCGCGGTCCACGGCGTCGCGCTCGACGAGGCCCGGCGTCTCCGACAGGGCCCGCAGCGCCACGACCAGCGCGAGCGCCTCGTCGACGGTCAGGCGCAGCGGCCGCGTGACGCCGGCGGGCTCGGTGAGGGTGATCGTGTCGCCCTCGAACTCGACGTCGATGAGGTCCCCGGGTCCGTGCCCCGGCAGGCCGCAGACCCACAGCAGGTTGAGGTCCTTGCGCAGCCGCTCCTCGGTCACGTCGAAGGTCGCGGCGACGTCGGCGAGTCGCACCCCCGGGCGTGCCAGCAGGTACGGCACGAGAGCCAGCAGCCGCGGGAGCTGGTCGGCGGTCCCGCCGGCAGCGCCGGCTCGCGCAGCCCCGGGGCCGCTCACGACGCCAGCCCCCGCAGCCGGCGCACGACCGCGTCGCGGGCCTCCGGCGGCGACAGCACGACGGCGTCCGCGCCGTAGCCGGTCACCCGGTCGGCGAAGCGCTCGGGATCGGCGAAGCCGACGTCGACGACCGTCCACCCCTGTCGGTCGGGGTCGTCGGCGCTGCCGGCCGCCTCCCGGCGCAGCTCCCAGCCCGCTCCCGGGCGCAGCGCCACCCGTGCGGTCGTCCGCGGCTCCTCCACCGCCATCCGGCCGACCGACGCCCGCAGGTCGACCCCGTCGGGCGGCACGACGGCCCCCGCCGGTCCGACCGCCCGGACGGTCCCGACGATGCGCGACAGGCGGAACACCCGCTCGGCGCCGCGGTCGGTGTCGTGCCCGACGAGGTACCACCGGCCGCGCCAGGACACGACCCCCCACGGCTCGACGTGCCGGTCGGCCGGCGCCGACGTGCCCGAGGTGCGGTAGGAGAAGCTCACCGCGCGCCCGTCGCGCACCGCGGCCAGGCAGCCCTCGAAGGACGGCTCGCTCGCCCCGACGCGCGGCTCCAGGGCAGCCGGTGCGGTGCCCGGCTCCACCCCGGCGGCCTGCAGCTTGAGCAGGGCACGACCGGTGGCGCCGGCCAGCGGCGCGGACTGCCACAGCCGAGCGGCCAGGCCGAGCGCCGCCGCCTCGTCCGGCTCGAGGACGATGTCGGGCAGCTCGTAGTCGCGCCGCGCGATGCGGTAGCCGGGCTCGTCGTCGTGGGCGGCGCTGTTCGTGCCGGTCTCGAGCGGGATGCCGAGCTCGCGCAGCTCCTCCTTGTCGCGCTCGAACATGCGGCGGAAGGACTCCTCGGTGCCCTGCTCGTAGCCGGGCACCGCTGCGCGGATCTCCTGCACCCCCAGGAAGCGCCGGGTGGCGAGCAGGCAGATCACCAGGTTGAGCAGCCGCTCGGTCTTCTTGGCGGACACGTGCGCGACGTTAGCCTGGACGGCCCCCGGCGGCGGAACGGCCGGCCGAGGCCGTCGTGTGGCGCCGTCCGGCCTAGCGGACGCCGAGCAGGTCGACGACGAAGACGAGCGTCTCGCCGCCCTTGATGGCGCCCCCTGCGCCCCGCGCGCCGTAGCCGAGCTCCGGCGGGATCGTCAGCCGGCGACGGCCGCCGACCTTCATGCCGGCGACGCCCTGGTCCCAGCCGCGGATGACCATGCCCTGCCCGAGACCGAACGTGAACGGCTCGCCGCGGTCCCAGGAGGCGTCGAACTGCTGACCGTCCGACCAGGCGTGGCCGACGTACTGCATCGTGCAGGTCGTGCCCGCGACGGCCTCCGGACCGTCGCCGACGGTGAGGTCCTCGATCACGAGGTCGGAGGGCGGCGCGCCGTCGGGGATCTCGACGGTGGGCTTGTCGGCAGCGGGACTCGTCATGCGCACGAGCGTGTCACATGGACGCGATCAGCTTGTCGACGCGGTCGTCGACCGAGCGGAAGGGGTCCTTGCACAGCACCGTGCGCTGCGCCTGGTCGTTGAGCTTGAGGTGCACCCAGTCGACGGTGAAGTCGCGCCGCTTCTCCTGCGCGCACTTGATGAACTCGCCGCGCAGCCGGGCCCGCGTGGTCTGCGGCGGCAGCGACTTGGCCTCGAAGACGGCCAGGTCGGTCGTCGCCCGCTCGACCAGGCCCTTGCCCTCGAGCAGGTAGTAGAGCCCCCGGTGGCGGTTGACGTCGTGGTAGGCGAGGTCGAGCTGGGCGACCCGCGGGCTGGACAGGGGCAGGTCGTGCTTGGCCCGGTAGCGCTCGATCAGCTGGTGCTTCGTCACCCAGTCGATCTCGCGGTCGACCAGCGACAGGTCCCCCGTGTCGACCGCCTGCAGCGTCCGGCCCCACAGGTCGAGGACCCGCAGCACGGTGGCGTCCCCGCCCCGCCGGTCGATGAAGTCGGTCGCCCGGTTGTGGTACTCGCGCTGGATCTCCAGCGCGCTGGCCTCGCGCCCGTTGGCCAGCTTGACCTTGCGCCGGCCGGTGAGGTCGTGGCTGATCTCGCGGATCGCACGGATCGGGTTCTCGAGCGTGAGGTCGCGCATGACCACGCCCGCCTCGACCATCCGCAGGACGAGGTCGGTGGCGCCGACCTTGAGCAGCGTCGTCGTCTCGCTCATGTTGCTGTCGCCGACGATGACGTGCAGCCGGCGGAAGCGCTCGGCGTCGGCGTGCGGCTCGTCGCGGGTGTTGATGATGGGCCGGCTGCGGGTGGTGGCGCTCGAGACGCCCTCCCAGATGTGCTCGGCCCGCTGGCTGACGCAGTAGACGGCGCCGCGCGGGGTCTGCAGCACCTTGCCGGCCCCGACGACGATCTGTCGGCTCACGAGGAACGGGATCAGGACGTCGGCCAGGCGCGAGAACTCGCCCTGGCGCCCGACGAGGTAGTTCTCGTGGCAGCCGTAGGAGTTGCCCGCGCTGTCGGTGTTGTTCTTGAACAGGTAGATGTCGCCGGCGATGCCCTCCTCGCGCAGGCGCCGCTCGGCGTCCATGAGCAGGCCCTCGAGGATGCGCTCGCCGGCCTTGTCGTGGGTGACGAGGTCGACGGCGCTGTCGCACTCCGGCGTCGCGT
>CADCUE010000282.1 GCA_902805805.1 uncultured Frankineae bacterium | reverse complement strand
ATCACCAGGACATCGCTGCGCCGACGCGCGGGTGTCGTCCGCACCGATGCCCTGGTGATCACCGTCATCGGGCTGCGGAACACCGGCAGCAGGCCGTATGTTGCGGATGCAACCACCTTGGAGGACACCATGCCCGCGATCACCGCCGACACCTTGACCCTGCCGCGCGTCCCGGCCGCCGGGCTCGGCGACGTCGAGCGCCCCGTGCTGCAGGTGACGACCGCGCCGCAGGGCTACGAGGGGGAGGGCTTCCCGGTGCGCCGGGCCTTCGCCGGGCTGCCGACCAAGGTGCTCGACCCGTTCATCATGATGGACCAGATGGGCGAGGTGGAGTACGCGCCCGGCGAGCCCAAGGGCACCTCGTGGCACCCGCACCGCGGGTTCGAGACCGTCACGTACATCATGGACGGCGCGTTCCAGCACCAGGACAGCCACGGCGGCGGCGGGCTCATCCAGGACGGCGCGACGCAGTGGATGACCGCGGGCGGCGGGATCCTGCACATCGAGACGCCGCCGGTCGAGCTCGTCGAGGCGGGCGGGGTGTTCCACGGGATCCAGCTGTGGGTCAACCTGCCCGGCCGCGAGAAGATGACCGCGCCGGCGTACCAGAACCTCGAGGGCACCGACAGCGTGCTGCTCGCCTCCGAGGACGGCGGCTCGCTGCTGCGCCTCATCGCCGGCGACCTGGCCGGCAACCGCGGCCCGGGCGCGACCCGGACGCCGATCACGATGCTGCACGCCAGCGTCTCGCCCGGCGCGCAGCTGTCGCTGCCGTGGGACCCGCGGTTCAACGCGCTGGTCTACGTCCTGTCCGGCACCGGCACGGCCGGCACCGCGCAGGCGCGCATCGCGACCGGTCAGACGGCGGTGTTCGGCCCTGGCGACCGCATCACGGTGGTGGCCGACGAGGTGCAGGACAGCCGGCACCCCGCCCTCGAGCTCGTCGTGCTCGGCGGGGAGCCGATCCGGGAGCCGGTCGCGCAGTACGGCCCGTTCGTCATGAACAGCCGGGCGCAGCTGCAGCAGGCGGTGGCCGACTACCAGTCGGGCCGGTTCGGGCAGATCCCGCCCGACGCGCTGATGCCGCACACGGGCCGCTAGTCCAGCCCTTCGATCAGTCCACGAGGGCGCTGTAGACCAGCTGGCGCAGCTGCGGCCGCAGCGGGTGCGTCGAGCTCGGCAGCAGCTGGGTGAACAGCGAGGCGGTGATCTCCTCGGCGGGGTCGACCCAGAACGCCGTCGAGGCGGCGCCGCCCCAGAAGAACTCGCCGCGCGACATCAGCGTCTTGGCCGGCAGCGGGTCCTCGACGGTGGCGAAGCCCAGCCCGAACCCGATGCCGTCGAAGCTGGTCTCGGCGAACCCGCCGGTGGACAGCGCGCCGAGGTCGCGCCCGCCGGGCAGGTGGTTGCGCGTCATCCAGCGCAGCGTGCGGGTGCCGAGCAGGCGCACGCCGTCGAGCTCGCCGCCGCGCAGCAGCAGCTGGGTGAAGCGGGCGTAGTCGGCGGCGGTCGAGACGAGGCCGCCGCCGCCGGACAGCATCGCCGGCCTGCTCAGCGCGTGCTGGCCGAGGTCGTCGTGGCGCAGCGCCCGCCCGGTGGCGGGGTGCGGGACGTACAGCGCGGCCAGGCGGTGGGCGTCGTCCGTGTCGACCCACCAGCGGGTCTCCTTCATGCCCAGCGGCCCGAAGACGCGCTCGGCGAAGACCTCCTCGAGGCTCTGGCCGGTGACCACCTCGAGCACCCGGCCCAGGACGTCGGTCGCGACGGAGTAGTTCCACGCCGTGCCGGGCTCGAACAGCAGCGGCAGCGAGCCCCAGCGACGGCACATCTCCGCGAGGTCGGCGTCCCAGTCGACGAGCTGGTCGGCTCCGCGGGCCTTGTACATCTCGTCGAGCACGCTCGAGCGGGTGAAGGCGTACGTCAGACCGGCCGTGTGCGTGAGCAGGTGCCACAGGCGCATCGGCTCCGTGGCCGGCACCGTCTTGGGCTGGTCGGCGTTGCCGCCGACGAGCACCCGCATGTCGGCGAACTCCGGCAGGAAGCGCGACACCTCGTCGTTGAGCCGGAGCAGCCCCTGTTCGTACAGCTGCATCGTCGCCACGGCCGTCACCGGCTTGGTCATCGAGTAGATGCGCCACAGCGTGTCCGGCTCGACCGGCAGACCGGCCTCCAGATCGCGCGCACCGTAGACCGAGGAGTGCACCGTCTTCCCGCGCCGCGTCACCAGCACCTGCCACCCGGCCAGCCGGCCCTCGTCGACGTAGCGCGCGAGGTGCGTGTCGATCCGGGCCAGACGCCCGGGATCGACGCCGAGCTCGGTCGGGTCGTGGTCGACGGTCAGCACGCTGGGGCCTCCTGAGGTCGGGGGGTCGACGGTAGCGCCGGGTCCGGACACCGCTCGTGCGCGGCGGGTGCGGCGCCTCAGCCGGGGCCGGGGCTGTGCAGCCACACCGTGCCGAGCGGCGGCAGCCGCAGCGCCGTCGACGCCGGCTTGCCGTGCCAGGGCTCGGGGGACGCCTCGACCGCGCCGAGGTTGCCGACCCCGCTGCCGTAGTAGTCCGGGGCGTCGGTGTTGAGGACCTCGGTCCACGTGCCCGCCCACGGCAGCCCCAGCCGGTAGCCGTCGTGCGGCGTCCCCGCGAAGTTGGAGATGCAGGCCAGCGCCGAGCCGTCGGTGCCGAAGCGCAGGAACGAGAAGACGTTGCCGTTGGCGTCGTTGGCGTCGATCCACGAGAAGCCGGCCGGGTCGACGTCCTGCGTCCAGAGCGCCGGAGTCGCCTTGTAGACGGCGTTCAGCTGCTTCACCAGCAGGGCGACGCCCCGGTGGTCGGGCAGGTCGAGCAGCCACCAGTCGAGCGAGCGCTCCTCGCTCCACTCGCTCTCCTGGGCGAACTCCTGCCCCATGAACAGCAGCTGCTTGCCGGGATGCGCCCACATGAAGGCCAGGTAGGCCCGCACGTTGGCCAGCTGCTGCCACCGGTCACCCGGCATCTTGCGCAGCAGCGAGCCCTTGCCGTGCACGACCTCGTCATGGCTGATGGGCAGCACGTAGTTCTCGGCGTAGGCGTAGACCATCGAGAACGTCATCTGGTGGTGGTGGTAGCCGCGGTACAGCGGCTCGCGGGCCATGTAGTCCAGCGAGTCGTGCATCCAGCCCATGTTCCACTTCAGCCCGAAGCCCAGGCCGCCGAGGTGGGTCGGCCGCGAGACGCCCGGCCAGGCCGTCGACTCCTCGGCGATCGTGACGACGCCGGGGGACCGGCGGTAGACGACGGAGTTCATCTCCTGCAGGAAGGCCACCGCTTCGAGGTTCTCCCGACCGCCGTACTGGTTCGGCGACCACTGGCCCTCCTCCCGCGAGTAGTCGAGGTAGAGCATCGACGCGACCGCGTCGACGCGCAGCCCGTCGATGTGGAACTCCTCGAGCCAGTACGACGCGTTGGCCACCAGGAAGTTGCGCACCTCCCGGCGACCGAAGTCGAAGACGTACGTGCCCCAGTCCATCTGCTCGCCGCGCATGGGGTCCGCGTGCTCGTACAGCGGGGTCCCGTCGAAGCGGGCGAGCGCCCACTCGTCCTTGGGGAAGTGCGCGGGCACCCAGTCGACGAGAACGCCGATACCGGCCGCGTGCATGCGGTCGACGAAGTGCCGGAACTCGTCCGGCGAGCCGAAACGTGCTGTGGGGGAGTAGTAACCGGTCACCTGGTAGCCCCAGGAGCCGCCGAACGGGTGCTCGGCGACGGGCATGAGCTCGATGTGCGTGTAGCCGAGCCAGCTGACGTACTCCGCGAGCTGGTCGGCGAGCTGGTCGTACGACAGGCCCTGCCGCCAGGAGCCGAGGTGCACCTCGTAGACGCTCATCGGAGCAGCGTGCGCCGGTGTCGACGCCCGCGCGGTGAGCCAGTCGGCGTCGGACCAGCGGTAGGACGACTCGTCGACGACGCTGGCCGTCAACGGCGGCACCTCGGTGCGCCGGGCCATCGGGTCGGCCTTCTCGCGCCACACCGAGTCCACCCCCAGCACGGCGAACTTGTAGCGCGTGCCGGCGCCGATGTCGGGGACGAACAGCTCCCAGACACCGCTGCTGCCGAGGGTGCGCATCGGGTGGCCACGGCCGTCCCAGCCGTTGAAGTCGCCGACGACCCGGATGCCGCGCGCGTTGGGCGCCCACACGGCGAACGAGACGCCCCGCACCTGTCCGGTCGGGCTGTCGTAGGTGCGCACGTGGGCGCCGAGCACGCGCCACAGCTCCTCGTGGCGGCCCTCGCCGATGAGGTGGAGGTCGATCTGGCCCAGCGTCGGCAGGTAGCGGTACGGGTCGTCCGACGCGTAGGTGCTGCCGTGGTAGGTGACGTCGAGGCGGTAGTCGGTGACCTGGCCGCCCGGGACCTGCGCCTGCCACACGCCGGCGTGCAGGTGCTCCAGCTCGACCTCGCGCCCGTCGATGCGCGCGACGACGCGCTCGGCGTCCGGCCGCAGGGCGCGCACCACGACGCCGTCGCCCACCGGGTGCATGCCCAGGATGCTGTGCGGGTCGTGGTGACCGCCGCCGGCGAGCCGTTCCAGCAGCTCGGCGGGCGGACCCGGGTCGACGGGGGCCGGTGCGGGATCGGCGGCCGGGCCGACGGGCTCGGCGCTCGGCGCGGGTGCCGCCGACGGCGCGGGTGCGGGAGCGGCGGACGTGGCGGACGTGGCGGCGGACGTGGCGGCGGAGGCGGCCTTCTTCGCGACCGAGGCGGCCTTGCGCGCCACGGAAGCAGCCTTCCCCACCACCGGGCTCGTGCTCTCACCGGTCGCGGGGGCGTCGACGTCCGAGGGCGCCACGACCGGCGCGACGGCCTCGGCCGCCGTCGCCGGGTCGACCGCGGCCGGGACGGCCTTCTTGCGGGGGGCGCGCTTCCTGGGCGGCACGCCCGGGCCGCCGGGGGACCCGGTCATGAGCCGGCCAGCCGCTCGATGCTGCCCACGGGGATGGGCAGCCAGGCCGGACGGTTGCGTGCTTCGTAGACCACTTCGTAGACCGCCTTGTCGAGCTCGAACGCTCGCAGCAGCACCGCCTCGTCCCGCGGGTCGGCGCCAGCAGCGCGTGCGTATCCGTCGCAGAACGCCTGTCGGTTGCGCTCTGCCCACTCGGTCGCCCGGTACGCCAGCTGGCTGTCGCTCCCGCGCTCGGCGAGCAGGTGGCGGGCCGCGTAGTCGTACGAGCGCAGCATCCCCGCGACGTCGCGCAGCGGGCTCATCAGCGCTGTGCGCTCCGCGAGCGGACGGGCCGGCTCGCCCTCGAAGTCGAGCAGCACCCAGCCGTGGTCGGTGCGCAGCACCTGTCCGAGGTGGTAGTCGCCGTGCACGCGCTGCACGGGCACGGACCGGCTCAGCCCGGCCACCGCGTCGTACGCCGACCTCAGCGCGTCGGCGTAGGGCTCGAGGTCGGGGACGACGGCCAGGGCAGCGTCGAGCCGCTCGTTCAGCTGCCGGCTCGTGCGCGCGCACTCGTCGGCGTCGGCCGTGCCGCTCGGCAGCACCTCGCGCAGCAGCACGTGGACCTCGGCGGTCGCGACGCCGAGGCGCTCGGACTCGCCCGCGAAGTCGCCGCCGACCTCGTCGGCGTGCAGGTCCGCCTCGGCGAACAGGTCGCGCACGCTGGCCGTGGCCATGGCCCAGCCCTCGGTCGAGTTGCGCTGGTACTGCTGGAGGAGCGCGAGCGTGGTCGTCTCGCCGCCGACCTGCCCCTCGAGCCAGCCGAGCGGGGCGGCGATGTAGGGGCTGCCCGCGTCGGCGAGCGCGCGGGAGATCTCGAGGTCGGGGTTGAGGCCCGGCTGCACGCGCCGGAACATCTTGAGGATGTAGTCCTCGCCGTAGACGACCGACGTGTTGCTCTGCTCGGCGCCCATCACCCGCGAGGGCAGGCTCGTGTCGAGCTCACCGGTCGAGGTGAACGACAGGCGGCTGAGCGTCCGCCGCCCGGCCAGCAGCTCCAGCAGGCTGCCGACCGCCACGGGGTCGTGCACGGCGTCGTAGAGCACGCGGCCCTCGACCTCGCCGACCACGGCGTTCTTCAGGCGGGGCTCGACCTCGCCGGAGCGGTGGCCGAGCAGCACCTGGTAGAGCTCGGTGCCGCCGCCGTCGTCGGTGACGTGGAGCAGGGTGTGCCGCACGTCCTCGCCCGCGGACAGGCGCTCCTCGTGCTCGACGCGGACCGCCCGCACCGCGGTGCCCTTGCCGCCGTACCACCGCTGGTGCGGCAGCCACTCGCGCAGGACGTCCTCGAGGGCGCTCACAGGACCGAGTCCTCGGGCTGCAGCCCGAACCACATGAAGCCGTGGCCGGGCAGCGAGAGCAGGTACGGCAGCTCGCCGATCTCGGGGAAGTGCACCAGTCCGGTCAGCTCGACCGGGACCATGCCCTCGAAGCGCCGCAGGTCCAGCTCGACCGGCTGCGGGAAGCGGCTGAGGTTGTTCACGCACAGGACCCGGTCGTCGCCGAACTCGCGGACGAACGCCAGCACCGACGGGTTGCTCGACCCCAGCTCCTGGTAGTCGCCCATGCCGAACACCGGGTGCTGCCGGCGGACGGCGAGCAGGTTGCGGGTCCAGTTGAGCAGCGAGCTCGACGAGCGCATCTGGGCCTCGACGTTGACGGCCTGGTAGCCGTACACCGGGTCGAGGATGGCCGGCAGGTAGAGCGTCTGCGGGTCGGCCGAGGAGAAGCCGGCGTTGCGGTCGGCGTTCCACTGCATCGGCGTGCGCACGCCGTCGCGGTCGCCGAGGTAGATGTTGTCGCCCATCCCGATCTCGTCCCCGTAGTACAGGACGGGGGATCCCGGCAGCGACAGCAGCAGCCCGGTGAACAGCTCGATCTGGTCGCGGCTGTTCTCCAGCAGCGGGGCGAGGCGCCGGGCGATGCCGACGTTGGACTTCATGCGCGGGTCCTTGGCGTACTCCGCGTACATGTAGTCGCGCTCGTCGTCGGTCACCATCTCGAGCGTCAGCTCGTC
>CADCUE010000281.1 GCA_902805805.1 uncultured Frankineae bacterium | reverse complement strand
GCCACCATCAACTACACGAGCGGGACGACGGCGCGACCGAAGGGCGTCCAGATCACGCACCGCAACATCTGGACCAACGCGGTCACCTTCGGGCTCCACGCGGGGGTCACGGACCGTGACGTCTACCTGCACACGCTGCCGATGTTCCACTGCAACGGCTGGGGGATGCCCTACGCGATGGCGGGCCTCGGCGTGCCCCAGGTCGTGATCCGCAAGATCGACGGCGCGGAGATCCTGCGTCGGGTCGAGCGCCACGGCGTGACCGTGATGTGCGCGGCGCCGGCCGTCGTGTCGGCCGTGCTGGACGCGGCGGCCGAGTGGCCCGGTGAGATCCCCGGCCGCGGCACCACACGGGTGATCTGCGCCGGTGCGCCCCCGCCCAGCCGGACCATCCAGCGGATCTCCGAGGAGCTCGGCTGGGAGTTCCTGCAGATCTACGGCCTGACCGAGACGTCACCGCTGCTGACCGTCAACCGCCAGCGCGCCGAGGAGGACGACCTGCCGGCCGAGGAGCGGGCCAAGCGGCTGGCCCGCGCGGGCATGCCGGCGATCGGCTGCCGTCTCGCGATCGGCGACAGCGGTGAGGTGCTGGCCCGCAGCAACGTCGTCATGGACGGCTACTGGGAGCAGCCCGACGCGACCGCCGAGGCCTTCGAGGGCGGCTGGTTCCACACCGGCGACGGCGGCAGCATCGACGACGAGGGCTACCTGTCGATCAGCGACCGCAAGAAGGACGTGATCATCACCGGTGGCGAGAACGTCTCCTCGATCGAGGTGGAGGACTGCCTGTTCAGCCACCCGGCCGTCGCCGAGGTCGCCGTGATCGGCGTCCCGAGCGAGAAGTGGGGCGAGACGATCAAGGCCCTGGTGGTGCTGGCGGAGGGGCAGTCGGCCGACGAGGCCGAGCTCATCGCCCACTGCAAGAAGCGCCTCGCCGGCTACAAGGCGCCCACGTCGATCGAGCTGCGCGACGCCATCCCGCGCACCGCCACGGGCAAGATCCAGAAGTTCAAGCTGCGCCAGCAGTACTGGGAGGGGCAGCAGCGCCAGATCAACTGACGGGTGACCCGCTTGACCTATCGAGTCTCGATGGTGTCGAATGTCGACAACAACGATCGTCGATGGGGGCATCATGCGGATCACCCGGTGGTCACGGACTGACCAGCTCTTCCTCGAGGGGGTGCTGTGGACGGTGCCGGCCATCGCGCTGCTGCACGTGCTCGTCGACCTCGTCCGGGCGCTGCGCGGCGATCCCCTGCAGGCGTCCGGCGCGGTGCCCGACGCGCTGGTGCGGTCGGCGGAGCTCATCACGGGGCCGCTGTCCGGCACGGTCGTCGTCGACGACCCGACCACCGCCCAGTACGCCTGGGACCTGCTGCCCGGCCTCGTGGTCCTCGTGCTCGCGGCCGTCGCGGCGCGGCTGCTGCTCGGCGTGGTGCGCACCCTGCGCCTGGGCGACCCCTTCACGGTGGCGAACGCCCGGCGCCTCACGGCCCTCGCGGCCCTGGTCGTCGTCGGCGGTCTCCTGCTGCCGGTGCTGCAGGGGATCAGTCACGCGTCGGTCGTCGAGCCGCTCGTGGCGTCCGACGGCTCGAGCACCTGGGTGCTGGAGATCGAGCTGTGGCCCGCCTCGGTCGGAGTCCTCATCGCCTTCCTCGCCGAGGTCTTCTCCCGTGGTGCGCGGCTGCGCGAGGACGTCGAGGGCCTGGTCTAGTGCCGGCCGAGGACACCCACCGGGTCGTGTGCCACCTCGACGACCTGCTCGAGCGTCGCGGCATGACGCTCACCGAGCTCGCCCGCACCGTCGGCGTCACGGTCGTCAACCTGTCGGTGCTCAAGAACGACCGGGCGCGGGCGGTGCGGTTCTCCACCCTCACGGCGATCTGCGAGGTGCTCGGCTGCCAGCCCGGCGACGTCTTCAGCGTGACCCCGTCCGCGGCGCATGCACCGGAGCCCACCCGGGCACGGTCGGACGCATGACCGAGCCGCTGCCGCAGCAGTCCGACGACACCCGCACCGACGCCCCCCGGCCCTCCGGCCTCGACGAGCCCGGCGTGCGGGGCGGGGACGCCGCCGACCGGATGGACTCGGCCGGCCCGGGCTCGGGCGGGCTGCCGGGCGCCGGCGCCGACGGCGAGACAGGCGCCCGTGAGCAGCTGCGCAAGGACCTCGGGGAGCGGTCGCCGCACCTCGGCACGGAGGGGGGCGGCGACCTCGAGCAGGCCGCGGCCATCGGCGAGACCGATGACCCTGAGGGCGGCTCCCTGTCCGGCCACGGCAGCCGACCGGCCTAGTCCGGTCGGGGCATGACTCCGCGACGCTGGCTGTTCGCCGACCAGCTCGGGCCGCAGTTCCTCGACCGACCCGACCAGCCGGCGCTGCTGGTCGAGTCCCGGGCGGTGTTCCGCCGCCGCCGGTTCCACCGGGCCAAGGCGCACCTGCTGCTGTCCGGGCTGCGCCACCGGGCGCTCGAGCTCGGCGAGCAGGCGGTCTTCCTGCAGGTCGACACCTACGACGAGGCGCTGCGCGAGCTGGGCGACGAGCCGCTGTCGGTGGTGCAGCCCACCTCGTACGCCGCCGACCGCTTCGTGCGCGAGCGCGGCTTCGAGGTCGTCCCGGAGGGCCGGGGCTTCGCCACGACGCGCGAGGACTTCTCGACGTGGGTCAGCGGCCGCAAGCGGCTGCTCATGGAGGACTTCTACCGCTGGCAGCGCGTCCGCTTCGGCCTGCTCATGGACGGCGACGAGCCGGCCGGTGGGCGGTGGAACCTCGACCACGACAACCGCGAGCCGCCGCCGAAGCGCCGGACCCTGGGCCTCGAGGAGCCGTGGCTGCCCGGCGAGGACGACGTCGACGCGCAGGTGCGCGAGGACCTCGACCGCTGGCAGCGCGACGGTCTCGCCGACTTCGTCGGCGAGGACGCCCCGCGCTGGGCTCCGGCGACGCGGTGGGAGGCCACCGCGCGCCTGCAGCACTTCGTCGAGCACCGGCTCGCGGACTTCGGGCCGACCGAGGACGCCATGCTGGCGCAGGACCCGTGGATGGCGCACAGCGCCCTGTCGCCCGCGCTCAACCTCGGCCTGCTGCACCCCCTGGAGTGCGTCCACGCGGCCGAGCGGGCCTACCGGCAGGGCCGGGCCCCGCTCAACAGCGTCGAGGGCTACGTCCGCCAGGTGATCGGCTGGCGCGAGTACATCTGGTCGCTGTACTGGCACTTCCCGCAGGACTACCGCGACCGCAACGCCCTCCAGGCGACCGCCGAGCTGCCGGAGTGGTTCCGCACCCTCGACGCCGAGCAGCAGGTGACCGCCAACTGCCTGTCGTCGGTCCTGCGGGACCTGCGCGAGCGGGGGTGGGTGCACCACATCCCGCGGCTGATGGTGCTCGGCAACTACGCGCTGCAGCGCGGCTGGGACCCGCGGCAGGTGACCGCGTGGTTCCACGAGGTCTTCGTCGACGGCTACGACTGGGTGATGCTGCCGAACGTCACCGGGATGAGCCAGCACGCCGACGGCGGCCTCATGACCACCAAGCCCTACGCCGCCGGCGGCGCCTACCTCGACCGGATGAGCGACTACTGCGGCGGCTGCGCCTACGACCCGAAGGTCCGCGTCGGCGAGACGGCCTGCCCCTACACGGCGGGCTACTGGGCCTTCCTCGAGCGCAACGCCGAGCGGCTGCAGGACAACCGCCGGATGCGCCAGCCGCTGACGGGCCTGCGGCGGCTGCGCGACCTCGACGCCCTGGTGGTCCAGGAGCGCGAGCGGGGCGACGCGCCGCCATGAGCAGCCTGCGCTGACCGTCCGGCACACGAGCTGGTCACGTCGGCCGGTGCCCGCGCCGGTGCCGAGCGTGCAGACCGTCCTGCCGCGATCAGGACGTGTGCAGCGTGGTCAGGCGGCACACGGTCGGTACGACGACGGCGGCGTGCGGGAGGCGGCCGCGCTTGCGGAGCGCTCCGCGGCACCGCGTCCCGGGCGACGTCGGGCGCCGTGGCCCGGCTCACGGGCACGCCGAGAGGCTGGCCTGCCGACCGGCTCTTACGCTGGGGTGTGACCTCCGCTCCCGCGCTCGCGCTGCTCACGGTGCGCACCGTGCGGCGGGACGAGCCGGGACCGCTGCTGGACCTGCTGCCGGAGGACGGTGCGCTGGCCTGGGTGAGCGCCGGCGAGGGCGTGGTCGGCTGGGGGGAGGCCGCGCGCCTCGACCTGTCCGGTCCGGACCACTTCGGCCTGGCGCAGGAGTGGTGGCGCGAGCTCACCGCTCGCTCGGAGGTCGAGGACGACGTGCGGCTGCCGGGCACCGGGCTGGTGGCCTTCGGATCGTTCGCCTTCGACGGTGACCGCGCCTCGTCGGTCCTGATCGTGCCCGAGGTCGTCGTGGGTCGTCGCGACGGCGTGCAGTGGACGACGACCATCGACAGCGGACGCGTCCCGACCCCACCGACAGCGGTGACGGCGGTGCGCCCGCCGGGACCCGTGCGCTTCGCGGACGGCTCGCGCAGCAGCGCCGGCTGGACCTCCGTGGTGGCGGACGCCGTGCAGCGCATCGCGGCCGGGGAGGTCGCCAAGGTCGTCCTCGCCCGCGACCTCGAGGCCCGGACCGAGACGCCCCTCGACGTCCGCTGGCCGCTCCAGCGCCTGGCCGCCGACTACCCCGAGTGCCGGACCTTCGCCGTCGACGGGGTGTTCGGCGCGACGCCCGAGGTGCTGGTGCGGCTCGAGAACGGCGTGGCCACCAGCCGGGTCCTCGCGGGGACCATCCGCCGCAGCGGTGACGCCGGGCGCGACGTCGACCAGGCGACCTCGCTCGCCCGCTCGAGCAAGGACCTCGAGGAGCACGAGTACGCCGTCCGGTCGGTCGCCGAGGCGCTCGCTCCGCACTGCGACGCGGTGGACGTCCCCGAGGAGCCGTTCGTGCTCCACCTGGCCAACGTCATGCACCTGGCCACGGACGTGCGGGCCACCGTCGCGGACGGCGCGTCGTCGCTGGCGCTGGTCGCGTCGCTGCACCCGTCCGCTGCGGTGTGCGGCACCCCGACGGACGCGGCGATGCAGGTCATCCGCGACCTCGAGGGCCTGGACCGGGGCCGCTACACCGGGCCGGTCGGGTGGACGGGCGCGGACGGCGACGGGGAGTGGTGCATCGCGCTGCGCTGCGCCGAGCTCGACCCCGACGACGCGCGCCGGCTGCGGCTGTTCGCCGGCTGCGGGATCGTGGCCGGCTCAGAGCCGCAGGAGGAGCTGGCGGAGAGCGCCGCCAAGCTCGTGCCCGTGCGCGACGCGCTGCAGGCCTGAGCGCCCCGGTCGGCGCCGGGCGGTCCCGCACTAGCGTGCGGCGGGTGTCCGAGAGGTCCTGGCGCGAGGGGGCGCGCGCCGGTCTGCCGTACGCCGGGGCGTCCGGGGTCCTCGCGCTGTCGTTCGGCGTCGTGGCCACGGACCTCGGCCTGTCGCCCGTGGCGGCCGTGGTCATGTCGGCGGTGGTCTTCGCCGGGAGCGCGCAGTTCGCCGCGGTCGCCATCCTGGCAGCGGGCGGCGGGCTCGGCGCCGCGGTGGGCGCGGCCGCGCTGATGAACTCCCGCTTCGTGCCGATGGGCTTCGCGCTGGGTCCGTCCCTGCGGGGCAGCCGCCTGCGGCGGGCCGTCGAGGGGCAGGCGGTGGTCGACTCGTCGTGGGTCATGGCGGCGCGCGGCGACGGCGGCTTCGACCGCTCCTACCTGTTCGGGCACACCGGCGTTCAGTACGTCGCGTGGGTCGCGGGGACCCTCGCCGGGGTCGCCGCGCCGTCCCTGGACGCCCGGGCGCTCGGGCTCGACGCCGTCTTCCCGGCGTTCTTCCTCTCGCTGCTCATCGGCGAGCTGCGCGACGGGCGCAAGGCGCGCGTCGCCCTCGGCGGTGCTGTCCTCGCCCTGGTCCTCGTGCCGGTGTCGCCGCCCGGCGTGCCGGTGCTGGTGGCCGCGGCGGCCGCGCTCGTCGGCCTGCGCCGACCGACGTGAGCGGCTCGACGGTCTGGCTGACCGTGGCGCTGTGCGCCGTCGTCACCGTGATCACCAAGGGCGTGGGCCCGGCCGCCACCGGCGCGCGTGAGCTCCCGGCGCCTGCGGTGCGCGTGGTCGTGCTGCTCGGCGCGGCCCTGCTGTCGGCGCTCGTGGTGACCAACGCCCTGGCCGACGGCGAGCGGCTGCACGTCGGTGCCGACACGGCAGGCGTCGTCGTGGCCGGCGTGCTGCTGTGGCGTCGCACGCCCCTGCTCGTCGCGGTCGTCGCCGCGGCTGTGGTGACGGCGCTCCTGCGGGTCCTCGGCGTCGACTGAGCGCCGACGCCGAGGACCGCCGATCAGGCCCGCGGGCTCAGGAGGGCGACAGCCCCCCGCTCGAGGTGAGCGTGCCGAGCAGCTGGTGGCAGGTCTTCGCCCGCTCGGCGTCCTGCTCGGCGCACTGCTTGAAGAAGGCCTGGACGTCGTCGTGTCCCTCCGCGTCCTGGACGTAGGAGTCGTAGGACTGCGCGGCCTGCAGAGCGTGGTACTGCACGCTCACCAGGTTGTAGACGATGTCGTCGGCGGGGCTGTGCTGGCTGGCCATGGCGGAACTCCCTCGGTCGTCGGAGTCCGGCAGGTTCCCCAGCCGACGGGAGTCAACCGGCCTTGAGCCGGACGGTCGCCGGAAGTCCCAGGAAGGCGCCGTAGCGCTGCGCTGCTGCAGCCACTGCGGCCGGGTCGAGGTCGCCGATCGGTGCCACGTGCACCGTCACGCCGGCGGGACCCACGGTCCGGCCCCACGAGCCGGCCACCACCCCGTCCTGCAGCACGACGCCGAGGAAGGGGCGGGTGCGCGTCGACGTGACCCGCTCGGGGTCGCTCAAGGTCTTGGAGCGGGTGAAGGCGACGAGGTGCTCGTCGTACAGCTGGACGAGCAGCACTCCGGTGTCGGCTGCCGGGGGCGGTCCGTCGGCCGGGCTCCACAGCTCGAGGTCGCCGACCTCGTGGCGACGGACTGCGTCGCCCAGCGCGGCGAGTCCGGTGCGGACGTCGCTCACCCGCAGGCTCGACCACCAGGCGAGGTCCTGCGCGGCGGCCGGTCCGTGGCCGTGCAGGAAGCGCCGGACGAGCTCGGCGACGGCCGTCTCGTGATCGGGCTCGGGCGTCGGCGGCACGCGCTCGTCGAGCAGGGCGTGCGTCTGCCAGCGGCCGCGCCGCTCGCCGCTGCAGACCACGCCCGTGAGCTCCAGGTGCATGAGCAGGTGGCCCAGCGCCCGGCTGTCGAGCACCACCCCCGCGGCGGCGAGGACCGCAGCCAGCTCGGCCCGGGTGAGCGAGCGGCCGGGCAGCGCCGACTCGACCGCCCGACGGGCGGTCGCGAGCAGGTCGTCGTCGAGGCCGAGCTCGCGGCGCACCCCGGCCGTCGCGAGCAGCACCCGTGGACCGGTGAGCCGCAGCAGCCAGCGCAGGTCCTCGGCCGCGACGTCGTGCCAGGTGGTGCGCAGGACGTGCGTCCGCAGCAGACGCCCCTGCGCCCGCGCCTGCTCGACGAGGGCCTCCGTCCCGCCGACGAGCCGCTGGGCCACCGACCACGCCGACGGCTGCACGTCCTGCGACTGCACGGCCAGCAGGGAGCGCACGACCTGCTCGGGATCGCCCGGGCGTTCTGCGGCCAGGCCGTTCGCGGCGAGCCGCCGGCGCACCACCTCCTGGACGTCCATCCCCGCAGCCTGGCACCCGCTCCGGACAGTCCGGGTGCGTCGCCCCGGTCGGTCAGCCGGTCCCCAGCGCGGCGGCGACGGCGGCGCGCAGCGCCCGGTCCAGCTCGACCGCGGCGGTCCGGTCCGTGCGGGCCTCGACGACCCGCAGCCCCGGCGCCGGGACCAGCGCGTCGTCGAGCGCGACGAAGTCCTCCACGCGGGCGTGCGGGGTGCCGGTCGCCGCGCACAGCGCCGCGAGGTCGACGCCGTGCGGCGTGCCGAAGAGGCGCTCGAAGGCGCCGGCGTGCTCGCGGCCGCCCTGCTCGAGCAGGCCGAAGATGGCGCCCCCGTCGTTGTTGACGACGACGACCGTCAGGTCCGGCCGCGGCTCCTGCGGGCCGAGCACCAGCCCGTTCGCGTCGTGCAGGAACGTCAGGTCACCGAGCAGGGCGTACGCCGCGCCGCCGCCGCGCCGACCGTGCGCGAGGGCGGCCCCCACCGCGGTGGACACCATCCCGTCGATGCCCGCGGCGCCGCGGTTGGCCAGCACGGCGGAGCCGGACTGCGGTCCGACGAGGAACAGGTCGCGCACCGGCTTGGAGCTGCCGACGACCAGCAGCCCGTCCTCCGGAACGGCTCCGGCGACCCGTCCGGCCACGACGGTCTCGACCAGGCTCCCGCCCAGGACGGCCTGCTCGACCAGGGGCGAGGCGGCGCGGTCGGCCGTGTCGGAGGCCCCCAGCCAGGCGGCGAGCCAGTCCGGGTCGATCTCGCCCCGTCCGGTGGCCCGGGGGACGGACGGCAGGACCCGGGCGGCAGCACCGGTCGGGTCGGGCCATCCGCCGAGGTGCGAGACGACGTCGGTGGCCGAGCCCGCGGCGAGCCGCCCGACGGCGCGCGACAGCGTGGGCCGGCCGACGACGAGGACGCGGTCCGGCCGGTGCGCGGCGACCCAGTCCTGCGCGCCGAGCAGCAGCTCGGGGACGAGCAGCACCTCGCGCGTCGGGGCTGCGCCCGACGACGGCTCGGCGATCACCGGCCACCCGCGCGCCCGCGCCAGCGCCTGAGCGGCCGCGGCGGCTCCGGGCGGGCCGTCCCCGAGCACCACGACGGTCCGGGCCGGCAGGTCGTCCTGCGGCGGGGCGACAGCGGCCGTCGCCACGCGGGAGGTCCACGGCCGGCCGTCGGCCCGCCCGTCCAGCGGCTCGACCCAGTCCTCGGCGCCGTCGGGGACGAGCGGCTCGCGCAGGCCGACGTTGACGTGCACCGGTCCCGGCGGGGCGCCGAGATCCCCCCGCGCCGCCGACAGCACCCGGCAGGCCCGCGAGCGCCAGGCCGCCTGGTCCCCGGCGCGCGCACCGGGCGTGCCCAGCTCGACGAACAGGCGGACGGCGCCGCCGTACAGCCCCAGCTGGTCGACCGTCTGGTTGGCCCCCGTCCCGCGCAGCTCCGGCGGCCGGTCGGCGGTCAGCACCAGCAGCGGCACGCCGGCCGTGTCGGCCTCCAGCACGGCCGGGTGCAGGTTGGCGGTGGCGGTCCCGGACGTCGTGACCACGGGCACCGGCACGCCGGACGCCTTGGCCAGACCGAGCGCCAGGAACGCCGCCGAGCGCTCGTCGATGCGCACGTGCAGCCGCAGGCGCCCCGCGGCGTCGGCGTCGTGCAGCGCGAAGGCGAGCGGCGCGGACCGGGAGCCGGGGGAGAGCACCGCCTCCCGCACCCCTCCCCGGACCAGCTCGTCGACCAGGACGCGGGCCAGGGCGGTCGAGGGGTTCACCCGTCCGAGTCTCCCAGCCCGTCCCAGCACCGGCGCGCCCGCGCGAGCCACCAGGCGGTGCGCTCCGGCGGCGCGGCCCACCGGGTCAGCCGCTCGGGGTCCGCCACCGCGGCCCGGACGGGCAGATGGCCCTCGACGGGGACGAGCGGCTCGGCGGCGACGTCCCCCGCCAGCAGGCCCGTCGTCGCCAGGCCGCAGGCGTACGGCAGCTCCGGCAGGGCCGCGGCGAGCGCCAGACCGGCCGCGATCCCGACCGAGGTGTCCAGGGCGCTGGAGACGACGACCGGCAGCCCGCACGCCTCGGCGACCGCCAGCGCAGGAGCCACGCCGCGCAGCGGAGCCACCTTGAGGACCACCAGGTCGGCCGCCCCCGCGAGGGCCACGCGCAGCGGGTCCTCGGCCTTGCGCACGCTCTCGTCCGCGGCCACCAGCACGTCGACCCGGGCGCGGGCCAGCGCGGTCCGCAGCGCCGCCAGCTCCGCGACGCCGGCGCACGGCTGCTCGGCGTACTCCAGGTCGTAGGGCGCCAGCGCGGTGAGGGCCGCGAGCGCCGTCCCGACGTCCCAGGCGCCGTTGGCGTCGACGCGCACCCGGCCCGAGGCGCCCAGCGCCGACCGCACCGCGGCGACCCGGTCGACGTCGTCGGCCAGGGACTGCCCGGCCTCGGCGACCTTCACCTTCGCGGTGGTGCACCCCGGGAAGCGGGCGAGGACCCCGTCGACGTCATCGGCGGCGACGGCAGGCACCGTCGCGTTGACCGGTACGCGGTCGCGGAGCGCCGCCGGCCAGCCGAGGAAGGCAGCCTCCACGGCGGCGGCGAGCCAGCGCGCGGACTCGTCGTCGTCGTACTCCACGAAGGGCGAGAACTCGCCCCAGCCGGCCGGTCCCCGCAGCAGCAGGGCCTCGCGGACGTCGAGCCCGCGGAACCGCACGCGCATCGGCAGGGCGACGACGTGGGCGTCGGCGCTGAGCTCGTCCCAGGACGGCACGGGAGCGACCTCTCTCAGTAGGGTGGCCGACCATGCCACGCGAGAAGGTGTCCGAGCTGTTCGACCCGTCGCAGTGGCGGGTGGTCGAGGGCTTCGACTTCTCCGACATCACCTACCACCGCTCGACCGACGAGGGCCGGGCGGGCGGCGTGGTGCGCGTCGCCTTCGACCGGCCCGAGGTCCGCAACGCCTTCCGGCCGGGGACGGTCGACGAGCTCTACCGGGCGCTCGACCACGCCCGGACCTCGCCCGACGTGGGGTGCGTGCTGCTGACCGGCAACGGCCCGTCGGCCAAGGACGGCGGCTGGGCGTTCTGCTCCGGAGGCGACCAGCGCATCCGGGGGCGCTCGGGCTACCAGTACGCCGACGACTCCGGCGCCGTCGACCCGGCGCGCGCCGGGCGCCTGCACATCCTCGAGGTGCAGCGGCTGATCCGGACGATGCCCAAGGTCGTCATCTGCGTCGTGCCCGGCTGGGCGGCCGGCGGCGGTCACAGCCTGCACGTCGTCTGCGACCTGACGCTGGCCAGCGCCGAGCACGCGCGCTTCAAGCAGACCGACGCCGACGTCGGCAGCTTCGACGGCGGGTACGGCAGCGCCGGGCTCGCGCGGCTCGTCGGCCAGAAGCTGGCCCGCGAGATCTTCTTCCTGGGGCGGGACTACACCGCCGAGCAGATGCACCGCATGGGCGCGGTCAACGAGGTGGTGCCGCACGCCCAGCTCGAGCGGGTCGCTGTCGAGTGGGCGCGGGCGGTGGTCGGCAAGAGCCCCACCGCGCAGCGGATGCTGAAGTACGCCTTCAACGCCGTCGACGACGGCCTGGTCGGCCAGCAGGTCTTCGCCGGCGAGGCGACCCGGCTGGCCTACCTCACCGACGAGGCCGTCGAGGGGCGCGACGCCTTCCTCGAGAAGCGCGAGCCCGACTGGTCGGCCTACCCGTACGCCTTCTAGTGCTCCGCGTCGTCCCCGCTCGTGCGGCCGACCTGCTGCCGGCGCTGGCCGCCGCGCTCGACGGCACCGGACCGGCCGTCGTGCCGGAGGTGCCCGGGCTGGCGGCGCTGCGGCCGGCCGAGCCGCTCGAGGACGACGAGGTGGTGCTGGTCGTGCCGACCTCCGGCTCGACCGGCGAGCCGAAGGGCGTCCTGCTCACCGCCGGCAACGTGCGCTGCTCCGCGGCCGCGACCGCGGTCCGGCTGGGCGGTCACGGGCAGTGGCTGCTGGCGATCCCGCCGAGCCACGTCGGGGGCCTGCAGGTGCTCGTCCGCTCCCTGCTCGCCGGCACCGAGCCGGTCGTCCTGTCCGAGGGGTCCTTCACCGCCCCGGCCTTCGCGACGGCCACGGCCCGCCTGACCGGGCCCCGGCGGTACGTCTCGCTCGTCCCCACCCAGCTGCGTCGGCTGCTGGCGGCGGACGCCGTGGACGCGCTGCGGGCGTACGACGCCGTCCTGGTCGGCGGGGCCGCCACGCCACCGGCTCTGCTGGCGCAGGCCCGGGAGGCCGGGGTCGCGGTCGTCACGACCTACGGCATGTCGGAGACGAGCGGCGGGTGCGTCTACGACGGCGTGCCGCTGGACGGCGTGCGGGTGGGCCTGCGCGACGGCCGCATCCGCCTGGGCGGGCCGGTCGTGGCGCGTGGCTACCGGCTGCGGCCCGACCTGACCGCCGCGGCCTTCGACGGCGACACGTTCACCACCGGCGATCTCGGCGTCGTCGAGGGGGGAGTGCTGCACGTCCGCGGCCGGGCCGACGAGGTCGTCGTCACCGGCGGGGAGAAGGTGCCACCGCCGGCGGTCGAGGCGGCGCTCGAGACGCATCCGGACGTCGTCGAGGCGGCGGTCGTCGGCGTGCCGGACCCCGAGTGGGGGGCGCGGGTGGTGGCCGTCGTGGTGCTGCGCAGGCCGCTGTCGCTCGCGGCGGCCCGCGACCACGTCGCCGCGACGCTGCCCCGGTCCTGGGCGCCGCACGAGCTGCGCGAGGTGGCGGCGCTGCCGCTGCTCGCGTCGGGCAAGGTCGATCGCGCCGCCCTACGCTGGTCGTCGACATGACCAGCGCCCCGCGATGACGACACCCGCCCAGTGGCTCGAAGGGGCCCGGCCCCGGACGCTGCCCGCCGCGGTCGCCCCCGTCCTCGTCGGGACCGGAGCGGCGGCGCAGGCCGACGGGTCGTCGCTCGTGCGGGCGGCGCTCGCTCTCGTCGTCGCCCTCGCGCTGCAGGTCGGGGTCAACTACGCCAACGACTACAGCGACGGCGTCCGGGGCACCGACGACCACCGGGTCGGCCCGTTGCGGCTCGTCGGCTCCGGCGCCGCGCCGCCCGCGGCCGTCCGGGGCGCGGCGCTGGCCTGCTTCGGTCTGGCGGCGGCTGTCGGCTTCGTCCTGTCGGCGATGGCCTCCTGGTGGCTGCTCGTGGTCGGAGCGGCTGCCATCGCCGCCGCCTGGGCGTACACCGGCACCACCCGGCCGTACGGCTACCGCGGCCTCGGCGAGGTGTCGGTCTTCGTCTTCTTCGGCCTGGTGGCGGTCCTCGGGACGACGTACGTGCAGGCCGAGCGGCTCACCTGGCCGTCGCTGGCCGGTGCCGTCGGCTGCGGAGCCCTCGCCTGCGCGATCCTCGTGACGAACAACCTGCGCGACATCCCCACCGACGAGGACGTCGGGAAGCGGACCCTCGCCGTCGTGCTCGGCGACCGGCGGACCCGCACGCTCTACCCGGCGCTGGTCGGGAGTGCGTTCGCCGCTGCTGTCGTCGTCGCGCCGGCCGCACCCGGCGCCCTGCTCGCGCTGCTGGCGGCCCCGCTCGCCGCCGGACCGGTCGCGGCGGTGCGCAGCGGTCTCACCGGACGGGGCCTCGTGCCGGTGCTCGCCGGCACCGGCAGGCTGCAGATGGCGTACGGCGTCCTGCTCGCGCTCGGGCTGGCGGTGTCGGGGTGAGCGAGCGCAACGTCCTCGGCGGTGAGCTGCAGCTGTGCGGCGACGACCCCCTGACCGGGATCTACCGGGACGGCACGTGCGCGGTCGGGCCGGACGGGGTGGCGACGCACACCGTGTGCGTCGTCGTGACCGAGGAGTTCCTGCGCCACCAGCGCTCGGTGGGCAACGACCTGCTGACGCCGCGGCCCGAGTACCGCTTCCCCGGTCTGCACCCCGGCGACCGCTGGTGCGTCGTGGCCGTGCGGTGGCGCCAGGCGTACGAAGCAGGTGCGGCCGCTCCCGTGGTGCTCGCGGCGACGCACGAGCGGGCGCGCGACGTCGTGCCGGTGGAGTGGCTGCAGGAGCACGCGATCGACGTGCCGGACGACCCCGGTGTGCTCGGGAGTCCCGAGTAGCGGCTGCTCCTCGCCGCTCCGCCGGTCCTCGGAGGTGTCGTCACGGCGCTGCTGGCCCGGACGGGGCCGCTGCGCGACCGACCTCCCCGGCGTCGACGGCGCGAGCGACCTTCGCCCGTTCCGTGAGCTCGCCCAGCAGCACCCGCCCCTCCGCGTCCCCCCGGTGCAGGGCCACCGTGCCCGGCAGCCGGCGACCGGCCGTGTCGACGTGGACCGAGCTCAGCCCGAGCCGCCGCTGCAGCGGTCCCTGCGTCAGCCGCAGGCTCTGCACCTTGGCCAGCGGCACGACGTCGGTCGTCGTCGTCGCGATGCCGTACGCCGAGACGAGGTGCCGGTCGTCGAGCCCGAGCGCCAGCCGCCGGTACGACGCCGGGGCGCGCAGCCGGGCCGCCCGCGGCGGCCGGACGTCCGCCAGCGGGAGGGGTCCGCCGAGCACCCGTGCCACGAGCCGCTCGGCCAGGTCCTGCGGGGCGACCGGCAGCAGGGCCCCGGTGCTCGGCTGCTGCTCCCCGCCGCCGGCGCCGTAGCCCGCGACGTCGACCTCGACCCGCACCCAGCCGAACGGCCGCCACAGCAGCGGCTGGCTCGTCCGCACGGTCTGCACCCGACCGGGCGGGATGGTCGAGCTGCGCTTGTCGAGCAGCCCCTGCTGCAGGCGCAGCCCGTCCGCCGCCTCGGCGACCGTGAAGCCGTACTCGGTGAGGATCCGGCGGACCGCGAAGGACGCGACACCGAACAGCAGCGGCAGGGACGCGAGCAGCAGCCCCGGGACGTACGACAGGTCGACCGCCGCGACCACGCCGCCCACGACCAGCAGCGCGACGACGGCCTGCACAGGGGCGCCGAGCAGGGTCGACCACACGAGCGGTCCTCCGGGGACGACCACGAGCACGCGCTCCGGCGGCTCGACGTGCCCTGCGTCCGGCGCGGCCCCACCGGAGGCCAGCTGCAGCAGCCGGACCCGGAGCGCCTCGGCGTCGTCCTCGGACAGGTACGACAGGGGAGCCTCGGCGCCGGCCCCGCCGCCGACGACCTCCATGCGCAGCTCGGCCAGCCCGAGCAGGCGCGCCAGCAGCGGGCGGACGACGTCGACGGACTGGAGGCGGGCCAGCGGGACCCGGCGACTGCGTGTGGTCAGCACGCCGCTCTCGACCTGCAGCTCGGTCGGCGTGAGCCGGTAGCGCATGGCCCGCCACGACAGCCAGCCGGCCAGGACGGCGGCCGGCACCCCCAGGCCGAGGACCGCTGCCAGCAGCACTGGCTCGGCGGCCCGCAGCCCCTGCTGCCCGAGCACGGCGAACAGCACGATGACGAAGCGCCCGCCGCGCAGGAGGGGGGTCAGCGGGTGCAGCCTCGACCAGCCCTCGTCGGTCCGAGCCGCCGCCTGCGTCACACGCCGGCCTGGCGCGCCTCGCCGAGCGCGGCGAGCCGGTCGCGCAGGCGCGCCGCCTCGGGCGCCCGCAGGCCGGGGACCGAGGCGTCGGTCGCGGCCGCCGCGGTGTGCAGCGTCACCGTGGCGAGTCCCATCCGGCGGTCGAGCGGTCCGGCGGTCACGTCGACGTACTGCATGCGGCCGTAGGGGACGACCGAGGTGCGCCGGACCAGGACGCCCCGGCGCACCAGCAGGTCGTCCTCGCGCTCGAGGTAGCCCCAGGCCTCGAAGCTGCGCCGGACCGCCTGCAGCAGCAGCCCGGTCAGGGCCGCGAGCAGCACGAGCCCCGCGGCGGCCTCGAGGGGACCGAGCAGCAGGAGCAGCGCCAGGCAGCCGAGGACCCCAGGTCCGGTGACCAGGGCGAGGACGAGGGCGCGGCGGACCTGGAGGAGCCGGCGGTCCGGTCGACGCCAGGCCGCCTCTGGGAGCGCCCCGGTCGGCGCCGGACCGGCCGGTCGGGCGCTCGGCTCGGTCACCGTCGCGAGACTAGTGCCGACGCAGGCGCCGCCGGAGCGTGACGACGACGACCGCGGCGAGGGCCAGGACCAGGGGCCGGCGGCGCCGGACCTCCTGCCGCAGACCGGCGACCGCCAGGGGCCGGAGGGCGGCCGGACGGCCGGGCTGCACGTGCCGGCTGCCGGTCACCGCGCGGCCGAGGGCGCTGTCGGCGCCCGCGCCGACAGTGGCCAGCCGGCCGTCGGGACCGCTCACCTCGACCGCCAGGCCCTGCCCGTGCAGCTCGTCGGCCAGAGCGCCGAGCGCGGACGCGCCCGCCGGAGCGGCCGAGAGCACGGCCGCCCAGGCGGCGACCGCGTCGTCGGTCGTGACGCGCAGGACCTGACCGTCCCCGCGGGCCACGCCGGCGCTCGGCCCGCGAGGGCCGTCGACCGTGAACTCGACGGTGCCCTCGAGGTGCAGCGGCATCAGGCCGAGGAGTCGCGGTCGGTCGTCGTGATGCGCAGCGTGCCGTTGAGCCTCCACGTCGCCCGCGGCGCGGCGGGACCGGTGTCGCGCGGGACCTCGACCGACATGTCGACGAAGGTGTAGTCGATCGCCGCGCCCTTGCCGGTCAGGTAGGACCACATCTCCTTGCCGAGATCGGTCCAGTCGACGACGTCCTTGGTGGCGATGCCCGTGGTGCCGGTCGTGCCGGGAGCGGTGGTGGTCATGGAGTCCTCCGGGAGCAGGGGAACCGTGCCGTGCGGCAGGGTCGGCCCTGACCATGACAGGCACACGGGGATGCCGCCACCGATACTGGACGCGTGGGACGACAGGGGTGGTGGACCGACCAGCAGCGGCGCAACCGGGCGCTGCTCCTGGGCTTCGCCGCGCTCGCGCTGCTCGGCATCCTCTACCCGGCGTTCACCAACTACCTGTTCGCGGGGGACCAGCGCGTCGTGCGCGTGACGATGGTGCAGGACTCCGGTCAGCCCGCCCGCGAGGCGCTCAAGCGCGCCTGCGGCGACCTGCCGGGCGTGTCAACCGTGCCCGACAAGGGCGATCCGGACCCGCGCATCCAGGGCCGCTTCCCGGTGCGCTTCGACGTCTCCGACAGCACACCGGCGGAGTACGCCGCGCTGGCCGGCTGCATCGACAGCCAGGACGCCGTGCTCGGGATCATCACCGAGAACGACGGCAACTAGGCGGACGCGTCCAGCGGAGCCGCCGGTCAGGACTGCTCGAGCCGGGCCAGCTCCTCGGCGCTGAGCTGCAGCTCGGCCGCCGCCACCGAGTCCAGGATCGACTCGACGCGCCGGGCACCCGGGATCGGGATGACCACCGGCGCCTTGGCGAGCAGCCACGCCAGGCACACCTGCTGCGGGGAGACGCCGCGCTCGGCCGCCACCTCGGCGAAGGCGCCGTGCGCGCTGCCGAGGTCCCCCGCCCGAGCGATGCCGCCGAGCGGCGACCACGGCAAGAAGGCGATGCCCTCGGCGGCGCACAGGTCGACCTCCGGCTCACTCGAGCGGAACCGCGGGGACAGCTCGTTCTGCACCGCGGCCAGGGTGGTCATGGCCGCCGCCTCCCGGATCTGCGACGGGTCGGCGTTGCTCACGCCGACGAGCTGCACCTTGCCCTCCGCCCGCAGCTCCTCGAGCGCGCCGACCGACTCCGCCCACGGCACCGACGGGTCCGGCCGGTGGAACTGGTAGAGCCCGATCGACTCGACACCCAGCGCCGTCAAGGACGCCTCGCACGCCGCACGCAGGTGCTGGCGACGTCCGTCCAGCGCCCACGAGCCGTCCGGCGGCCGGGTGTGGCCGCCCTTGGTCGCGACCACCACCGAGTCCCGGTCGCCGGACCATGTCGCCAGCGCGCGAGCGAGCAGGCGCTCGTTGTGGCCGACCTCGTCAGGGCCGAGGCAGTAGGCGTCGGCGGTGTCGAGCAGGGTCACGCCGGCATCCAGTGCCGCGTGCACGGTGCGCATCGCCTGCGCCTCGTCGGGCCGGCCCTCGATCGACAGGGGCATGCCGCCGAGGCCGATCGCGCCGACGGTGCGCGTGCCGAGGGTGCGCTGCTGCACGGGGAGCCTCCGAGGTGAGTGGTCAGGGTCCCGGACACCTACCGCTCGCCGCACCGGTGCAACCGCTCGGCGACGACGGCGTGTCTGCAGTCGCAAGCGTGCCCCGCATAGCCTTGGGTAGGTGGCGCACGTCACGACCAGGAACGGCGAGGAGCACACATGGGCTTGAGAGACGTCTTCCTGGGCTGGCCGGTGCTCAAGCAGCTGACGGGAGAGGACCCCCTCGGCCGCGGCGCCGCCGCCCAGAGCAAGCGCTCCGCCGCGCTCCAGCCGCGCACGGCCACGGCCGACCGCGTCGTGCAGAGCATCTGCCCCTACTGCGCCGTCGGCTGCGGGCAGCGGGTCTTCGTCAAGGACGAGAAGGTCGTGCAGATCGAGGGCGACCCCGACTCGCCGGTGTCGCGCGGTCGCCTGTGCCCCAAGGGCAGCGCGAGCGAGCAGTTCGTCAACGGCCCGCGCCGCGTGACCTCCGTCCGCTACCGCCGCGCCCACGGGACCGAGTGGGAGGACCTGCCGCTCGAGCGCGCGATGGACATGATCGTCGACCGCATGCTCGACACGCGCGAGCGGACGTGGCAGTCGGTCGACGAGAAGGGCCGGCGGGTCAACCGCACCCTCGGGTTCGCCTCGCTCGGCGGAGCGACGCTCGACAACGAGGAGAACTACCTCATCAAGAAGCTGTTCACGGCCCTGGGCGCGATCCAGGTCGAGAACCAGGCGCGCATATGACACAGCGCCACCGTCCCCAGTCTGGGGGCCTCGTTCGGTCGTGGCGGCGCCACGAACTTCCTGCAGGACCTGCAGCACAGCGACTGCATCGTCATCCAGGGCTCCAACATGGCCGAGTGCCACCCGGTGGGCTTCCAGTGGGTGATGGAGGCCAAGGCGCGCGGCGCCAAGGTCATCCACATCGACCCGCGGTTCACGCGCACGTCGGCGGTCGCTGACCAGTACGTCCCGATCCGGGTCGGCAGCGACATCGCCTTCCTCGGCGGGATCATCAAGTTCATCCTGGACAACGAGAAGGACTTCCGGGAGTACGTCGTCGCGTACACCAACGCGGCGACGGTCCTGCGCGAGGACTTCGTCGACACCGAGGACCTGGACGGCCTGTTCTCCGGCTACGACCCGGAGACGGGGACGTACGACGGCCGGTCCTGGCAGTACGAGGGCCACGACGAGGACGCGTCGGTCAACGACGAGGGCGAGGGCAGCTCCGGCGAGCACGGCGGCGGGCACGAGCTCGGCGGCCGCGGCGCCACCCTCGACCACTCGCAGGTCGAGCGGGACGAGACGCTGCAGCACCCGCGCTGCGTCTACCAGGTGCTCAAGCGGCACTACGCCCGCTACACGCCCGAGGTCGTCGAGCAGGTCTGCGGCGTCCCGCCCGAGCAGTTCCTCGCCGTCTGCGAGGCGGTCACCGCCAACAGCGGCCGCGAGCGGACGACCGCCTGGGTCTACTCCGTCGGCTGGACGCACCACTCGACCGGCGTCCAGTACATCCGCGGCTCGGCGATCATCCAGCTGCTGCTCGGCAACATGGGCCGGCCCGGCGGCGGGATCATGGCGCTGCGCGGCCACGCCAGCATCCAGGGCTCGACGGACATCCCGACGCTGTTCAACCTGCTGCCCGGCTACCTGCCGATGCCGGTGGCCGGCCAGCACGACTCCCTGCAGGACTACGTCGGCACCATCAGCAAGAAGGGGATGAAGGGCTTCTGGACCGGGGCCGACGCCTACACCGTCAGCCTGCTCAAGGCCTGGTACGGCGACGCGGCCCAGCCGGAGAACGACTTCTGCTTCGACCTGCTGCCGAAGCTGACCGGCGACCACGGCACCTACCAGACCGTGATGGACCAGATCGACGGCAAGGTCGAGGGCTACTTCCTGGTCGGGCAGAACCCGGCGGTCGGCTCGGCGCAGGCCAAGATGCAGCGGCTGGGGCTGGCCAACCTGAAGTGGCTGGTGGTCCGCGACGTCAACCTGATCGAGTCGGCCACCTTCTGGAAGGACGGGCCGGAGATCGCCACCGGCGAGCTGCGCACCGAGGACATCGCCACCGAGGTGTTCTTCCTGCCGGCGGCCACGCACACCGAGAAGGCCGGCTCGTTCACCCAGACGCAGCGGATGGTGCAGTGGCGGCACAAGGCGGTCGACCCGCCGGGTGACGCCCGGCCCGAGCTCGAGTTCTACTACCAGCTCGGCAAGCGGCTGCGCGAGCGGCTGGCCGGGTCGACCGACCCCAAGGACCGGGCGCTGCTCGACCTGACCTGGGACTACCCGGTCGACGAGCACGGCGAGCCGGACCCCGTGGCGGTGCTCGCCGAGGTCAACGGCACCTTCCTGACGGGGGAGAAGGCCGGTCAGCCGCTGCCCGGCTTCACCGCGATGAAGGCCGACGGCTCGACCGCCGGCGGCTGCTGGATCTACAGCGGGATCTACAAGGACGGCGTCAACCAGGCCGCCCGGCGCCGACCCGGGCAGGAGCAGGACTGGGTCGCGAACGAGTGGGGCTGGGCCTGGCCGATGGACCGGCGCACCCTCTACAACCGGGCCTCCGCCGACCCGGACGGCAAGCCGTGGAGCGAGCGCAAGGCCTACGTCTGGTGGGACGAGGCGGCCCAGGAGTGGACCGGCCACGACGTGCCGGACTTCGAGCTGAAGAAGCCGCCGTCCTACCGGCCGGAGGAGGGCGCCGGTGGTCCGGCCGGCATCGCCGGTGACGACCCGTTCATCATGCAGGCGGACGGCAAGGGCTGGCTGTACGCGCCGAGCGGCCTGCTGGACGGGCCGATGCCGGCGCACTACGAGCCGCACGAGTCGCCGGTGAGCAACCCGCTCTACACCGTGCAGGCCAACCCGACGCGCCAGGTGATCCGGCGCAAGGACAACCTGTCGAACCCGTCGGCGGGCGAGCCGGGCGGCGAGGTCTTCCCGTTCGTCTTCACCACCTACCGGCTGACCGAGCACCACACGGCCGGCGGGATGAGCCGCTGGGTGCCGTACCTCGCCGAGCTGCAGCCGGAGATGTTCTGCGAGGTCTCGCCCGAGCTGGCCCGGCTGCAGGGGCTGGAGAACCTGGGCTGGGCGACCATCACGACCGCCCGCACCGCGATCGAGGCGCGCGTCCTGGTCACCGACCGGATGACGCCGCTGAACGTCGGCGGCCACGTCGTGCACCAGGTCGGGCTGCCCTACCACTGGGGCGTCGGCGACCAGGCGCACGTCAGCGGCGACTCGGCCAACGACCTGCTCGGCCTGGCGCTCGACCCGAACGTGCACATCCAGGAGAGCAAGGTCGGCAGCTGCGACATCACGCCCGGGCGGCGGCCGACCGGCCCGGCCCTGCTGCGGCACGTCGAGGAGTACCGCAGTCGCGCCGGGATCACGGTGGAGACGGGCAACGAGCTGGTCCGCCGGGTCCCCGGCGCGGCCAGCGGCACGGGAGCAGGAGCGCAGTCGTGAGGTCCAACTCGTTCTACGGTCCGCTGGACCCCGCGCCGGACGCCGGCTGGGAGGACGCCCCTGCGCGCAAGGGGTTCTTCACCGACACGTCGGTGTGCATCGGCTGCAAGGCCTGCGAGGTGGCCTGCAAGGAGTGGAACGCCGTCCCGGAGGACGGCCTGCTCATGCTCGGCAGCTCCTACGACAACAGCGGCTCGCTGGGCGCCAGCACCTGGCGGCACGTGAAGTTCATCGAGCAGCCCAAGCCGCTCGGCCACCAGGACCCGGGGATGGCCGGCACGGCAGCCGGACCGCCGATGACCGACGTGCTGAACCGCACGGCCGACTCGGCGCTGCTGGGGGACCGCACGGCGCTCGGCACGACGACGGAGCCGCTCGAGGTGCGCGCGCCGGTGGACCTCGGCATGCCCGGGACGGCGCTCCCGGGCGCGGCGGACGGCGCGCAGCGCACCGACTTCCGCTGGCTGATGGAGTCCGACGTCTGCAAGCACTGCACCCACGCGGCGTGCCTGGACGTCTGCCCGACCGGGGCGCTGTTCCGCACCGAGTTCGGCACCGTCGTCGTCCAGGACGACATCTGCAACGGCTGCGGCTACTGCGTGCCGGCCTGCCCGTTCGGGGTCATCGACCGGCGGGTCGGCGAGAAGGGCGTCACCAAGAACGAGGGCATCGCGCAGAAGTGCACCCTCTGCTACGACCGGATCGGGGACGGGCTGGAGCCGGCCTGCGCCAAGGCCTGCCCGACCAAGTCCATCCAGTACGGCGATGTGGAGGAGCTGCGCGAGCGGGCGCAGGCCCGGGTCGACCGGCTGCACGAGCAGGGCGTGCACGACGCGCGGCTGTACGGGAACGACACCTCCGACGGGATCGGCGGTCTGGGCGCGTTCTTCCTGCTGCTCGACGAGCCCGAGGTCTACGGCCTCCCGCCGGACCCGGTGGTGACGACCCGCGACCTGCCGGAGATGTGGCGCAAGGCCGGCCTCGCGGCGCTGACGATGCTGGCGGGCGCGGTCGCGGTCTTCGGATCACGCGGGTGACCGCGCACGCCGCCGGCCGGCCGAAGCAGGGACGCCGACGCGGGGGAGGCGGGCGGGGCGAGCGGGCCATGGTGCCGCCGGCCGAGTTCACCTCGTACTACGGCCGTCCCATCGTCAAGGCGTCGCCGTGGGAGCACGACATCCCCGCGTACCTCTTCCTGGGCGGGGTGGCGGCCGGGTCGTCGCTGCTGTCGGCCGGTGCCGACCTCACCGGTCGGCCCGCGCTGCGCCGCACCGGCCGGCTGGCGGCGCTGATCGGCCTGTCGCTGAGCATGGCCGCCCTGGTCAAGGACCTGGGCCGGCCCGAGCGCTTCCTCAAC
>CADCUE010000280.1 GCA_902805805.1 uncultured Frankineae bacterium | reverse complement strand
AGACCCGCACCATCAAGGGCGAGGACAAGATCTACCTCGTCCTCAAGGTCGCGCAGGGCGACCTGACCGTCCGCGTCCCGGCAGACAACGCCGAGATCGTCGGTGTGCGCGACGTCGTCGGGCAGGCCGGGCTGGACAAGGTGTTCGAGGTCCTGCGCGCACCGGCCGTGGAGGAGCCGACCAACTGGTCGCGCCGCTACAAGGCCAACCTCGAGAAGCTCGCGTCGGGCGACATCAACAAGGTCGGCGAGGTCGTGCGCGACCTGTGGCGCCGCGACAAGGAGCGGGGGCTGTCGGCGGGCGAGAAGCGGATGCTGTCCAAGGCCCGTCAGATCCTCGTCAGCGAGCTGGCGCTCGCCGAGGGGACCAACGAGGACAAGGCCGAGGCCATCCTGGACGAGGTCCTCGCCTCCTAGCAGCCGCCGGGGCTCGTGCGCCCGGTCCTGCCAGAGGCACTCCGCATGAGCACAGGCACGACGACCACGGGCCCGGACCGGCGCTCCCCTCGAGGGGAGCCCGGACCGGGCCCGTCGCTCGTCGCCGTCCCCGGACCTCCCGCTGCCGAGCCGTCGCACCGGACGGGAGGATGAGCGGCGGCCCGCTGCCGCGCACGGGCATCGGGACCGACGTCCACCCGTACGCACCGGGCCGGCCGTGCTGGGTCGCCGGTCTGCTGTGGGAGGGGGTCGACGGGCTGGCCGGCCACTCCGACGGTGACGTGGCGGCGCACGCGGCCTGCGACGCGCTGCTGTCGGCGAGCGGGCTCGGCGACCTCGGCAGCAACTACGGCACGAGCGCCCCCGAGTGGAAGGGCGCGTCCGGCGTGGCCCTGCTCGCCGAGACGCGGCGTCGGGTGGAGGCCGCCGGGCTCGTCATCGGCAACGTCGCGGTGCAGGTCATCGGCAACTCCCCCCGGCTTGGACCTCGCCGGGCGGAGGCAGAGGCGGCGCTGTCGCGAGCGGTCGGCGCGCCGGTCAGCGTGAGCGCCACCACGACCGACGGCCTCGGGCTCACCGGCCGCGGTGAGGGGCTCGCGGCGATCGCGACCGCCCTCGTCGTCCAGCGCTGAGCGCTCGGGACCGCCGTTCGGGACCCGCGCCGGTAGCCTCGACGACCGTGAGCCTTCGCCTGTACGACACCCGGGCGCGCTCCGTGCGGCCGCTGACGCCGCTGCAGCCCGGACGGGTCGGGCTGTACGTCTGCGGGCCGACGGTGCAGGCCCGCCCCCACGTCGGGCACCTGCGCAGTGCGGTGGTCCTGGACGTGCTGCACCGCTGGCTGCTGGCCAGCGACCTCCAGGTGGTCCTCGTCCGCAACGTCACCGACGTCGACGACAAGATCATCCACGACGCGAGCCATGACGACGAGCCGTGGTGGGCACTCGCCACCCGCATGACGCGGGCCTTCACGCAGGCCTACGACAGCGTGCAGGTGCTGCCGCCGACGGCCGAGCCGCGGGTCACCGGCAGCCTGCCGAGCATCGTGGCGCTCATCGAGCGCATCGTCGAGCGCGGGCACGCGTACGTCTCGGGCGGCGACGTCTACCTGTCCGTGCGGACCGTCGAGGGCTACGGCGCGCTGTCCGGGCAGGACCCCGACGCGCTCAAGGCGTCGTCCCGGGCGGTCGCGCACGGCCACACGGGCGAGAAGCGCGATCCGCTCGACTTCGCGCTGTGGAAGGCCGCCAAGGCCGGCGAGCCGTCCTGGCCGTCGCCGTGGGGTCCGGGCCGTCCCGGCTGGCACATCGAGTGCTCGGCGATGGCCGTCGACCACCTCGGCGAGACCTTCGACCTGCACGCCGGCGGCGTCGACCTGGTCTTCCCGCACCACGAGAACGAGCTGGCGCAGTCCCGGTGCGCCGGGCACGGCTTCGCGCAGCACTGGCTGCACCACGGGCTCGTGACGGTGGCCGGCGGCGGCGGCGAGAAGATGAGCAAGAGCCTCGGCAACAGCACCCTCGTCGAGGACGTGCTGACGACCGTCCGGCCGCAGGTGCTGCGCTACGCGCTCGGCGCCGGCCACTACCGGTCGCCGCTCGAGTGGTCGCCGCAGGCGGTCGCCGACGCCGAGTCGGCGTACGGCCGGATCGAGACGTTCGTCCGCAACGCCACCGAGGCGACCGCCGGTGTGGCTCCGGGGCAGGCCAAGGCGTCCTGGGACGAGTTCGCGGCCGCGCTCGACGACGACCTCGGCGTGCCGCAGGCCCTCGCCGTCGTGCACGCGGGCGTGCGGTCCGGCAACGCCCTGCTGGCGGCCGGCGAGCTGCCGGCACTGGCCGCGACGCTGCAGGTCGTCCGCCGGATGCTGGCCGTGCTGGCGCTCGACCCGGTCGAGCAGTGGCCGGCCTCGGGCGGCGGCGAGCTCGCGCCCGTGGTCGACGCGCTGGTGGCGATCGCGGTGGAGGCCCGGGCGGACGCCCGGGCCCGCAAGGACTGGGCGCAGGCCGACGCGGTCCGCGACCGGCTCAACGCCTCGGGCATCGTGCTCGAGGACACGATGGTCGACGGTGTCCCCGGCGTCCGGTGG
>CADCUE010000279.1 GCA_902805805.1 uncultured Frankineae bacterium | reverse complement strand
GCGTGCCCAGCCACCACCACGCCCAGGCGCTTGGCGACCCACGGCAGGGTGGGCGCCTGCACGAGCGTGTAGACGACGACGAGGACGAAGACCACGTCGACGACCTGCTCGGCGCCGGCCAGCCCGGCGGTCACCGGGATGGTGGCGAAGACGATGGGTACGGCGCCGCGCAGCCCGGCCCACGACAGGAACACCTGCTCGCGCCAGGGCAGCCGGAACGGGAGCCCGCTGACGACGACGGCCAGCGGGCGGGCCAGGAACGTCGCCGCCGCGCCGATGAGCAGCGCCAGCGGCAGCGCTGACGGCAGCCGCTCAGGGCTCGCGAGCAGGCCGAGGAGCACGAACATGCCGGCCTCGGCGAGCAGCGCGAGGTAGCTGGCGAACCCGACGATCGCGCGCCGGTGCGGCAGCCGCGCGTTGCCGAGGACGAGCCCCGCGAGGTAGACGGCCAGGAACCCGGACAGGTGGAGCGCGTTGCCGGCGGCGTAGGACAGCAGGGCGAGCCCGACCGCCGCCAACGGGTAGAGGCCGGCGGAGGCGAGGGCGTTGCGGCTCAGCAGCTCGCGCCCGAGGAAGCCGAGGGCGAGCGCGAGGAGCGCGCCGCCGACCAGCTCGAGAGCCACCTCCCCGACGCCCGCGAGCAGCGACGTGTTCCCCCGGGAGGTCGACCTGACCTCCTCGACGTACACGCTCTGGCCGTTGGCCGAGGCAGCCGCCAGTCGACGCATGCAGCTCGTCGACCCTCTGGAGCTCCACGTGCCGGACCTCACGTCGTGGCCGTGGCGCACGTCCTCCACAGCGGCTCTCGTGCTGCCGCTGGTGCAGCCCGGCTCGCCCGTCCCCATGGCGTTGCTCGCGCTCGCGCTCAACCCCCGACGGCCGGTCGACGACGAGCAGCTGGACTTCCTGCAGCTGCTCGCCGGCCAGCTCGCCACCTCGCTCGCGACTGCCGCGCTGCACGAGCAGCAGTACGCGGTCGCCCTCGCGCTGCAGCGCTCGATGCTCCCGGACACCGTCGCGCGGTCGTCGACCTCGATGCTCGAGGTCGCCGCCAGGTACTTCCCCGGCGCGGTGGACGTCGAGGTCGGTGGTGACTGGTACGACGTCATCGCCCTCGGCGCGGGACGGACCGCCCTGGTGATCGGCGACGTCATGGGACGCGGAGTCCATGCCGCTGCCGTCATGGGGCAGCTGCGCGCTGCGGTGCGCGCGTACTCGCAGCTCGACCTGCCCCCGCACCGGGTGCTCGACCTGCTCGGCCGCATGGTCGAGCACCTCAGCGAGGACCGCGACATCGGGCAGATCGTCACCTGCATCTACGCCGTCCACGACGCGGGGGACTCCGAGCTGACCCTGGCCAGTGCCGGTCACCCGCCGGCGTTGCTCCTCGACGGCCGCGACTGCGACGAGGTGCAGGTGACGGTCGGCCCGCCGCTGGGCACCGGCGAGCACGGCTACCAGACCGTGACGGTCCCGTTCCGGCCCGGCTGCGCGCTCCTGCTCTACACCGACGGTCTCATCGAGCGTCGTGACACCGACATCGACACCGGCATCCGACGACTGCGGGACGTGGTGCGCGCGACCGGCGCCGACGACCTCGAGCGACTGGCGGATCGGGTCATGGTCGTGCACGAGGGCGCACGGGACGACGATGTCGCCGTGCTGGCAGTACGGGTGCCGCACACCGACGTCCCCTTGCCCTTCCAGCTCGACCTGCGGAGCGACCCTCGCGCCGCGCGCAGCGCACGACGGGCCACCACGGACGTGCTGAGCGGGTGGTCGGTCAGGACCGAGGTCGTCGACACCGCCGCCCTGCTCGTCACCGAGCTGGTCAACAACGCCCTCACCCACGCCGTCCGGCCCCAGCAGGTGAGGTTGCGCCTGCTCACGGACCGGCTCGTCATCGAGGTCGGGGACACGGATCCGCGCTGGCCACAGCCCCTCGATGCCGGTCCGAGCGACGAGGGAGGTCGCGGCCTGCTCATCCTGGCCGCGCTGGCGTCCGACTGGGGCGTGCGCACCCTCGGCAGCGGCAAGGTCGTCTGGTGCGAGGTCCCGCGGTGACGGAGACCGGCACCTGCGCCGCGCAGCCGCCCGGTCGGTCAGGGGGTGCGGCTGCCGGTCCCTCCGGCGGTGGCCTCGCCCGCCGGGCTCAGGGCCGCAGGCCCGCCAGGCACAGCTCGAGGTGGCGGCGCCAGTCCAGCCCTGCGGTGGACGTCGGCGTCTCGCGGATCCCGCGCAGCGCGACGAGCACCCCCACGAGGTCGCCGACGGTGACGCCGTCGCGGCAGGTCCCGTGCTGCTGCGCGTCGGCGATGAGCAGCTCCATCTGCGCGTGCAGCCGCCCCCGCAGCTCCTCCACGGCCGGCGAGCTCCACAGCCGCAGCGCGCAGCCGCGCGGGGTGGCCTGCACCTCGGCGACGGTGCGCACGAAGGCCGCGAGGCCTGTGCCGTCGGGCCGCGCCCGCGCGCTGTCGGCCTCGTCGAGGTAGACCTGCAGCAGGTCCGACAGCAGGGCCTCGAGCAGCGCCTCGCGGGACGGGAAGCGGCGGTAGACGGTGGCGACGCCCACCCCGGCGCGGCGGGCGACGTCCTCCAGGCCGGCGCTCACGCCGTGCTCGTGGAAGACCTCGGCGGCGGCGTCGAGCACGCGCTCGCGATTGGCGGCGGCGTCGCGCCGCAGCGGACGGACCGTCACGTCAGCGGGCGGTGTCGCTGACGAGCGGACCGGAGGCGACCAGCGCGAGCTCGGGGTGCCGGACCCCGTCCTCGAAGGCCCTGTCCGCCAGCAGCCCGTCCTCGAGCAGCCGGTCCTCGAGCAGCCCGTCCTCGAGCGCGGTCTCCGGCTGGCGCGGCACCGGCACGAGCAGGGCGACGAGGGCAGCGACCGCCGAGCAGCCGGCGAGGACCGCGAAGCCGGCGGTGTACCCCGCCTCGACCGGCAGGCCGTCGGCCCGCGCTCCGGCAGTGACGACGGAACCCAGCACCGCTCCGCCGATCGCCCCGCCGACGGTGCGGATGTTGGCGTTCATGCCGCTGGCGACGCCGGTCTGCGACCGCGGCACGGCCTCGACCACGAGGTTCGACATGGCGGCGAAGGCCAGGCCGAACGCCGCACCGCCGAGCACGGTCGCGGCCAGCACCTGCGCGACGGAGGCGTGCACCAGCGCGAGGGCGAGCTGGGAGACGGCGGACAGGGCGGCGCCCACCACGAGCAGGCGCTTCGAGCCGTACCTCGCCGCGAGACGGCCGGACACCAGTCCGGCGGCGAACGTGGCCAGGGACTGCGGCAGCAGCAGCAGCCCGGAGGCGGTGACGGAGGCCCCGAAGCCGTAGCCCGCCCGCTCGGGCGTCTGCAGGAACTGCGGGAGGAAGGCGTAGCCGGCGTACATCCCGACGCCGAACAGCAGCGACACCAGGTTGGTGGTCCACACCGCCGGGATGCGCATCATCCGCATGTCGATGAGGGGCGCGTCGCTGCGGACCTCGGTGCGCACCCACAGGGCGCACAGCAGTGCCGCCGCGCTCAGCAGGCCCACGGACAGCGGTGAGGCCCAGCCCCAGTCCCGGCCCTGGCTCACCGGCAGCAGCAGGCAGATCAGCCAGGCCGACATCAGCACGGCGGCCCGCACGTCGATGCGGCTCTCGTTGCGGACGGGCGAGGCAGGCACGTACAGCCAGGCGGCGAGGCCGGCGACCGAGGTGAGGACCATCGGGAGCCAGAACAGCCAGTGGTAGCTCAGCGCCTCGACGAGCGGCCCGGCGACCACGAGGCCGACCGCGCCGCCGACGGCGAGCAGCGCCGCAGCGGTCCCGATCGCTCCGGCCACCCGCTCGCTCGGGAACTCGTCGCGGATGATGCCGAAGGTCAGCGGCAGGACGCCGCCGCCGGCGCCCTGGACGACCCGGGCGAAGATCAGCACCCCGATGGTCGGCGCGAGGGCGGCGATCAGCGAGCCGAGAGCCAGCGCACCGAGCGCGACGACCAGCATCCGCTCCTTGCCGACCTTGTCGCCGATCCGTCCGACGATCGGCGTGAACACCGACGCGGACAGCAGGTAGGCCGTGAGCAGCCAGGTCACGGTCCGCTGGTCGGTGTCCAGAGCGACCTGGATGGTCGGCAGGACGGGGTTGACCATCGACTGCAGGAGGGAGAAGGCCGAGACGCCGGCGCACAGCACCGCGAAGGTCAGGCGGTCGGTACGGGTGCGTGACAACGGGTGCTCCGGCGCGAGGTGTCTGACGACCGACGGTACCCACAAGCGGAGGACCTCCTCCACATCCCCGCGCCGGAGTGACCAAGGACACGCGCCGGCCGGTGCTACGGAGGGGCGTCGCCGAGCGGCTCGATCCAGGCGAGGTAGACCGCCCGCCCGTCGGTGGGCGCCTGCTGCACGAGCAGCGTGCACATGAGCTCCGTGCCGTCGGCGCGCAGCACCGGGACGACCAGCGGGACGTCGAGCAGGTGCGCCTCACCGGTGGTCAGGTGCCGGGTGAAGGCGGCGACGTGCGCCTCCCGGTAGCGCTTGGGGATGACGGTCACCACCCGGCGCCCGACGAGGTCGTCGACCGCCCAGCCGAGCACGTCGCAGAGCGGCTCGCTCACCGCGACGATGCGGTTGGCCTCGTCCGCGGCGACGACCCCGCAGGAGGAGTCCCGCACCAGCGCGACGTCCCACTCGCTGCGCGGGTGCGCCCGGACCTTCGTGACGACGGTGAACTGCTCCTGGTCCGCGCCTGCCCACGGCGCCGGCGCAGCGCCTGCCAGCTGCGCGACGACCTGCTCGCACACCCAGTCGCGGACCGCGACGATCTCCGGCTGGCCGGGCCGGACGAGCAGGAGCCCGGCTTCGGCGAGCTCCTCCGCCGCGTCGAGGGTCGCCTGCATGGCCCGGAACGCCGCTCCCGCACCGGACGGCACGGCCAGCTCGAGGTCCACGGCCTCCGGCGCGTCGGGCAGCGGGGTGGCCGGACCGGTGGGCTCCGCCCGGCGCGCCGCGCCCGACCGCTGCGAGCGCTCCACGGCCTCCACCACGGCCGCCGACACGGTCGAGCGGGCGAGGTCGGTCGCCGGCACGTCGACCGACGGGCCGTCCTGCTCGTGCTGCGCGAGGTGCAGCGACAGCTCGCGCACCAGGGCGTCGTGGTGCTCGCGCGCTGCCAGCCACAGCATCGGCGGCAGGCCGAGCAGGTGCACCGTCACGACGTCCTCGCCGACGTCGCCCGGGGGCTGGTCGAGGAGCTCGCCGAGGTCCCAGTCGGCGTCCTCCCAGGCGGCGAGCAGCTCGGACTCGCTCTGCTCGACGGCGTCACCGCCGACGGTGAACCAGACCGTCTTGCCGTCGGGTCCGACGTCGCTGACGCCGTGCTCGGAGCTGACCGCGGCGACCAGCGCCATGCCGCGGCCCGTCGTGGCGTGCGCGCTGTAGTCGCGCTGCACCGGCAGCACCGGGCTGAAGTCGCGGACCTCCACCCGGACGACGTGGTCGAAGACCTCGACCGTCAGCTGCAGGTCGGTGTGGGCGTGCAGCACGACGTTGCTGACGATCTCCGTGGACGCCAGCTCCGCCGCGTCGCTCCAGTGGCTGCGACCGGCGAGATCCAGCGCATCGCGCACCACCTGGCGCGCGACCGATGCGCTGGCCGGCTCCCCGGGCAGGCTGAGGCTGCTGCGGGCTCGTGCCGAAGAGGCGCCGGCCGTCCCGATCACCGTCGGGTCGGCAACGGCGTCGGCCGCTGTGACGGTGGCGGTGACGGTGACACGACATCTCCTGCGCTTGCGGACCCTGCAGTTCGAGCGCGAGCACTCATGGCGCCGACCGAGCCCGTACCCTCCCATAGGGAGCAACCTCACGGCTAGCCTTTTGGGGAGGATCGTGGCGAGAGGGTCGAAGCTCACGACGACGTCGTACGCCCTGCTCGGGCTGCTCGCCATCCGCCCGTGGACGACCTACGAGCTGACGCAGCAGATGCAGCGGAGCCTGTCCAGCTTCTGGCCGCGCGCGGTGAGCAAGCTGTACGAGGAGCCGAAGAAGCTGGCGGAGCACTCGCTCGCGGCCGGCAGCGAGGAGCAGGTCGGCCGGCGGACCCGTGCCCGCTACACGATCACCGACGACGGGCGGCGCGAGCTGGCGCGGTGGCTCGCCGAGCCGGTGCAGGACCCGGCGCTCGAGGGCGAGTTCCTCGTCAAGGTGTTCCTCGCCGAGCACGGCAGTCGGCAGGACCTGCTCGCGACGCTCACCGCTGTCACCGCGTGGGCGCAGCAGCAGGCGCTCAGGGACGCCCAGATCGCCACCAGCTACCTGACCGGCAGCGGCCCGTTCCCGGAGCGCACCCCGCAGCTGGTCCTGGTCGGCAAGTACCTCGCCGACTTCGCCCAGATGACCGAGCAGTGGGCCCAGTGGGCCTGCGACGTGGTGGAGGAGTGGCCCGACGACCCGGCGCTGCGCACACCGGCCTGGGAGGTCCTGCAAGAGATCGCCGCCCGGGTCCCCGTGGGGCCTGCACGGCCACCGTCGTAGGCGGCGTGCTCCCCCGGGCGGGGGCAGGCGGACGACGAGGCGGGCACGAGCTCGTCGGGGCTGATCAGCGGCTCGACCGGTCCGGGGACAGGTTGCGCTGCGCCCACAGGGCGGCGGAGGTCCGGTCGGTCACGCCGATGCGGTGGAAGATGCTGGTCACGTGCGCCTTGACGGTGGGCTCGGAGATGCCGAGCGACCGGGCGATCTGCTTGTTGGCCCGGCCCTGCGCGATCAGGGACAGCACCTGGCGCTCGCGCTCGGTCAGCCCGGACACCGCCTTCTCCGGCCGGCGCGCCTCGAGCATGGAGCGGGCCGCACGGGGGTCGAGGGGGGACTCGCCGCGGCTGACCGCCCGGACGGCCGCGCGCAGCTGCGCCGGCTCGGAGTCCTTGAGCAGGTAGCCGACGGCGCCGGCGTCCAGCGCGTCCCACACGCGCTCCCCGTCCGAGGAGGAGGTCAGGACCGCGACCTGGACACCGGGGCAGCGGCTCCGGATGCGTCGGGT
>CADCUE010000278.1 GCA_902805805.1 uncultured Frankineae bacterium | reverse complement strand
GGGCCGGGGCGGGCGCCGCGGCCTGCGGGGCCGGTGGGCTGCCGTTGGGGGTGGACGGCGCTGCCGTGCCGCCGGCCGCGCCGTCCTCGGGGCGGTAGTCGGAGAGGAACTCGCGCCAGGCCTCCGAGACGCTGTCGGGGTCCTTGAGGTACTGCTGGTGGATCTCGTACACCAGCCACTCGTTGGCCCCGAAGTCCGTCTGCTGTCCCGGCTGCGTCGACACGCTGCGCGCCTCTTCCTGAGTGTGTTCCGGTTGCGTTGCCCGGGGGTCGAGGCTACTCGTCACCGGAGGGCGGCGGGCGCAGCCCCGCGGCTCAGTTCGACTCCTCCAGGCGGCTGATCGAGCGCACGGTCTCCTCGGCCTCGCGCTGCGCCTCCGTCGCGGGAGCGCCGCCGTCGTCGCGTGCCGAGGCCGGCGCCGGGGGGTCGGCGCGCCGGTCGTCGACGGGGCCGCCGGGGGTCGTGGAGGGGTGCGACGGTTCGCTCATGCGGCGCCCCTACCCGCTCCGGTGGCGGGTCACGTCGCGCCCGGCGAGGGTGTCGCCATGACGGCCCCGCAGTCCGGCTCCCTCGACGGCTCGGTGGCGCTCGTGACGGGCGGCACCCGCGGCATCGGGCTCGAGGTCGCCCGCGGGCTGGGCCGGGCCGGGGCCACGGTGGTGGTCGTCGGGCAGGACGCCGGCCGGGTGGAGCAGGCGGTGGCCGACCTGGTGCTCGAGGACGTCGACGCCACGGGTCGTGCGGTCGACGTCTCGGACGTCGAGGCCGTGCGCGCGCTCGCGGACGCCCTCGGGCCGCTCGGCGCGGTCGACGTGCTCGTCAACGCCGCCGGCGTCATGAGCGAGCGCTCGGCCAAGACGCTGCGGACGTCGCCGCAGGAGTGGCGGCGCGTGCTCGGCACCAACCTCGACGGGGTCTTCGCGACGACCGCGGCCTTCGTGCCCGGCATGGTGGAGCGGCGCCGCGGGCGGGTCGTCACCCTCAGCGCGTGCCTCGGACGCATGAGCGGACCGGGCACGGCGGGCGGCCTGGCGCCGTACCGCGTGTCGAAGGCGGCGGTCAACGCGCTCACGAAGAACCTGTCGGCCGAGCTGGGCGACGGCCGCAGGGGCGTGCTCGTCGACGCCGTCTGCCCCGGGCACTGCCGCACCGACATGGGCGGCCCGGACGCCCCCCGCAGCGCCGAGCAGGGGGCCGACACGGTGCTGTGGCTGGCCTCCCGCGAGGCGGGCGAGACCGGTCTGCTGTGGGAGGACCGGACGCCCGTCCCCTGGTAGTCAGCCGGCCGCCGGGGCTCCCTCCGACGCCAGGAGGGCCGCCCCGACGATGCCGGCGTCGTTGAGCAGCTCGGCGGGGCGCAGCTCGGGCCGGACGTCGAGCAGGTGCAGCCACCGGTCGGTCTTCTTGCTCACCCCGCCGCCGAGCACGACGAGGTCGGGCCAGAGCAGGGCGTCGACGTGCCGCAGGTAGGCCTGGACGCGCTCGGCCCACTGCTCCCAGGACAGGTCCTCGCGCTTGCGGGCGGCGTCCGAGGCGCGCGTCTCGGCGTCGTGCCCGCCGAGCTCGAGGTGGCCGAGCTCGGTGTTGGGGACGAGCCGGCCGTCCCGGACGAGCGCGCTGCCGATGCCGGTGCCGAGGGTGAGCACGAGGACCGTGCCGCGGACGTCGCGGGCCGCGCCGTACCGCACCTCGGCGAGCCCGGCGGCATCGGCGTCGTTGACGACGACCGCGTCGCGGCCGGTGCGCTCGCGCACGAGCGCCGCGACGTCGGTGCCGATCCACGCCGGGTCGATGTTGGCGGCCGTCCGTGCCGTGCCGGACGTGACCACGGCCGGCAGCGTCAGGCCGAACGGGCCGTCCGGGGCCCCCGACTGCTCGAGCACCTGCGCCACCACGTCGCAGACGGCGTCCGGCGTCGCCGGCTGCGGCGTGGCGAGGCGCACCCGCTCCTGCGCGAGGGCGCCGCGGTCGAGGTCGACCGGCGCCCCCTTGATGCCACTGCCACCGACGTCGACGCCGAACCCGAGAGCCATGTGCTCGATGTGCCCGGTCCGGGCAGGCTCACCACGTGACGCGGACCGGCGGCGGTGAGCGGGGTGCACGACGCACCCGCCTCGTCGCCCTCGTGGGCGCCCTGCTGGTGGTGCTGCCGGCCTGCTCGGCCTCCGAGCCCGATCCCGAGCCCGACGCCCGGTCGTCGGCGCGGCCGAGCGCGAGCCCGGCCGACGAGCTCGTGTGGACGCCCTGCGGGGACGACTTCACCTGCACCACCCTGGAGGTGCCCGTCGTCGAGGACGACCCGGCGCAGGGCACCGTCCCGCTGGCGCTGACGCGGCTGCCGGCCGCCGACCCGGCCAACCGCATCGGCTCGATCGTCGTCAACCCCGGCGGCCCGGGGCTGTCGGCCGTCGAGCACCTGCAGGCGACGTGGGCGCAGGTCCTGCCCGTGGTCCGGGAGCGCTTCGACCTCGTGGCCTTCGACCCGCGCGCGGTCGGCCGGTCGGCGCCCCTGCGCTGCGCGAGCACCGCGGAGCTCGACCGCTTCTTCG
>CADCUE010000277.1 GCA_902805805.1 uncultured Frankineae bacterium | reverse complement strand
CGTCCGGACCTGGCACGCGTGAGGGGCGCCCACGGCCCTTCCCGGACGGTGGGGGAACATGCAAGGTCAGTGCACGTGTTCCCGGCTGCTCACAGACCCGGGGTGCTCCGGCGTGCGGAACGAGGGTTCTGCGACGCACGTTGCGGTGAAGACGGACCTCGTCCGTACGCCGTGCCCCCAGGGCTGGCGAGCCCGTCCCGCCGACCCCCCGAGGCCCGTCCGTTGAAGACCAGCACCCGCGTCGCTGGCGCACGCCCCTCGGGGGCTCGTCTCGGTCTCCTGGTCCTCGTCCTGCTCGTGCTCGCTGCCGTGGCAGCAGTGGTCCTGCGGCCGGCGTCCGCACCGCCGGAGCGCAGCAGCGACGAGGTGGCCGGCCCGCCGACGTCGATCCCCGACACCGCCTACGAGATCCCCGACGGAGCGGTCTTCCTGGCGACGACGGGCGACGACGAGGCCGCCGGCGACGAGGCCGCGCCGGTGCGCACCCTCCAGCGGGCGATCGACCGGGTGCCGGACGGCGGCACCGTCGTGGTCAGGGGCGGCACCTACCGGGACGGCTCGAGCGACAGCATCGACAAGACCTTCACCCTGCAGGCCCATCCGCACGAGCAGGCCTGGTTCGACGGCGCCGACGTGACGACGGGGTGGGTCGAGGGCGAGGACGGCACGTGGGTCCTCGAGGACTGGTCGACGCCCGACTTCTGCGCAGGCGACTACTACGACGAGCCGTGGGCGAACCAGCGGGAGGACAACAGGGGCCCCTGCACCCACGTCGACATGGGGGGTCACGACGCCAACCCCGCCGCGGGTGACCCGCAGATGCTGTTCCTGGACGGCGTCCCGGTCCGCGAGGTGGTGTCGCAGGACGACGTCGAGGCGGACAGCTTCTTCTACGACCAGCAGGCCCGCCGCGTCGTCCTGGGCACCGACCCGCGAGGACGTCTCGTGGAGATGTCGGCACGTCCCATGGCGCTGCGCCTGGAAGGTGGCGAGGGGGAGTCGGCGGTCAAGGGCCTGGGCTTCCGCCGCTACGCGACCAACGAGTACAACGCGAACGCCACGCACGGCGCCGTCCTGAGCAACGACTCGGACAACCTGTTCGAGAACAACGCCTTCACCCAGATGGCAGGAGCGGGGCTGAGCCTGGCCGATCCGCGGCGGGCCGTGGTCCGGGGCAACCGGTTCGTCCGCAACGGCTTCAACGGCCTCGACGCCAACGGCTCGTCGACGGAGGACCGCAAGGACGACCTGCTCGTGGAGGACAACCTCTTCGACGGCAACAACGCCGAGCTGTTCGGCAAGGGCTGCCGCGCCTCGTGCGCCGCAGCAGGCTCCAAGCTGGCGCACATGAACGGCCTCACCGTGCGCGGCAACGTCTTCGCGAACACCGCGGAGGGTGCCGGGCTCTGGTGCGACCTCGACTGCTCGCGAGCGGTGATCACGGGCAACGTCTTCCGGGACAACGACGCCGCCGGCCTGTACTACGAGGTCTCCTCACGCGGCGTCATCGCCGACAACCTCATGGTCGGCAACGGGGACTACGGCTTGAAGTCCGGGTCCGCCCGCATGTGGATCTACCACAACACGCTCGTGGACAACGGCACGAACGTCCTGATCTACGACGACGACCGATCGCCGGGGGTCGACGGCTGGGACGACGTCGGCCCGGACACCGTGGACAACGACTTCTCCAACAACGTCCTGTCCGGCGGCGAGCCGTCGTTCAGCGCCTGGCGGACGTCGTCGAAGGGCGACAACACCGGGCCCGGCGAGTTCATGCGCCGGATGGACCACAACACCTACCACCGGCGCGCCGCGGACGACCAGGTGCTCATCGACTGGCGGGGCGGCAGCCGTACCGGTTACGAGACACTGGAGGACTTCCAGCGGGCGCGGGACAGGGAGGACAACGGCCAGGACCTCACGGGCGAGAAGGACCCCTTCATGGACCGGGCTGCCGGGAACTACGGCATCCGCTCCGACAGCGACGCGGCGACGCAGGGCCGGCCGCTGCCGGACGACGTCGCCGAGGCCCTCGGACTCGAGCCCGGCTCGCGGCACGGACGGGGTGCCCTGACGACCACGCGCTCACGGGTCCGCGACGCTGGGTAGCCGGACCTGCACGCTTGCTACCTTGCCCGCCGGGGGCGGCACGAGGTCCGGGAGACGCAGCGGGTGAGAATCGCACTGATCGGCACGCGAGGGGTTCCGGCTCAGTACGGAGGCTTCGAGACCGCGGTCGAAGAGGTCGGCTGTCGACTGGTCGAGCGCGGCCACGACGTCACGGTGTTCTGCCGCACGGGCGACCGGACCCAGCGCGAGCACCTCGGCATGCGGCTGGTGCACCTGCCCGCCGTCCAGCGCAAGGTGCTGGAGACGCTCTCGCACACCAGCCTGTCGGTCCTGCACCGCGACGCGCGCCACGCCGACGTCGCGATCGTCTTCAACGCCGCCAACGCCCCCCTGCTGCCGGCCCTGCGGGCGGCCGGCGTGCCGACCGCGGTGCACGTCGACGGGCTGGAGTGGCAGCGCAGCAAGTGGGGGCCGACCGGTCGCCGCTACTACCAGGCCTGCGAGCGGCTGGCGGTCCGCTGGGCCGACGCGCTCATCGCCGACGCCCGCGGGATCCAGGCGCACTACCGGGCGGTGCACGCGGTGGACAGCACCTTCATCCCGTACGGCGCCCCGGTGCTGGAGCGCCCGGCGCTGCACCGGCTGGGCGAGCTGGACCTCGCGCCGGGGGGCTACCACCTCGTGGTGGCCCGCTTCGAGCCGGAGAACCACGTCCGCGAGGCCGTCGACGCCCATCTGCGCAGCACCGCCACGCGGCCGCTCGTCGTCGTCGGCGCCGCGCCGTACGCGCAGGCCTACACCGACGGCATCCGGCGAGCGGCCGAGGGCGACGAGCGGGTGCGGCTCGTCGGCCCGGTCTGGGACCAGGAGCTGCTCGACGCGCTGTACGCCGGGTCGCTGACGTACGTGCACGGGCACAGCGTCGGCGGCACGAACCCGTCCCTGCTGCGCGCCATGGGCGCGTCCGCTCCGGTGCTCGCCTTCGACGTCGTCTTCAACCGCGAGGTGCTGGGGGACGCGGGGGTGTTCTGGCCCGACGCCGACACGCTGGCCGGGCAGCTGGCCGAGGCGGAGGCCGAGCCGGAGCGGGCCCGCGAGCGCGGCCGGCGGGGATGCGACCGGGCGGCAGCCGACTACACGTGGGACGCCGTGGCCGAGCAGTACGAGCAGCTGTGCCGCGAGCTGCTCACCTCCGGGCGGCGGCGGCGCCCGGCCGCGCCCGGGAGCACCGCCCGCAGCACCTAGCCGGCGACCTCGTACACGATCTGCGGGACCTCCTTGGACTCGACCACGCGGGGGTCGGGTCCGGTCGCGCCCGGACGGGACATGCGCACGTCCACCACGTGACCGGTCAGGTCCGAGGTGAGCAGGTCGAGCACGGTCGCGGCCACCGCCTCGCTGGTGAGCAGCGTCTCGGCCGGCTCCTCCCCGAACGCCTTGAGGCGCATGGGCGTCTGCGTCCGCTCGGGGTTGATGACGTTGACGCGGATGCCGTCGCTCGACCACTCGTCGGCGATCGCCTGCGTGAGGTTGACCAGCGCCGCCTTGGTGGAGGAGTAGAGGACGTAGCCGGCCCGGCCGCGGGTGTAGGAGCTGGAGGTGAAGAACAGCAGCTGGCCCTGCGTCTTGGCGAGGTAGGGCTGCGCGGCCCGCGCGACGTTGATGGGCGCCAGGTAGTTCACCTGCAGCTGGCGCATCACGTCCTCGTCGGTCATCTCGGCCAGCGATCCCCGGTAGAGCTCGGCCGCCGTGAGGATGACCGCGTCGATGCGGCCGGTCTCGGCGTGGGCCCGCTCCAGCGCCTCCTGCACGTCGCTGGCCCGCTCGATGTGCGTCCCGGTGGTGCTGCGCCCCAGCGGGAAGACGTGGCAGCCGGCGTCCGTCGCGAGCCGGACCACGTCAGCGCCGATGCCGTAGCTGCCGCCGAAGACGACGACGGTCTTGCCGGACAGGGCCGCGACGAGCTCCTCGTCGGTGCGCGGGACGGTGAGGTGCGACCCCAGCTGGAACAGCTTGTCGGCCAGGAACAGGTCGAGCGGGTAGGTGATCTTCATGTTCTGCTCGTCGCCGCGGACGACGTGGATCGGGACCTCGGGCAGGCAGTGCAGCACGACCGCGCAGTCGTCGGTCGCGTGCAGGGTCGGGTCGTCGGCGGCGAGCTCGTAGGCCCGGCGGATGACGGACAGCCGGAAACCCTGCGGCGTCTGGCCGCGGCGCAGGTGGGCCCGGTCGGGGATCTCGACGATCGTCTCGTGCTCGTCCACCTGGACGATCGTGTCCGCGGACGGGATGGCCACGTCCACCGCCTCGTGCGTGCGCAGGGCCGCGATGCAGTCGAGCAGGACGCGCCGGGACACGAGCGGCCGGACCGCGTCGTGGAACAGCACGTTGCACTCCTCGTCGCCGAGCACCGCGAGCGCGTTGCGCGTCGACTCGTTGCGGTCCCGGCCACCTGCCACCAGCTGCGTGATCTTGGGGAACTTGTCCCGGCCGAGCAGCTGGTCGACCTGCGGCAGGTAGTCCGCCGCCATCACCACCACGATCTCGTCGATCTCGGCGCAGCTGTGCAGCGCGTCGATGGTGTGCTCGATGATCGTGCGGCCCGCGACCTTGAGCATCTGCTTGGGGATGTCGAGCCCGACGCGCAGACCGCTGCCGCCGGCGAGGACGACGGCGACGTTGCGCAACCGCGGGGAGACCGCAGACATGTGGAGGACCTTTCGGGAGGACGCCGCGGGGGCGGCGCACGTGCAGGGGCAGGGACGGACGTGCGTTGTCGATGGTGGTGGACCTGGCGTGCCCGACTAGTCGACCGCTCCCCGCCACACGGCCGGGGCGTGGCGACCGTCGAAGTCGACGGTGAGGGTGACGTCGCCACGCGCCTTCCGGGGGAGGGCGAAGGCGTAGACCGCGGCGGCGCGCCCACCGCGTGGCACTGCGCCGGAGAAGTCCTCCTGACCGCCTCCGTAGACCGGGTCCGCGCGCACCCGGTCGGGGCCGTGGGTGACCGCGACCACGACGCCGGACAGGTCCACCGGCCGCGGGGAGCCGTTGACGAGCTCCACGGCCAGCGTGGTGACGTCCTGCCCCGGCCGCGCCCCGGCACCCGTGTCGCTCGTCACCGCGTGCGCCACGTCGCGCACCCGAACGGTCACGCCGTCCGGGAAGGCGGCCGGCGCGTCGAACGGGACGGTGGGGGCGGCCAGCCGTTCCGACGGCGGTGCAGCCCCTGGTCGCACCGCCAGCACCGGCACCTCGTCCGCCCGTGGCGCAGCAGTGGTCGGCTGACCCGCGGAGGTGGCGGCTGGAGCCGGGGACGGCGACGGGGATCCGGCCGCAGGCCGGCTGCTCGGGGAGCCGGTGGCGCCGGCGGCGAGGGACGACGAGGCGCTGGAGCTGCCCGAGCAGGCCGTGACCAGGCCGACGACGGCGCACGCCAGCACGGCCAGGGCAGCGTCGGACCGCGCCTGTCGGCCGCTCACCGCCACCTCCGTCGTCCGTCCGTCCCGCCGTCGGAACGGCCCCTGTGCGCTACCGTAGGCTCGGCGCTCGGACGTCACTGACTGTACGTCGGCTGCCTCGCCCGGGTGGTGGATCGGGCTCACCCGGACAGGGGACACGCGCTGAACGTGACGGCGGGACGGACGGATGTCACGCAGGCTGTCGGGGACGGGACGTCAAGGAAGCGGCGGTCCGTGTCGAGGCAGGGAGGGTGGCCGGACATGGGGAACGCAGCACCTGCACTGCGCCCCTGCCCGGCGCTGTGAACCAGACGGCCTCGGCGCAGGGGGACGGCGGCTACCGCGATGCGGTGCAGCGCCTGTCCTCGCACCAGAAGACGAGCAAGGGAGCTCCTGCCTACTCCCGGTTCGTCAACCGCCGGCTCGGGCGGCAGTTCGCGGCGCTGGCCTACGCCATGGGGCTCGCCCCGAACCAGGTGACCTTCCTCAGCGCGCTGTGCACGTTCTCCGCCATCGCGGGCATCCCGTTCGCCTCGACCTTCCTGCACGGCGTGACCATCAGCCTGGTCCTGCTGCTCGGCTACGGCCTCGACTCGGCCGACGGTCAGCTCGCGCGGCTGCAGGGCAGCGGCAGCCCGGCGGGGGAGTGGCTCGACCACGTCCTCGACAGCGCCAAGACCGCCTCGATCCACCTCGCGGTGCTGCTGCACCTGCACCGGCAGGCCGTCGACGACGTGGTGCTGCTGCTGCCGCTGGCCTTCGCGGTCGTGGGCAACGTGTGGTTCTTCACGGTCATCCTCACCGGCCAGCTGCGCGAGCGGCACGCGCCACCCCCGGCCGCCGAGCCCGCGGGGGTGCCGGCCCCGGTGCTGCGCTCGCTGCTGGTCCTGCCCACCGACTACGGCCTGCTGTGCGTCGTCTTGCTGGTGCTCGCCCTGACGCCGCTGTTCCTGTGGGCCTACGGGCTGCTCCTGCTCGGCTGCGTGCTGTTCCTCGTGGCCGCGCTTCCCACGTGGTTCCGCGAGATGCGCGCGCTGCCGGCCGCCACGGTCCGGGCAGGTGCCGGCCGCCCATGACCGTCGTGGGCTACGCCCCGGGTGTGTACGACATGTTCCACATCGGGCACCTCAACATCCTGCGCCGGGCCAAGCTCGACTGCGACTACCTCATCGCCGGGGTCGTGACCGACGAGGCGGCCGAGGCCGCCAAGGGCCGCCGGCCGGTCGTGCCGCTGTCCGAGCGGCTGGAGATCGTGCAGGCCATCCGCTTCGTCGACGAGGCGGTCGCGGACGACTTCGTCGACAAGTTCGCCATGTGGGAGCAGCTCAAGTTCGACGTGATCTTCAAGGGTGACGACTGGAAGGGCACGGAGAAGGGGGACCGGATGGAGACCTCCTTCGGCCTCGTGGGCGTACGGGTGTCCTACTTCCCCTACACCGGCCACACCTCGAGCACCCTGCTGCGCCGGTGGATCGGCGGGCTGGAGTGAGGCCGCGACCTCGACCCTCCGGTCGGGCGCAGGC
>CADCUE010000276.1 GCA_902805805.1 uncultured Frankineae bacterium | reverse complement strand
CCAAGAGGGGCAGTCTGCTGCTGCTCGTCGACCAGAGCCCGCGGACCGTCGAGCCGACGGTCGCCCTGCTGCAGGCCCGCAAGAGCCGGATCGACGAGCTGCTGGTCGTCGGTGGTCCCGCGGCCGTCCCGGCGACGGTCGAGGCGGCCATCCGCCGCGGGCTCGAGTAGCCCACCGCCGTCCCCCCGCGGGCCCGTCCTCCTCGGAGGGCGGGCCCGCGCGGTGTCAGGGCTGCAGGTCCACCTCGGCCACCAGCGGGGCGTGGTCCGAGGCGCCCTTGCCCTTGCGCGCCTCGCGGTCGACCCAGGCGTCCCGCACCGGCACGGACCGGGTCGCGAGGACGTAGTCGATGCGCATCCCGAGGTTCTTGTGCATCATCCCGGCGCGGTAGTCCCAGTAGGTGAACGGCACGTCGCCCTTGCCCGGTCTCGCCTCGACGTCCACCAGACCCCAGTCGAGCAGCGCCTGCACGGCGTCGCGCTCGGCGGGCGTGACGTGCGTGGAGCCGTCGAAGGCGCTGATGTCCCAGACGTCGGTGTCGCGCAGCGCGACGTTCATGTCGCCCATGACCACGAGCGGCTGGGCCGGGTCGAAGCCGTCCAGCCGCTCGCGCAGGGAGCGGAACCACGCGAGCTTGTAGTCGTAGTGCGGATCGCCGAGGGCCCGGCCGTTCGGCACGTACACCGACGTGACGTGCAGTGGCCCGCACTGGGCGGACGCCAGCCGGGGCTCGGGATGGCCGTCGAGGACCCGGGACACGTCCGTGAGCCCGACCCTCGACAGCACGGCGACGCCGTTCCACCGCCCGTCACCGCAGTGGGCGGCCTCGTAGCCCAGCGCCGCGAGGTCGGCGTACGGGAACGCCTCGTCCGCGCACTTGGTCTCCTGCAGCGCCACCACGTCCGGGGCGTTCTCCTCCAGCCAGGGCAGCAGGCGGGGGAGGCGGGCGCCGATCGAGTTGACGTTCCAGGTGACGATGCGCACCCGCGTCAGGCTACGAGCCGGCCCGGCAGGACGCCGGGCGCGAGTCCCGTCAGCGGGACGCGGTGCTGACCACCCGTCGCGGCAGCACCCCGGCGAGCCCGACGACGAGCGCCGCCGCCAGCGGCAGCACCAGGAAGCCGACGCGCAGGCTGGTCGCGTCGGCGACGGCGCCGATCACCGGCGGCGCGGCGAAGATCGCGATGCGGTCGATCGTGCCGACGACGGTCAGCCCCGTGCCTGCCGGGAGCCCGGGCAGCGCGTCGGCCCGGCGCAGGCTGGCCGGGATGAGGGTGCCGATGCCGAGCCCGAGGACGCCGAAGGCGAGGACGACCCCTGCCGGCGTGGGCGCGGCGAGCGCCGCGGCCATGGCGCAGCCGCCGACGCCCGCGCCGACGCGGGCGACGGTGCGGTCGCCGAAGCGGGTCACCGCGCGGTCGCCGAGCAGGCGGCCGACCGTCTGGCAGGTCTGCAGGGCGATGAAGCCGAGCCCGCCGACGGCCGCGGCCGCGCCGAGCTCCTCCCGCAGGTAGACCGCGCTCCACGTCGCGCCGACGTCCTCGATCGCCTGGGACGAGGCGGCGATGACGCCGAGCGCCGCCAGGCTCCCGACCAGCCGGCGCGGCACCGGACCGGAGCGCTGCCGGAGCGCCGGCCCACCGGCGTGCGGAGGAGGCACCGGCGGCCGTTCCTCGGCGTCGTGCCCGGGCAGCAGGTGGCGCCGGGCGACGAGGGGCACGACGGCGATGAGCAGGGCTGCTGCCGGCAGGTGCACGGTCACCGGCAGGCCCAGCCCGACCGCCAGCGAGCCCATCCCGGCGCCGCACACCGCGCCGATGCTCCAGACCGCGTGCATCGAGTTGAGGACGGAGCGGCCGTAGCGGCGCTCGACCCGCAGCCCGTGCGCGTTGTTGGCGACGTCCGCGATCGCGTCGAGCGAGCCGGCGACGAACAGCCCCAGCGCCAGCACCGCCCAGGACGGGGCGAGCGCGAGCAGCACCAGGTTGGCGGCGATGGCGGCAGTGCTGGCCGGCGACACGACCCGCGAGCCCCACCGGCTGACCAGCACACCGGCGGACAGGCCGACGACGAGGGCACCGAGCCCGTACGCCGCGACCGCCGTCCCGAACGCGGCGTTGGACAGCCCGAGGCCGCTCTTGAGCTCCGGGAAGCGCGGGACGACGTTGGCCAGCAGAGCGCCGTTGGCGAAGAACAGGGCGCCGACGGCGGCCCGGCCCCGGCGGGCGGCCGGGTCAGCGGCGACGCTCAGCGCTGGTCGTGGTGCTCGAAGTCGACCGAGGAGTAGGCGCGCAGCTTGGTCAGCCGGTGCGTGCTGATGACCCGGCGGATCGTCCCGCTCTTGCTGCGCATCACCAGTGACTCGGTGGTGGCGCTGCCGCCCCGGTAGCGCACGCCGCGCACGAGCTCGCCGTCGGTGATGCCGGTCGCCACGAAGAAGACGTTGTCGCTGCGCACGAGGTCGTCGGTCGACAGCACGGCGTCGAGGTCGAGGCCGGCCGCGGCGGCGTTCCTGAACTCGCTCTTCTTCTGCGGCCACAGCTTGCCCTGGATCGTCCCGCCCAGGCACTTGACGGCGCAGGCCGTGATGATCCCCTCCGGCGTGCCGCCGATGCCGAGCAGCAGGTCGACGCCGGTGCCCTCGGAGCAGGCCATGACGGCGCCGGCGACGTCTCCGTCGGAGATGAACTTGATGCGCGCACCGGCCTGGCGCACCTCGCGGACCAGGTCCTCGTGCCGGGGGCGGTCCAGCAGGCAGACCGTGACGTCCTGGACCGCGCCGCCCTTCGCCTTGGCGACGGCCTGGACGTTGGCGGCCACCGGGGCGCTGATGTCGACGACGTCGGCCGCCTCGGGGCCGGTGACGAGCTTCTCCATGTAGAAGACCGAGCTCGGGTCGTACATGGTGCCGCGCTCGGCCACGGCCATGACGGCGATGGCGTTGGGCATGCCCTTGGCCATCAGGGTCGTGCCGTCGATCGGGTCGACGGCGACGTCGCACTCGGGGCCCTCGCCGTGACCGACCTGCTCGCCGTTGAACAGCATCGGCGCTTCGTCCTTCTCGCCCTCGCCGATGACGACGACGCCGCGCATCGAGACCGTGCCGATGAGCGAGCGCATCGCGTCGACGGCGGCGCCGTCGCCGCCGTTCTTGTCGCCGCGCCCGACCCAGCGGCCTGCGGCCATCGCCGCCGCCTCGGTCACGCGGACCAGCTCGAGGGCCAGGTTGCGGTCGGGAGCCTCGAAGCCGCGCGTGCGGGATGCGTCGCTCATGGCGGCACCCTACGGGTGCACCGCGCCGGTCCGGCGGTGCCGCGGTGGCAGAGTGGACCTGTGCCACGCCGCGACTACGACCCTGCCGAGCTCGGGCTCGACGTCTACCCGCTGCTCAACAGCGTCGTGGTGCCCCGTCCGATCGCGTGGGTGACCACCCGCAGCGAGCAGGGCATCGACAACCTCGCGCCGCACTCGTTCTTCACCATCTCGTCGGTGCGGCCACCGGTCGTGCAGTTCACCTCGGTCGGCTCCAAGGACTCGCTGCGCAACGCCGTCGCCACGGGGGAGTTCGTCGTCAGCCTGTGCCCGGAGGAGCTGGTCGAGCAGGTCAACCTCACCGGCACGGACTACCCCGCGGACGTCAGCGAGTACGACGTGATCGGCCTGAGCCGCGAGCCCAGCGCGCGGGTGGCCCCGCCCCGGGTGGCGGAGTCGCCGGTCGCCCTGGAGTGCCGGCTCGCCGGGACGAAGGACTTCGGCGGCGGCTCCACCGTGGTGTTCGGCGAGGTCGTCTGGATCGCCGTCGACGAGCGCGTCCTGCGCGACGGCCGGCCCGAGATCTCCCTGCTCAAGCCGCTGGCCCGTCTCGGGGCGGACGAGTGGAGCACCATCGGTCAGGTCAGCTCGCGGCGGCGCGTGCCGTACGCCGAGCGGAGCCGGCAGGCGTGAGCGCGGGTGCCACCGTGTCCCGCCTCGCGGGCCGCGCCGCCACGACCCGCAGCGCCCTGCTGAGCGCGGCGCGGGAGGTCTTCACGGGCTCGGGCTTCGCCGAGGCGTCGATCGCCGACGTCGTCGCCGGGGCCGGCGCCAGCGTCGGCAGCCTCTACCACCACTTCGGCGGCAAGGCCGAGCTCTACCTCGCGCTGTTCGAGGACTACCAGCAGCGCCAGGAGACCCGCGCCGCGGCCGCCGTGCGCGAGTCGCGCACGTCCGGCGAGACCGATCCGGTCGCCCTGTTCGTCGCCGGCAGCCGGGCCTACCTCGACGGGTGCTGGGCCGAGCGGGACCTCGCGCGGCTGTTCCTGGCCGGCGGCGGCCCGCCGGGCTTCGAGCTCGTGGCGCGTCGGCGCTACCGGGAGTGGACGGCCCGCAACGCGGCGCTGCTCCGGCACGGTCCCGACGACGCGGGGGAGCCCTGGGGCGACGCGCTGGTGCTGGTCCTCACGACCGTCATCAGCGAGGCCGGCCACGAGGTGGCGGTCTGCGAGGACGAGGCGTCCGCCGGCCGGCTGGCGGGCGACGTGCTCGCGCTGATCGGCCGCATCGGCGGCAGCCCGCCGTAGAGATCTCCGTCCGGCGTCGGGCGGACCGCTGCGCGACACTGGAGGTGTGGTGGACGACGTCATGGACTCGCCGGCGCCCCCGGGTGCGCCGGCCGCGGTCCGCAAGAAGCGGGGCCGTGAGACGGCCGGCGACATGCTGCGCTCGCTCGGCGTCGTGCTGGTGCTGGTCGTCGGCATGTGGTTCCTGGCGCAGCCGCCGGACAGCGACGAGCAGCAGGTGCGGGTCGTCGACCCGGCGCCCGACGTCGCTGCCTTCACCGCCGACGTGCCGACGGCGCCGGTGCCCGACGACCTGCCGTCGTCGTGGCGCCCGACCTCGTCCACGTTGACGTCGGGCGGCCTGCGCATCGGCTACGTGACCCCGGACGACCAGTACGCCGAGTACGCCGCCAGCACCGGGCCGGCACCGCAGTTCGTCCGGGACACGACCGGCGCCAAGGCCACCCGGCTCGGCGCGCGGGAGATCGCCGGACAGAGCTGGGAGTCCTACCGCGACCCCGACGGCTCGCTGTCCCTGGTGCGGTCGTACGGCTCGGTCGTCGTCGTGGTCGGGAGCTCCCGGGCGAACTCGTCGCTGGCCGAGCTCGAGGTGCTCGCCGGCTCTCTCACGACCCGGTAGGCGCGGTCAGCCCCCCGCTGAGGTCTCGCGGGGGCGCAGCGCCGCGTCGAGCCGGGCCTGGGCGCCGTCGAGCCAGCGCTGGCAGACCGTGGCCAGCTCCTCGCCGCGCTCCCACAGCGCCAGGGACTGCTCCAGCGTCGCTCCGCCCTGCTCGAGCTGCCGCACGACCTCGGCGAGCTCCTCGCGGGCGGCTTCGTAGGACAAGCTGGGGGACTCGCTCATGTGCCGAAACTACGTCGTGCGAGCGTCGGCGACGCCGCGCGGCCGACGCGGCGGGCGGCCCGGACCCGTCGGGCTGCGGTCAGTCGGCGGTGACGAGCAGGGTGCCCCTGGCCAGCCGGACCTGCAGGTCGGTGCCGGGATCGACCGTGTCGGCGTCGCGGACCACGGCGCCGTCCTCGTCCTGCACCACCGCGTAGCCGCGGTCGAGCGTGGCCTGCGGGCTCAGGGACACCACGCGGGCCAGGACGTGGGCGAGATCGGCGCTGGCCGCCTCGAGGCGGCCGCCCGTGCACCGGCGGGCGCGGTCGCGCAGCTCGACGACCTGCGTGCGACGGGCGTCGACCAGCGTGGTGGGGGCGGCCAGCGCAGGACGGCTGCGCACGGCGTCGAGCCGGGCACGCTCGCGCTCGACCGTGCCCAGGACGACCCGGCGGCAGCGGTCGCGGGCCTGCCGCACCCGCTGGGCCTCCTCCGCGACGTCGGGCACGACGCGCTTGCCGGCGTCGGTCGGGGTCGAGCAGCGCACGTCGGCGACCAGGTCGAGCAGCGGGCTGTCCGGCTCGTGCCCGATCGCGCTCACCACCGGCGTACGGCAGGCGACCACCGCCCGGCACAGCGTCTCGTCGCTGAACGGCAGCAGGTCCTCCACGCTCCCGCCGCCGCGGGCGATGACGATGACGTCGACCGCGGGGGAGCGGTCCAGCTCGCGCAGGGCGAGGACCACCTGCTCGACCGCCTGCAGGCCCTGCACGGCCACGGCCCGGACCTCGATGTCGACGGCCGGCCAGCGGCGGCGGGCGTTCTCCAGGACGTCGCGCTCGGCGGCGCTGTCGCGACCCGTGATCAGCCCGACGCGGCGCGGCAGGAACGGCAGCGGCCGCTTGCGGTCGGCGGCGAACAGCCCCTCCGCCGCCATGAGCGCCTTGAGCCGCTCGAGGCGGGCCAGCAGCTCGCCGACCCCGACCGGCCGGATCTCGATCGCCTTGATGCTGAGGGTGCCCCGGCCGGCGTAGAAGTCGGGCTTGCCGTGCACGACGACCCGGTCGCCCTCGGACAGCTCGGGCACCACGGCGTCGCACACCTGCCGCGCGCACGTGACGTTGAGGCTCATGTCGGCGACCGGGTCGCGCAGCACCAGGTAGGCCGTGCCGGAGCGGCGGTTCACCTGGGTGACCTGGCCCTCGACCCAGACCCGGCCCAGCCGGCCGACCCACTCGGCGATCGACCGGGCGACGGTGCGCACGGGGAGCGGCTGCTCCGCGCTGTTGGCCAGACCCACGTCGCAGAGACTAGGTCGCCGGACGCGCCGAGGCCGTCCCCCGCACGTGCGCGGGGGACGGCCTCGGAGCGGGGGTGACGCGCTCCCCGGCTCCCGCCGGACGACGCTGCGCCGCAGGGGTCAGCGCGGCTGGGCCGGGTTGGTCGGGTCGCCCTGCGACGGCGGGTTCTGCTTCGGCCCGCTCGTCGACGGGTCGACCTTGGAGCCGCGCTTGCCGCCGCGCGCCTTGGCCGGCACGGGGTCGGTGGGCGAGCTGCCGCTGAGCGGCGCGGTCGGGTCGGTGGCGAGCTTGGCGATGCGGTTGTCGAGCATCGTCACGATCGGCAGCCGGTTGGCGTGGGCCTTCTCGTAGTCGCGGACCTGCACCAGCTGCGGCACGTCCAGGCTGCGCATCCGGCCCCGCAGCGAGCCCAGCGTCAGGTGGTCGTAGTCCGGCAGCGGCAGGTCCTCGTGGGCGAGCACGGGACCGCCGACGGTCGCCGACACCCGCTCGACGGTCTCGATGACGTCAGAGCTCGCGGCCGTGTCGATGCGCGTGCTGTCCGGCTCGGTGGCCTTGGGGGTCGGCGCGCCCTTCGGCGCCTCGGCCTCCGGCACGACGTCCTCGACCGCCTCGGCGGCGGTGTCGGCGGCGGTGCTGGCGGTGTCGGCGGCGGTCTCGGCGACGGTGCTGGCGGTGTCGGCGGCGGTCTCGGCGACCGTGCCGACGGCGCCCGCGGCGGTCTCGGCCACGGTGCTCGTGCTGTCGGCGGCGGTCTTCGCCGCGCTGCTCGTCGCGTCCGCGGCGGTCTCGACGACGCTGCCGGCCGTGCGGGCGGCCGTGCCGACGGCGCTGCTGACCGTCTCGGCCACGCTCTCCACGGCGTCGCTCAGGGTGTGGGACGCGGTGTCGACGGCCGAGGCCGCCGCGGAGGCGGAGTTCGGGGCGGCCTGCGACACCTCGCCCGCGACGTCCTGCGCGTCACCCACGGCTGCGGCCGACAGGTCTTCGACCGTGTCGGCGGCCCGGTCGAGCACGCGACCGGTCGAGGCGGTGGCCGTGCCGGCCGCCTTGCGCGCCCGAGCCGGCGCCGTCCGCGCCGCACCGGGCGCCTTGCGGACCAGCGCGGTGACGTTCTCCGTGGCGTCCTCCAGCGCGTCCTCGAGCGCGTCGTACGGCTGCGCGAGCGGCGTGCCCGAGAGTGCGTCCTCGACGCGGTCCTCGACCTCGTCGAAGCTCACGCCGCGCAGGCGGGCGATGAGCCGCTCCCCGCGCTCGGCGAGGTTGTCGTACTCCCGGCGCGTGCGGTCGAGGGTCGTCAGCGCGGTGCTCAGGGCGTACACCGGCAGCGAGATGGCCTTGCCCGGCAGGCGGCGCACGCCGTCGAAGACGGTGGGCACGATCCCGATGGCGGCGGCGACGGGAGTCGGGATGGAGCTGGGCATGGGCAGTGGCCTCCTACGAGGGCTCGTTCGGCGAGGTGCTGGGTGACGACGCGGTGCTTGCTGAGGTGCGGGCGTGCGGAGGCACGCGGATCCCCCGGGTCACGCTCTGCGTGCCCGTACCCGTGTGCTCCACACGCGGACGAGATCGAGATCACCGGGCCGACCGGCGACGCGGACGTAGGATGGAGGCATGACGGAGACCTCTGTGCGACCGTCCAAGCGGGTCCTGGTGGCCAAGCCGCGCGGCTACTGCGCGGGCGTCGACCGAGCCGTTCTCACCGTCGAGAAGGCGCTCGAGGCGTACGGCGCGCCAGTCTACGTGCGCAAGCAGATCGTCCACAACGCCCACGTGGTCCGCACTCTCGAGCGGCAGGGTGCCGTCTTCGTCGACGAGACCGAGCAGGTCCCGGAGGGCGCGACGGTGGTCTTCTCGGCGCACGGGGTCGCGCCCACCGTCCATGCCGAGGCGAAGGTCCGGCAGCTCAAGACCATCGACGCCACGTGCCCGCTCGTCACGAAGGTGCACATGGAGGCCAAGCGCTTCGCGGCCGAGGACGTCGACATCGTGCTCATCGGTCACGAGGGTCACGAGGAGGTCGTGGGGACGACCGGGCAGGCGCCCGAGCACATCCACCTCGTCGACGGGGTCGAGGAAGCGGCGCAGGTGGAGGTCCGCGACCCGGCGAAGGTCGCCTACCTGTCCCAGACGACGCTGTCGGTCGACGAGACCGACGTGACCGTGGCGGCGCTGCGCGAACGTTTCCCGCTGCTGCAGGGTCCGCCGTCGGCCGACATCTGCTACGCCACGCAGAACCGTCAGGTGGCCGTCAAGGAGATCGCAGCCGAGTCCGACGTCGTGCTGGTCGTGGGCTCACGCAACAGCTCGAACTCCGTGCGGCTCGTCGAGGTGGCGCTGGACGCCGGCGCTGCCGCGTCCTACCTGGTGGACGACGCCTCGGAGATCCAGGAGGCATGGCTCGACGGCGTGACGACGGTGGGTCTCACCAGCGGCGCGTCGGTGCCCGAGACACTGGTCGAGGAGGTCATGCAGTGGCTGGCCGCCCGCGGCTTCGGTGACATCGCCGAGGTGGAGTCGGCGCAGGAGCACCTGCTGTTCGCCCTGCCGCCGGAGCTGCGGCGCGACCTGCGCAAGGCCGGCATCGCTGAGTCCTGAGCGGCCCGCAGGTCAGCGGGAGCGGCGGGCCACGCCGCGCAGAAGGGCCACGACCAGCGTGGTCAGGAAGCCGACGACCAGCACCGGTGCGCCGAGGACGATCGCGTTGACGAGCTCCAGCAGCTGGCCCTTCAGGAACGACCCGCTGCCGCCCCACCCCTCCACCGTGCTGCCGACCAGCGAGAGGGCGGCGTAGACCAGCGGCGGCATGACGACGACCGACCGCAGGTGCTCGCGGTGGACGCTGAGTGCGGCCAAGGCGCAGCCCAGGACGAAGAAGACGGCGAAGACCGTCCTCAGCCCCGGTCCCGTCGACACGTCGATCGCCACGCCGACCAGCCCGACGGCCAGCATGACGACCGCGGCGCCGGCCGTGGTGAGACCCCGCCGATCGGCGATGCGCGACAGCCGCGGCGCCGCAGCGGCGTCGAGCGGCACGGGCGGGCGGCGGTCCACGGATGGGCAAACTACCTCGGTGCGCCTGTCGACCGGAGGTGCGACCCCGGCCTAGCGTGTCGGACGTGACCTCGGCCAGTGGCAACGACCCGGCGGCGTACGGCGAGGGGGAGCGGGTGTTCGGTCCACCGCAGGGCAGCTACGACGCCGACTGGGTGGCCGCGACGGCACGGAGCAAGGACCCCGGCCTGCCCGAGGAGACCGCGCGCGAGCTGGCCGTCTACGCGTGGGAGCACCTGCGCGCCATCGGCGAGCTCGACGCGCCGGAGGTTGCGCGCAGGCTGATGGCCGACCACCAGGCCGCCGGTGCGACGCCCGCAGCAGTCGTGGCGCGCGCGGCGGTGGACTTCTGCGAGACGTACGGCGTCCAGCCGTCGTGAGAGCCGCCGCCCGCGCGTGACCACCGGCGCGGCACCGAGGCTCGTGTCGTCGCGCTCATGGTCGTCCGGCGCTCCGACGGCTGCTCACACCGCCTCGTCGCGCACGGGGCTGAGCGTCACCAGCTCGGGGGCGGCGAGCGGTCGGGGCAGGTCGTCGACGGTGCGCGGTAGCGCCGGCTCGTCCCCGGACAGTCCCAGCTCGCTCATCCGACGCGCTGACGGCAGCACGCTGCGCTCGAGCGAGCCGACGGTGCGGTTGAAGTCGGTGACCGCTGCGCCCAGCGAGCGCCCGAGCTTGTCGACGTGGCCGCCGAGGGTGCCGAGCCGGGCGTGCAGCTCCTGACCGCAGGCCACCACGGCCCGAGCGTTCTCCGTCAGGGCGTGCTGCTGCCACCCGTGGGCGACCGTGCGCAAGAGGGAGACCAAGGTGGTCGGTGTCGCCAGGTGCACGTGCCGGGCGTACGCGTGCTCGAGCAGCGCCGGATCGTGCTCCAGCGCCGGTGCGAGGAACGCCTCGCCCGGCACGAACAGCACGACGAACTCGGGGTTGTCGGGCAGCGCCGTCCAGTAGGCCCGGTCGGCCAACCGGTCGACGTGCGCCCGCAGGTGCTTGGCGTGCGCCGCCATCCGCGCGCTCGCCGCGGCCTCGTCGGGAGCCTCGACGGCTTCCAGGTAGGCCGCGAGGGTCACCTTCGCGTCGACGACGACCGTGCGCCCGCCGGCGAGCCGAACCACGAGGTCCGGACGCAGCGTCGAGCCGTCGGCGGCGCGCAGGGACTCCTGCTCGGAGAAGTCGCACCGGTCGAGCATCCCGGCGTACTCCACGCACCGGCGCAGCTGGACCTCACCCCAGCGTCCTCGGGCCTGCGGGCGACGAAGGGCGTCGACGAGCGAGGCCGTCTCGCGCCCCAGCAGCTCGGAGGTGCGCTGGACGCCGCGCACCTGCTCCCGCAGCTCGGCCTGCGCACGGGCCCGCTCGACCTCGAGCCCGCGCAGCTGCGCCTCGACCAGGTGCAGCTGCTCGCGCAGCGGTCCGACGAGGTGCTCCACCGCCTGGCGCTGACCGGTCAGGTCGCGGTCGGCCTCCTCGCGGGTCCCGGCCAGGGCGCGCGAGGCGAGGCCCTCGAAGGAGGACAGCAGCACCTGCTCGTCGCGCCGGGCGAGCAGCCGGCCGGCGAGCAGGCCCAGGACCGCTCCGGCGAGCAGCCCCAGCACCAGCGCGAGGATCGACGGCGAGGTGGTCATGGCGACACCGTGCCAGCCGGGTCCGACAGGACCGTGGACGACGCGCACAGGGCGGTCGGCGTGCACGCCCGCCGGTAGCGTCGTACGGCGTGAGTCTCTCCCTCGGCATCGTCGGCCTGCCCAACGTCGGCAAGAGCACGCTGTTCAACGCACTGACCAAGAACGACGTGCTGGCGGCCAACTACCCGTTCGCCACCATCGAGCCGAACGTCGGTGTGGTCGGGGTGCCCGACGAGCGGCTGCCCCGGCTGGCCGAGGTCTTCAGCTCGCAGAAGATCATCCCCGCGACGGTGGACTTCGTGGACATCGCGGGGATCGTCAAGGGAGCCAGCGAGGGCGCGGGGCTCGGCAACAAGTTCCTGGCCAACATCCGGGACAGCGACGCCATCTGCCAGGTCATCCGCGTGTTCAAGGACGACGACGTGGTGCACGTGGACGGCCGCGTCTCCCCGAAGGACGACATCGACACCATCAACACCGAGCTGATCCTCGCGGACCTGCAGACGGTCGAGAAGGCCCTGCCGCGCCTGGAGAAGGAGGCGCGGATCAAGAAGGACGTCGTGCCGCAGCTGGAGGCGGTGCGCGAGGCGCAGAAGGTGCTCGACTCCGGGCAGACGGTCTTCGGGGCGGGACTGGACCGGGGGCCGCTGCGCGAGCTGCACCTGCTGACCGCCAAGCCCTTCCTCTACGTCTTCAACCTCGACGAGGACGAGCTGAACGACGAGGCGCTCCGCGCCGAGCTCGCCGCGCTGGTGGCGCCGGCCGAGGCCGTCTTCCTCGACGCCAAGGTGGAGGAGGAGCTCATCGAGATGTCCGACGAGGAGGCGCTCGAGCTCCTGCAGTCGATGGGCCAGTCCGAGAGCGGCCTGCACCAGCTCGCGCGCATCGGGTTCGACACCCTCGGCCTGCAGACCTACCTCACGGCCGGGCCCAAGGAGGCCCGCGCCTGGACGATCCGCAAGGGCGCGACCGCCCCCGAGGCCGCCGGCGTCATCCACACCGACTTCCAGCGCGGCTTCATCAAGGCCGAGGTCATCGGCTTCGACGACCTGATGGCGGCCGGTTCGACGCAGGCGGCGCGCGCGGCGGGCAAGGCGCGCATGGAGGGCAAGGACTACGTCATGCAGGACGGCGACGTGGTCGAGTTCCGCTTCAACGTCTGAACAGCCCCATCACTGCAGTCACAGGCTTGCGGTCAACCTCCGGGCCGTCGTCGGGCCGTCGCAGGATCAGTCGTCGCTGCCGCGAACAGCCCGCTGGCGGCCGTACGGGTGCGGTCCTCGGCCGTCGGCCACAGGTGCGCGTAGGTGTTCAACGTGGTCGTGGCCAGGGGAAACCGACGGGCAGCGCACAAGTCCAGGTCAGCGGGTGTTCTGGTGCCATCGTCGCAGGTCGGGCCGCTGTCCGGACACACGCGGGGCACATGCCGCTGCAAACGTGCAGGCCGGCTCAGGACCAGGCCGGCCTTGCACCGCAGGTCGCAGCGCGCCCTCCACCCCCGGACGTCCCTCGAGAGCGCGTGTGCCAGGTCGCGCGCCCTCGACCGTCTGAGCCGGCACCGTGCGCCGACGGACTACCGTCGCAACTCGTGGACCGACGGCGTGTGACCCCCGTGCCCGGCGGACCGCTGCTGGTCGACGGACCGGTCGAGGTCGAGATGCCCGACGGCACGCTGGTCGTCTGCGACCGCCCGGTGGTCGCCCTGTGCACCTGCCGCCGAAGCCGCCGCCAGCCGTTCTGCGACACCAGCCACCGCACGAAGGTGCGCCCGGACGCTTAGAGCGGGCGCCGCAGGGAGCTGGCGCCGGTGCTCCATGCGCGAAGGACGTGGTCGGCGAAGCGGTCCTCGAGCAGCAGGCCCGCCTCGATGCCGAGCACGACGTCGGCAGCCAGGTGCGGCTCATGTCGCAGGAGGTCGCGCAGGCCTGACCGCAGGACCTGCTCGTGCACGGCGTCGGCCTCGACGTGCTCGTCGTAGAAGCGCTGCCCGGCCGAGCCGTCGGACAGCCTGGCGAAGGCCGACGACAGCCGGCGGGAGCCGGGCGAGGACGTCACCTCGATCATGACGAACTGGCCGACGGCGGCGCCTCGCAGCGAGCGGTGCAGCCCCAGCAGCGACATGAGGTTGACCGGTGCCAGCGTGGCAGCCGGGGCGTGGTCGACGTGAGCGCCGTAGCCGTCGTCGAGGTCCAGCTCCCGCATCATCGCGGCGAACAGGGTGGCGTGCATCCGCTCGGCCCGGCCGGCGCCGTACTCGTCGTGCTGCACGGACACCATCGCTGCCTTGACCCGGCCCTCGAGGCGCGGCACGACGAACGCCTGCGGGTCGGCCTCCTTGAGGTGGTAGACGGACCGGTGGGCGACGTACTCGCGCAGCTGCCAGCGCTCGCCCCGTTCGGCCAGGTGCCACGACGGGCCGGTGCCGGACACCGGCTCGAGCAGCAGCGGCGCCAGGGCGGCTTCCACGTCGTGGCTGCCCGACGTGTCCCTCCGCAGCGCGCCCAGGAACGGCCGCTCCAGCAGCGACCTGAACCGCAGCACGTCGGGGTCCCACTCGAGCGCGTCGTCCACGCCCCGGAGCGACCGGTAGTGCAGCTCGTAGGACAGGTGCAGCGCGAGCTGCAGGTCGTCGCCGTACGGGTCCACGTCGGCCGGCGGCACGGGCAGGCGGTCGACCGGTCGGTCGCCCACCAGCGCCTCGAGCAGCGCCTCGCTCAGCGGACCGCGCGGGGACGGCGCCGGCGACGCGACGACGTTGGTCGGGGGCAGGGGCAGCACGGTGGTCACCCGAGCAGTCTGCCCGGACGGCGTGCCCGGACGCACGGGCGGCGTCAGAGCTGCAGCCTGCACCGTCGCCCGCGCCGGCAGCCGCCTTGGCGTTTGCTGCCGGTGCGAGCATCCACGACATGGACATGCCAGGAGTGGGCCCTCGGCCCGTGGCGCTCGTGACGGGCGCGGGTCGCCGCGCCGGCATCGCGGCAGCCTGCGTCCAGCGGTTGGCTCGGGACGGCTTCGACGTCGCGTGGACCTCCTGGTCCGCGTACGACGCCCGGATGCCGTGGAGAGCCGACGAGCAGGCCGTGGACGTCCTCACCGCCGCGGTCGAGCAAGCCGGTGGGCACGGCTGGAGCACGGAGGTCGACCTGGCGACCCCGGACGCTGCTCCGCGGCTGTTCGACGCCGTGGCGGCCGGCCTGGGACGCGCGCCCAGCTGCCTGGTCCTGTGCCATGCCGAGAGCGTGGACCACGGGTTGCTCGACACGACGGCGGCGGCGCTGGACCTGCACTACGCCGTGAACGTCCGCGCGACCTGGGCGCTGGTGCGCGAGTTCGGGTTGCGCTTCGAGGGCCCACCAGGTCGAGGACGCCTTCTCGCCATGACCAGCGACCACACCGTCGGCAACCTGCCGTACGGCGCGACGAAGGGGGCGCTCGACCGCATCGTCATCGCCGCGGCGCGCGAGCTGGCGCACCTCGGGGTCACCGCGAACGTCATCAACCCCGGCGCGACGGACACCGGCTGGATGGACGAGGCGCTCATGGCATCGGTGACCGCGGCGACGCCCCTCGGTCGGGTCGGCCGGCCCGAGGACGTCGCGAACCTCGTCAGCTTCCTGTGCTCGGACGAGGGCGGCTGGATCAACGGGCAGCTGCTGATGAGCAACGGCGGTGCCGCGTAGCCGACCTCGACCGGAGAGCGCCCGCGCGGGCGCCGGTCAGGACGCGATCTTCTTGTCCTTCAGGAAGTCGGTGACGATCGCGATGAGGTCCGCCGGGCGCTCGATGTGCATCCCGTGGCTCGACCCCGGACCGGTCACGAGCTCGTAGCGCGCCCCCGGGATGGCGTCGGCGACGGCCTTCGACTGCCAGGTGGGCGTCAGGAGGTCCTGCTCCCCGACGACGACCAGCGTCGGCGCGGTGATGCTCCCCAGCCGGTCGAGCGTGTCGTGCGCCAGGTCGGCGTCCCACTGCTCGACGGTGACCTGCATCTGCGCGTCGTTCTGCGGGAAGGCGGGGAGCATCGGCACGAGCATCTGCTCGAAGTCGGGGTGGTCCAGCAGCTGGGGCGAGAAGGCGATGCCGGCGACGGTCAGCGCCGACTCCATGTCGCGGACGACGTAGGGCAGCCGGAGCGCGGCGAGCACCGACCGCTGGAAGCCGTCGCACCGTGCCCAGGTGGCGTACATCACCGCGCTCGCGACCTGGTCGGGGTGCGCGAGCGCCATCTCCTGGGCGACGGCGGACCCCAGCGACCATCCCATGACGTGCGCCTGCGGCACGTCGAGCGCCTCGAGCAGCGCCGAGGCGTCCTCGGCCATGGAGGCGACGCTGATGGCGCCCTCGCCCCGCTCGCTGCCGCCGAGACCGCGGTTGTCGAAGGCGATCACCTGGTAGTGCTCGGCCAACCGAGTGATGACCTCACCCCAGAGCGGGATCGCTCCCGAGGTCCCCATGACGAGCAGCAGCGGATCGCCCTCACCGCTGATCTCGTAGTTGAGCGTGACTCCGGTACGGCAGGCCTTCTGCGGCATTGGCTGGCTCCTCGCTGCGGTGGGCGGGCGAGCCTCTCAGGAGGCCGCCCCAGTGACAAGACACCGGGCGCCGGCCGTCGGGCAGTCGCCCCACGGCCGGGCACGGACGAGCCCGGGTCAGCTGTAGACGAGCGACCCGTCCTCGAGGTCGACCTTCGGCAGGAGCTCCGCCTCCGCGGCGTGCTCGAGCATGTGGGTCCACGGCTCACGGTCGCCCTGCTTGAACAGGACGTGCTGCGAGCGCAGGACGTAGCCGGCGTTGAAGTTCTCCGGGTCCGACCACGGCCGCAGCTGCATGCCCGCGTCCTCCGGCCGCAGCGTCGGCACGACCACGCCGGCGCCCTTCTCCTGCAGGTGGGAGAACAGGCGCATCACGAGGTCGCTGACGAGGTCGGCGCGCAGCGTCCAGCTGTGCCGGAAGTAGCCGAAGACGTAGGCCATGTTCGGGACGCCGCTGATCATGAGCCCGCGCCAGGTGACGCGGGAGGGGAAGTCGACCGGCTCGTCGTCGACGGTGAAGGCCACGTCGCCGAAGGCCGACAGGTCGAAGCCCGTGGCCGTCACCACGACGTCGGCCTCGAGCTCCTCGCCGGAGGAGACCCGGATGCCCGTCTCGGTGAACGTCTCGATCGTGTCGGTGACGATCGAGGCCGTGCCCTCGCGCAGCGCCGCGAACAGGTCGCCCTCCGGGACGATCGTGATGCGCTGCTGCCAGGGACGGTACCGCGGTGTGAGGTGCTTCTCGACGTCGAACCCCTCGGGCAGCAACGGCGTCAGGGACTCCATGAGGAAGGCGTGCAGCTCCTCGGGCGCCTCGTGGGACATCCGCGCCAGCTCGTTGAACTGGGCTGCGTAGGCCCGGCGCAGGATCTCGTGGGTCCAGTCCTCGGGGATGTCCAGCGAGCGCAGCGTGATGGCGAGCTCGTGCGTCAGCGGCGGGGCGAGGAAGTAGGAGGGCGAGCGCTGCAGCATCGTCACGTGCTGCGCCTCCTGGGCGATCGCCGGGATCAGCGTCGTGGCCGTCGACCCCGATCCGATGACGACGACGCGCTTGCCCGACAGGTCGAGGTCCTGGGGCCACTGCTGCGGGTGCACGACCTGCCCGGTGAAGCGGTCCATGCCCTCCCAGCTCGGCTGGTGGGGCTTGGCGTGGTTGTAGTAGCCCTGGCACATCCACAGGAAGTCGGTGGTCCAGCGCAGCCGCTCGCCGGTGTCGTCGCGGGTGACCTCGACGGTCCACCGCCGGTCCTGCGTGGACCAGCTGGCGGCGGTCGCACGGTGCTGGTAGCGGATGTGCTGGGCCAGGTCGTCCTCCTCGATGACCTCGTCCAGGTAGTTCATGATCTCGCCGCCCGCGGCGATGGACGGTCCGCGCCACGGCTTGTGGCGGTAGCCGTAGGTGAACAGGTCGCTGTCGGAGCGCACGCCGGGGTAGCGGTGGGTCCACCAGGTGCCCCCGTGGTTGTCCTGCGCGTCCAGCAGGACGAAGGACCGGTCGGGGAACTTCTCCTGCAGGTGGTGGGCGGCGCCGATGCCGGACACCCCGGCGCCGACGATGAGGACGTCGACGTGGCCGGCGTCCTGCGCCTCCCCGCCGCTCCGCTCGGCCGTCGTGGCCTGTTCCATCACGGTCATCTCACGCACCTCCGGGACCCCGTCGAGTGATGCAGGTCACCATAGGACGGACGCCGGACCCGGCCCAGACCCCCCTGCCGTCCGCGCCGTCAGCGCGTCGAGGACCCCGTCGTACGCCCCGTCGGCCAGCGCGACCATCTCCTCGTCGGTGCGGTCCTGGACGGGGTGCGGGACGAGGACGTACGGCACCGCCACGCCGAGCGCCCGGGCCTGGGCCTCCGCGGCGTCACCGAACTCGCTGCTGGCGAGGAACACCCCGGCCACGCCGCGTCCCTCGAGGTCGGCGATGTCGTGCACACTGCACGACGCGCAGCTGCCTCAATCGGCGAGCGCCTCGATGACCACCTCGCAGTGGACGGCGATCTCGTGCCGCAGGTCGACGGGGGCGGGCTTGGCGAAGGTCGGCTTGGCGTAGCGGCGCACCGTGACGCCGTCGGCGGTGAGCCGCTCGGCGAGGCGGTCGAGCAGCACGTCGCCCCGCGCCTTGCTGATGTCGAGCAGCGCGACCGTGAGCCCGGAGAGCGAGGCCGGCCGCGGTGCGAGCGCGCGCGTCGCCGGGACGCGCTCCGAGGTGGGGTCGAGCAGGACGCGCACAGGTCCTCCTAGGGGTGGTCGACCGGGACGGTCGTGGGCTCGCTGCCACCAGGTCCGCTGACCCAGCCGGGCACGACGGTGGAGAACAGGCCGGCCGTCCCGCCGGCGTGCACGAGCAGCAGGCCGCCGGGCCGGAACTTCGGGACCGGCAGGCTCTCGCCGTCGCGGGTCACCGCCGCGGCGGGCATCCCCTCCGCCATTCCCCCGGCGCCGCGCACCAGCTCGGAGCCCGGCAGCACCAGCAGCTCGTCGAGCTCGGCGAGCAGGCGGGCGCGGTCCCAGCCCGCCTCGCGCAGGACGCGTCCGTGCTCCGGGCTGACCACCAGCATCGCGTCGAAGGCGACGGCCAGCTTGCTGTGCCAGACACCGCGCAGGGCGGCGGCGAAGCTGCGCGCGAGCGACTCCGGCGTGCGCGAGAGCTGGTCGCACACCGGCCACCAGCCGCTGCCGGCGAACAGCGTCACCGCCGACCCGTCGACCCCGCGGCTGAGCGCCAGGGGCTCGAACGGCGAGTCCTCCTCCGCCTCCGCGAAGCACGACGTGTACTTGCCGGGCTGCCCCTGCGTGGCGCGGTCGACCTCGCCCGGCCGTCCGCCGCCGACGTTGCGCACCACCAGCTGCAGCGCCCGGCCGATGGTCGCGTTGGCGCGGTTGCCCTGACCCAGCGCGTTGCCGCCGCTGCTCATGCCGATCGCCCGGCGCACCGGCCCGTTGACGACCAGCAGCGGCGAGGCCGACCACGTCGTGGCGAGGATCCCGTGCACGTTGAACGCGTCGGTGCAGGCCGCCTCCACCGCGGCCAGCACCACCGGCAGGTGCTCGGGCAGGCAGCCGGCCAGCACGGCGTTGACGGCCACCTTCTCGACCGTGCACGGCACGAGGTCCGGCGGCACGACGGCGACCACCTCGGACGGCGCGCGGGACGTGCCGGCCAGCATGGCGAGCACGCGCGGCTCGGTCGGCGGCACGACCGGCAGCCCGTCGGTCCAACCGCGGGCGTACGCGGCCTCGAGCTCGTCCTCGAGGTCGGCCAGCTCGACGGTGCGGCTCGTCAGCACGCGCCCGCCGTGCTTGCGCTCGAGCTCCTGCTCGACGCCCCACTCCACCGATCGCGAACCGCAGCCCGGTCGGTGCTCGGGCAGGTCGGGCCCGAGGTCCTGGACACCTGTCAGGGCCTCCCAGTCGCCGCGCAGCCATCCGACGGTGCGCGCCGCCTCGACGCCGCCCTCGACCCGCAGCAGGGTCGGGACGGTCTCGACGCCGAGCCGCCAGCTGTGCTCGAGCTCGCGGTCGTCGACGACGGGCGTGCCGGCCGGGAACGCGGGGTCGTCCTGGCTGTAGACGGTCAGCGGTCCGGCCGCGGCCAGCTGCTGCAGGACAGGGGTGACGAGCACGCAGGTCGGGCAGTCGCGCTTGACGACCGCCACCCACCCGTCCGCAAGCACAGCGCACCGTAGCGCCGCAGGCGTGGCCCGGGGGCAGCGGCTCCGGCGACCGGATGCCCGGGGCCGCCCCGGCCACGGCAGGATCCTGGGACCGGGAGCGACGCAGACGCACGAGGAGAGGCGACATGGCCGAGGTCCTGCTGTTCCACCACGCGCACGGGCTCACGTCCGGGGTGCGCGACTTCGCGGAGGCGCTCGAGCAGGCCGGTCATCGCGTGCACGTGCCGGACCTGTACGACGGGCAGGTCTTCGCCGACCTCGAGCAGGGTCTGGCGCACGCCCGGGAGGTGGGCTTCGGCGAGGTCCTCGAGCGGGGACGGCGGGCCGCCGAGGCGCGGCCGGCTGAGCTCGTCTACGCCGGCTTCTCCCTGGGCGTGATGCCGGCCCAGATGCTGGCGCAGACGCGTGCCGGCGCGACCGGAGCGCTGCTGCTGCACGCGTGCCTGCCTGCCGAGGAGTTCGGCGCCTGGCCGACGGACGTGCCCGTGCAGGTGCACGGCATGGACGCCGACGCGTTCTTCGTCCCGGACGGGGATCTCGACGCGGCGCGTGCCCTGGTCGCGTCCACGGCACAGGCCGAGCTGTTCCTCTACCCCGGCGACGCCCACCTGTTCGCCGACGCCAGCCTCCCGTCGTACGACGAGCCGGCCGCTGCACTGCTGCTCGAACGGGTGCTCGGCTTCCTCGACGGCGTGGACCGGCGGAGAGCGCCGGCCCCCGCCGGCTGACCGGGACACCGACCGTCACCCGTTCGGACGTGGCACCGGGCGCTCGGGCGCTCTAGGTTCGTGGCGTGCTGGGACGCAGAGGGTCGGGCAGCGGAGCGACCGGCTCCCGCGCCCGCCTGCGCGGCCCCGCCGTGCGGGGCGTCGACGGCGCATGACCGCTCCCGGGGATCTGAGTGCCTACCTCGGTCCGGACCTGCTGTCCCTGCTCGGCGACGCCGTGACGGTCATCGCCGGGGACTGGCGCTACGTGTACGTGTCGCCGGCGGCGGCGCAGATCATCGGTCGTCCGGCCGAGGACGTGGTGGGCGCGCACGTGTGGGACGTGTTCCCGGAGGTCGTCGGGACCGCCCAGCACGCCGCCGCGCTGCGCGCCATGGAGCAGCGGACCCGGGAGACGTTCGTCTGGCGCTTCGACACGGTCGGGCGCTGGTACGAGCAGCACGCCCTGCCGGTCGGCGACGGGCTGGTCGTCTACGTGCTCGACATCAGCGACCGGATGACCGAGGTCAGTCGCGCGGAGCACCTGGCCGCGGCGGGTGAGGCGCTCGCCGGCGCGGTCAGCCTCGAGCAGGTCAACGAGGCGATCGTCGTGCACGTGCACCGCCTCGTCGAGGCCTCCGGAGGATCGATCATCCTCGCCGACCCGGAGCGCGACGTCATGCGCGCGCTGGGCTGGGCGGGCGTCGATGACGGCGTCGTGGCCAGCTGGACGGAGTTCCCGATGCACGCGCGGACACCGAGCGCGACGGCGCACCGCACGGGCGAGCCGGTGTTCGTGGACAGCCTCGAGGACGCGCGGCAGCGCTTCCCCCCGATCGCCCCCGAGCTCGAGCGGCTCGGGGGCGGCGCCGTCGCCGCGCTGCCGCTCGTGAGCGCCGGCGTGCGGCTGGGGGCCTGGTCCCTCGTGTTCCCCGCCGGGCGGGAGCTGAGCAGCGGCGACCGGCGGTTCCTCGTGACGGCGGCGGCCATGGTGGCGCAGGCGCTGCTGCGTGCCCGTCTGCTCGACGCCGAGCGCCGGAGCATGGCCCAGCTGCAGTCCAGCCTCCTGCCGCGCAACCTCGAGTCGGTGCCCGGCCTCGAGCTCGCCGTCCGCTACGCGGCCGGCGACGTCGCGGTCGAGGTCGGCGGGGACTGGTACGACGTCGTGCGGCTCGAGGGAGGCGCCGTCGGCCTGGTCATGGGTGACGTCGAAGGACACGACGTCGAGGCCGCCGCCTGCATGGGGCTGGTGCGCAGCGCGGTCCGTGCGTACGCCGCGGAGGGCCATCCTCCGGCGGTCGTGCTGCAGCTCGCCAACTGCTTCGTGGACGACATCGGGCTGGGCCGGCTGGTCACGCTGACCTACGCCGCCGTGCACCCGGACGAGCTGCTGGTCACGACGGTCAGCGCCGGCCACCTGCCGCTGCAGGTCGTGTCCCCCGACGGTGCGCACCGCGAGGTGCCGTCGGAGGTCGGCCCGCCGCTCGGCGTGCACCCGGCGGGCGCCCGCTGGCCGGAGACCACGAGCGCCCTGCCCGCGCAGGGCGTCCTCGCCGCCTTCACCGACGGTCTCGTCGAGACCCGGCAGGACGACATCGGCGTGGGCCTGCAGCGTGTCCGGGACGTCCTGGTGGCCCGCCGGGGCGACTCACCCGCCGAGATCGCCGACGCGCTGCTCGGCTCGCGCCGCCGCAGCGGTGACGACGTCGCGCTGCTCGTCGGCCGGCTCACGGCACCGGCGACGACCGACCGGCGCTCCACGCGGCGGGTGCCGCCGACCTCGGCGTCGGTGTTCCTCGTCCGCCGCTCGACCCGTCAGCTCCTGACCGCCTGGCACGTGCCGGCCGCGGCGATGGCCGCGGCCGAGCTGGTGGTGAGCGAGCTGCTGACCAACGCCGCACGGCAGAGCGAGGACCCGGTCGACGTCGTGCTGTCGTGCGTCGAGTCGGTCCTGCGCATCGAGGTGACCGACACCAGCCACCGCATGCCGGAGCTGCCCGTGCAGGACGTCGACAGCGAGGCGACGAGCGGGCGGGGGCTGCTGCTCGTCCAGGAGCTCGCCGACCGGTGGGGGGTGCAGTCCGAGGGGCTCGGCAAGCGGGTCTGGGCGGAGATCGACCTGCCGGGATGACCCGACGCCGTGCGCCCGCCGGAGGGCAGGCGGTGGTCAGGCGCCGCAGGGGTCCTCGGCTGCGGTCCGGACGGGGGGACCCGGGACGGCCGGCGGGGTGCGGGGGACGTTCACGGCGGTGACACCGGCGTAGGAGGACCCGATCACGACGTCGAGGACCCGGCCCCTGGCGGGGTCGAGCTGAGTGCGGGCCCCGCGCAGGGCGGCGGCCAGCGTGCGCGCCGAGTCGGCCTTGTCCGGCCCGTGGTAGACGGTCGTGACCGTCGCCGACGTGCCCCGGTCGAGCGGCGGGCCGACGACCTGGAAGCCCACCGACCGGAGCTCGCCGGCGGCGCGGCGGCCCAGCCCGGGCACGCCGGCGCCGTTGATGACGCGCACCCGCACGGCGTCCGGCCGTACGATCAACGGCTCGGTCGCCGCACCGGGAGCCGGGGCGGCCGGCGGCAGGTCGCGCCGCAGGCGGTCGAACAGCGCATCGGCCCGCACGCGGTCGAGCAGCACCACGAGCTGGCGGTCCCGGCGGGCGGCGGGGTCGCTCACCGGCACCGTGCTGAACAGGACGTCATCCGGCGGGAAAA
>CADCUE010000275.1 GCA_902805805.1 uncultured Frankineae bacterium | reverse complement strand
GCGACGGCGTCGGCCTCACGTGCGGCGTTCTCGGCCAGGAACTGGGCCCGCGGCTCGCCGCTCGGGTTGCCGATGCCGAAGCTGCCGTTGGCGTACCAGGACAGCGGCTGCGACATGCGCAGCGGTCCGACGACCTCGCCGACGATCTCCACGAGGCCGCCGGTGACGTCGGAGAAGTACTCCTTCACGCTGCCCGTCGCGATGACCCCGGTGGAGAAGAACAGCTCGGCGAAGCGCGAGGTGTCCACCTCGAACGCCCTGTCCTCGAAGTCCACCAGCACGACCAGGACCCGCACCGTGCCCCGCAGCGGCGCCCGCTCGTGCGCGGCGGCCTGCACCGACCGCCGGTCGACTCCTGGGGGATAGGCGCTCGGCGGCCGCAGGACCCCGTCGTTGAAGCCGAGGCGGCGCGGCTCGCGCAGCAGCGACCCCGGACCGTCCCCGGGCAGGCCCTGGGCCAGGCGGGCGTCGCGGACGGCCCGCCGCAGCCGCTCCCGCAGCTCGGGACTCGCTGCCACGGCGCACATCTGATCAGCGCGGGCGTACGGCACGGCGTCCTCCGTCGGCGGTCGTCGCAGCGGTGCAGCCGGAACTCTGACGGCGCGGCCGGACACGGTCAAGGGCGACGCGGCGACCGCCGGCGGCTCACAGCCGCGGGTAGAGCTTCCCGGCGTGCTCGCCCTGCTCGAACAGGTCGGCGCCACGGCCGATGATCTGCCGGTCGGGGGTGCCCACGACCTCGGTGTCCTTGCCCTCGTAGTCGAAGGCGTGCAGGACGTAGCGCATGGCCTCGAGCCGGGCGCGCTTCTTGTCGTTGCTCTTGACGACCGTCCACGGGGCGTCGGCGGTGTCGGTGTAGAAGAACATCGCCTCCTTGGCCTCGGTGTAGTCGTCCCACTTGCCGAGCGAGGCGAGGTCCATCGGCGAGAGCTTCCACTGGCGCACCGGGTCGATCTGCCGGACCGCGAAGCGGGTGCGCTGCTCGGCCTGGGACACCGAGAACCAGAACTTGACCAGGGAGATCTGCGAGCGCACGAGCATCCGCTCGAAGTCCGGCGCCTGGCGCATGAACTCGAGGTACTCGAGCGGGCTGCAGAAGCCCATGACGCGCTCGACGCCCGCCCGGTTGTACCAGGACCGGTCGAACAGCAGGATCTCGCCGGCGGCCGGCAGGTGCTCGACGTAGCGCTGGAAGTACCACTGCGTGCGCTCGCGCTCGCTGGGCTTCTCCAGCGCGACGACCTGCGCGCCGCGCGGGTTGAGGTGCTCGGTGAAGCGCTTGATCGTGCCGCCCTTGCCGGCAGCGTCGCGTCCCTCGAACAGCAGGACGATCTTCTCCCCCCGCTCCTTGACCCAGTTCTGCAGCTTGATCAGCTCGATCTGCAGCAGCCGCTTGGTGCGGTCGTACTCCTCGCGCGACATCCGCTCGGCGTACGGGTAGCCCTCGCGCCAGGTGTCCACGACCGTGCCGTCGGCGCGCAGCAGGACGGGGTCGTCCTCGTCGTCGGCGTCGACGTGCAGACCGGAGAGGTCGGAGGCCAGCGGACTGGCGGCGACGGCGTCCTGCATGGCGGGCGGCAGGACGTCCACCGCGCGGGGCAGCTCCTGGACCGCCCTGGGCAGCTCCTCCACCGGGACGTCCGTCATCGGGCCTGCCTCTCGTCGTGATCGCCGGTCGGAGCGGCCGGGCGCAGGACCCGCGGGTCCGGGCGAGCGGTCGGCTGAGCTGTTCCACCCGGCCGGGCGCTTCGAACGTGCCGTCGTCCACGGCCTGCCCGCCCGGCGGCCCCGTCAGCCCTGCGCGGGTCGGCCGACTCCGCGCCGAGCGACCAGCAGCAGCTCGACGACGGTGCCGCCCTCGTCCGGCCGGAGCACCTCCTCGAGGCGTTCCACGACCAGGTCCTGCGCGCCGGCCCGCAGGAACTGCTCGGTCTGCAGGTGGGCCGGGTCCTGCGGGCCGTGGACGCCGTCGGTGAGGTTGCGCAGGGCGTGCCCGACGACGACCAGCCGTCCGCCGTCGGACAGCCAGCCGGCGACGTGGCGCAGGCCGGCCGCGCCGAGCTGCACGTAGGCGGCGAGCACCAGGTCGACGGGGGTCGCCGGTGCCCAGTCGGCGACGTCGCTCACGACCCAGTCGACCCGCCCCTCCCGGTCGGCGGCGCGCCCCTGCTCGATGCCGACCGACGAGAAGTCCACCGCCGTGACGCGCCAGCCGCGGTCGGCCAGGGCCCTGGCGTGCCGCCCCGTCCCGGCGGCCACGTCCACGGCGCGGCCCGGTGCCAGCCGCTCCACCGCCTCGAGCACGGTGGAGCTGGGCTCGGACAGCCAGGAGCGGCGGGCGTAGCGCTCGTCCCAGTGCGCGGCGTCGTGCACGTCAGCCGACGACCAGGCCGGCGGTCAGGACGAGCCGGCCGTCGGGGCCGGTCACGCCGGCCTCCGCGACGCCGGTGCGGCGGCCCCGGCGCACCACGCTGCCCGTCACGGTGACGCTGCCGTCGCGCGGGGTGGGTCGCAGGAAGGTGAAGCGCGAGCTGCGCGGCGGCGGTCCGGGGCGCAGGGCGGCTTCCGCGGCGAGCTGCGACGCCAGCGCCCCGACCCCTCCGTGCAGGGTGCCGAGGGCGTTGCTCAGGGCGTCGCGCGCGTGCAGCGCGAAGCTCGCGCCCGGCCCGATCCCCAGCAGGTCGAGCAGATCGGACGCCACCGGCTCGTGCACCCGGCCGACCCGCTCGACGTGCACCGCGTCGGCCGGCGCGGCGAGGAACCAGCCGGACACCGCCGCGACCGCTCGTCCGGCCTCGTCCGTCACGGTCCCCGACGCGTGCTGCGGGCCGCCGCCCCTGTGAGGCGCCGCTGTGCACCGCACCACCAGCGCACCCGACACCGGCGCGGGGGCCAGGTGGTCGACCGTCAGCACGACGGTCGTCACCCCGCTCAGGTCGGGCAGCGAGGCGATCACGGAGGTCGTCAGGCCGAAGTCGGCCAGCAGGCAGGTGACCGCGCCGGTCGGGGTGTCGTCCGGCCCGCGCAGCTCGTCGGACAGCGGCAGGCGCACCGCCGTCCGGCACGGCGCGCGCTCGACGAGCTCGGCCCCCACCCGGGTGAACGCGGGCGGGACGCCCCGGTCCTCGTCGCGCCAGCGGCGCAGGCGCTCGAGGCCGTCCGCCGTGCTCATGCTTCCCAGCCGAAGTGGTCGAGCGGTCCGTGCCCGGCGCCCAGCCGCCAGCCGGCGCTCCCGGTGAGGGCGCGCGCGACGTACGCCTTGGCCTGCACCACCGCCTGTCCGACGTCCTCGCCCCGAGCGAGCCCGGCGGCGACGGCGGCGGCCAGCGTGCAGCCGGTGCCGTGGTCGTTCGCGCCGGCGATGCGCGGTGCGCGCAGCTCGCGCAGCCGCGTGCCGTCCCACAGGACGTCGACCGCCTCGTCCCCGACCCCCTCGACGGCGTGGCCGCCCTTGACGAGCACCGCCCGGGGTCCCAGGGCCGCCAGGGCGCGCGCGGCCTCCCGCTGCTCGGCCAGGGTGCCGATGCTGGCCGAGAGCAGCACCTGCGCCTCGTGCAGGTTGGGCGTCAGCAGGGCCGCGTGCGGCAGCAGCACGTCGACGTACGCCCGCTCGGCCGCCGGCTCGAGCAGCCGCGCGCCGCTGGACGCCACCATGACGGGGTCGACCACGAGCGCGGGCAGGCGCCCGGCCGCGGCGAGGCCCGCGACCGCCCGCACCACCTCGGCGGTGCCGAGCATGCCGGTCTTGACGGCACGGACGTCGAGGTCGTCGAGCACCGCCTCGACCTGCGCCACGACGAAGTCGGCGGGCACCGGGTGCACTCCCCGGACACCGGTCGTGTTCTGGGCGGTGAGCGCGGTGATGGCGCTCGCCCCGAAGACGCCGCAGGCGGCGAAGGCCTTGAGGTCGGCCTGGATGCCGGCGCCGCCGCTCGAGTCGGAGCCGGCGATGGTGAGGGCGGCGACGGGGGTCATGGCGCTCCCAGGTGGTCGAGCAGGTGGTCGAGGAGGTCGGCGACGACGCGGTCCGGCTGCTCGGCGCGCATGACGGCCCCCATGACCGCCAGTCCCACCGCACCTGCGTCGAGGCAGGGCCGCGCGTCCGCGGCGGTCAGCCCGCCGAGGGCGTACGCCGGAGGTCCGTCCGCGAGCGCGGCCACGCCGGCCGTGCCGAGCGCCGGTCCGTAGCCCGGCTTGGACGCGGTGGCGCGCACGGGGGAGACGGTGACCCAGTCGCAGCCCTCGTCGGTGGCGCGGCGGACGTCTGCCGCGTCGTGGCACGAGCGGCCCAACCGGGAAGGGCGCGGGCGGGGGACGTCGTCGGCCGACGACAGGTGCACGGCGGGGCCGGCCAGACCCGTCCCGGCCAGCACGAGGACGCCTCCGACGGGCTCGAGGAGGGCGTGCAGCGACGCGGCCAGCCGGGCGCGCTCGTCCGGCGGCAGGTCCTTCTCCCGCAGCACGACCGTGCGCGCGCCACCGCTCACCGCGAAGGTGACGACGTCGACGAGGGGGCGGCGGCACTGCGTCCGGTCGGTGAGGACGAGCAGCGGCCCGAGCGGCGCCGGTCGTGCGGCGCCCGTCCTCACCGCCCCGTCCGCACGGCGCCTGGACTCCTCGCGCCCGGACTCCTCGCGCCTGGCCGCGTCCCGCCTGCCCTCATCGCGTGGTCACAGCGTCGGCAGCCCCTGCACCGGGGTGGACGCCTGCGCGTGCCAGCGCCGCGGGATGCGCCCGGCGCGCAGCGCGAGCCGCCCGCCCTCGACGGCGTGCCGCATCGCCAGCGCCATCCGCTCGGGATCGCGGGCGCGGGTCACCGCCGACGCGAGCAGCACGGCGTCGCAGCCCAGCTCCATGGCGAGGGCGGCGTCCGAGGCGGTCCCGATCCCGGCGTCCAGGACGACCGGCACCTGCACCTGCTCGCGGATCAGCGCGATGTTGTGCGGGTTGCGGATCCCGAGGCCGCTGCCGATCGGCGACCCGAGGGGCATCACGGCGGCGCAGCCCGCGTCGGCGAGCCGTCGGGCGACGATCGGGTCGTCGCTGGTGTAGGCCAGCACGGAGAACCCGTCGAGGACGAGCTGCTCGGCGGCGTCCAGCAGCTCGAACGGGTCGGGCAGCAGGGTGTCCTCGTCGCCGATGACCTCCAGCTTGACCCAGTCGGTGGAGAAGGCCTCGCGCGCGAGGTGCGCCGTGAGGACCGCCTCGCGGGCGGTCCGGCAGCCGGCGGTGTTCGGCAGCAGCCGTACGCCCGCCTGCTCCACGACGTCGAGCAGCGAGCCGCTGGAGGTCGGGTCGACCCGGCGCAGCGCCACCGTGACGATCTGCGTCCCCGAGGCGCTGATCGCGCGCTGCAGGACGTCGAGGCTCGGGACCCCTCCGGTGCCGAGCAGCAGCCGGGAGGTGAAGTCCTGCCCCGCGAGGCGGAAGGGATCGGCCGCCTCCTCGACACCGAGCGCCTGCTCGACCACGGGCGGCACGACCGACGAGCCCTCCTCCACCTCAGGTCGAGGTCGGACCTCAGCCACCGGCCACCGCCACGAGGACCTCGACGGCGTCGCCCTCGCGCAGCACGGTCGACGGCCAGCTGCTGCGGGGGACCACGCCCGCGTTGACGGCGACGGCGACCCGGCGGTGCTCCTCGGCGCGTCCGGCCACGAGCCCGGCGACCGTCACGCCGTCCTCGAGGTCGGTGGGATCGCCGTTGACGATGACCCTCATGCGTCCTCCTCGACGAAGCGGTCGGCGGCGAAGGCGCGAGCCGGACCGGTGAGGTCCTCCCCGCACAGCACGGAGGCCACCACCTGACCGGTCAGCGGTGCCAGCAGGACGCCGTTGCGGTAGTGCCCGGTCGCGAGGACCAGACCGGGCAGCGAGGACCGGCCCAGCAGCGGTCCGTTGTCCGGCGTGCCGGGTCGCCAGCGGGCCAGCGTCTCGACCAGCTCCAGCTCGGTGAGCCCCGGGACGACCTCGGTGGCGTCGCGCAGCAGCTCCAGCACGCCGCCGGCCGTCACCCGGGCGTCGAAGCCCTGCTCCTCGACGGTCGCCCCGACGACGAGCCGGTCCTCGCCGTACGGCACGAGGTAGACCGAGCGGCCCCGGACGAGCGCGCGCACCGTCCCGTCGAGCAGGGCGGTGCCCCGCAGGCGCAGGATCTGGCCCTTCACCGGCCGCACCGGCACGGTGCCCGCCGGCACCCCCGACAGCCGGCCGCTCCAGGCGCCGAGCGCCAGGACCGTCTGCGCCGCCGCCAGCGGCGTGCCGTCGGTCAGCTGCAGACCGGTGGCGCGTCCGCGCTCGACGGTCAGCGCCCCGACCCGGGCGCTGCGCAGCTGCACCCCCGCCGCCACGGCTGCGCGCAGCAGCGCGGCGTGCAGCGCGCGCGGCTCCACGGAGTGGTCGCCGCCGATCCGCAGCCCGCCGCGCACCCGGGGGGTGAGGGAGGGCTCCTGCGCGCGGCAGGCCCGCGGGGTCAGCCGGGTGGCGTCCAGGCCGAGCTCGAGGTGGAAGGCGTGCGTCTGCTCCAGCGCCCGCACGTCGTCCTCGTCGAAGCCCACCAGCAGCGTGCCGGCCGTCCGCAGCCCCACGCTCGTGCCGGCGGCCTGCTCCAGCTCGGCGACGAAGGCGGGGTAGAGCTCCAGCGACGCCCGGCTGAGCTCGACCAGCGGCTCCTCGCCGTACGCCGCCTCGGCGACGGGGGCCAGCATGCCGGCCGCGGCGAAGGAGGCGCCGGTGCCCGGCGCGTCGTCGACGACCGTGACGCCCAGCCCGCGCTGGGCGGCCCGCCAGGCCACCGCGAGCCCGGCCACGCCGGCTCCCGCGACGAGGACGTCGCAGCGGTCCGCGCTCATGGCGGCGGCAGCGCGGCCAGCAGCTCGCGTGTCGCCGAGGCCGGGTCGGCCGCCTGCGACACGGCCGCGACGACCGCGACGCCGTGCACCCCGGCGGCGAGCAGCGCCGGCACGTGCTCGACCGTCACCCCGCCGATGGCGATGACCGGCACGTCGACGGCGGCGGCGACCGCCCCGACACCGCGCACGCCGAGCGGGTCGGGCAGCCCCGCCTTGGTCGACGTGGCGGCCGCCGGCCCCAC
>CADCUE010000274.1 GCA_902805805.1 uncultured Frankineae bacterium | reverse complement strand
CGAACGGGCTCGACCCGGCCGGCCGCGACGACATGCTCGGCCTCGTGCGCCGCATCGGCACCGACTTCGGCATCTCGGTGCTCGTCACCTCCCACCTGCTCGGCGAGCTCGAGCGCGTCTGCGACGCGGTGGTCGTGGTCGACGGCGGCCGGCTGCTGCGGTCGTCCTCCACGGCCGACGTCACGGCCGCCAGCCCGCTGCTCGTCGTCGAGGTCGACGCCGGCACCGACGAGCTCGTCGAGGTGCTGACGGCGGCCGGCGTGCGGTCCCGCGCCGTGGGTCACCTGGTGGAGGTCGAGCTGTCCGACGAGGGTGACTACGACGTCGTCCGCGACGCCGCCGCCGGGCTCGGCGTCGGGCTCGTGCGCCTCGAGCAGCGCCGGCACCGCATGGCCGAGCTGTTCCTGACGCCGGCGGGAGGTCGGTCGTGACGCCCGACGCGCGGACGCCCGAGTCGGGCGTCATCCACGACATCGGCTACCGGCACTACGACGGGGAGCGCGGCGGTCGGCGGGCGGTCCGGCGTGCGATGTACGTCGAGAGCGCCCGCGGCGCCTACGGGCTCGGTCGCGCCGGGCGCACGAAGGTCGTGCCCGCCCTGCTCCTGGCGGCCATCTGCCTGCCCGCGCTCATCAGCAGCGTGGTGGCGGCGGTCACCGGTGCCGACGAGCTGCCCATCCCCTACGGCACCTACGTCCTCAACCTGCAGGTGCTCGTCTCGGTCTACCTCGCCGCGCAGGCCCCGGTGAGCGTCTCCCGCGACCTGCGCTTCGGCGTCATGTCCCTCTACTTCTCCCGGCCGATGGAGCGCACCGACTACGTCGTCGCGAAGTACGCCGCCCTCGTCACGGCGGTCTTCGTCCTGATGGCGCTGCCGCTCACCGTCCTGCTGGCCGGGGCGCTGCTGGCCGAGATGCCGCTCGGCGAGCAGCTGCCCGACTACCTGCGGGCCGTGGCCGCGGCGTTCCTCCTGGCGCTCGTGCTGGCGGCCGTCGGCCTGCTCATCGCCGCCGTCACCCCGCGCCGGGGCCTCGGTGTGGCGGCGATCATCGCGGTGCTGCTGGTCCTGAGCGGCGTCCAGGGCGTGGCGCTGGCCATCGCCCTCGAGCAGGGCGCCGGCGACGCAGCGGGCTGGACCGGCCTGCTCTCGCCGTACACGCTCGTCGACGGGGTGGCGCGCCGGCTGCTCGGGCAGGAGAGCGCGCTGGACGTGGGTCCGCCGGGCACCGCGGGCGCCGTGGTCTTCCCCGTGGTGACGGTGCTGGTCGTCGCCGTCTGCATCGCACTGCTGGTCCTGCGCTACCGGCGGGTGTCGATCTCGTGAGCGGCCTCGTCCTGACCGCCGTCTCCCGCTGGTTCGGCAACGTCGTCGCCGTCAACGACGTCACCATGACGATCGGGCCGGGTGTCACCGGCCTGCTCGGTCCGAACGGCGCGGGCAAGTCCACGCTCATCCACATGATGGCGGGCTTCCTGCCGCCGTCCGCCGGCACGGTCGAGCTCGACGGCGACCCCGTCTGGCGCAACGAGGACGTCTACCGCCGGATCGGGCTGGTGCCCGAGCGGGAGGCGATGTACGACGCGACGAGCGGCTGGCAGTTCGTGCTCGCCAACGCCCGGCTGCACCGCCTGCCCGACCCGGAGGCGGCGGCCCGCCGCGCGATCGCGACGGTGCAGATGGCCGACGCGCAGGAGCGCGACATCGGCACCTACTCCAAGGGGATGAAGCAGCGCATCAAGATGGCCACCGCCCTCGTGCACGACCCCCCGGTCCTGCTCCTCGACGAGCCGTTCAACGGCATGGACCCGCGCCAGCGCCTGCAGCTCATGGACCTGCTGCGCGAGATGGGCGAGCAGGGCCGCACCGTGCTGTTCAGCTCGCACATCCTCGAGGAGGTGGAGCAGATCGCGACCGACGTCCAGGTCGTCGTCGCCGGGCGGCACGCCGCCTCGGGCGACTTCCGCGAGATCCGGCGGCTCATGACCGAACGGCCCCACCAGTACACGGTCCGCTCCGCCGACGACCGCGCGCTCGCGGCCGCGGTCATGGCCGACGGCAGCGTGACGGGCGTCGAGCTCGTCACGACGGCCGCGGTCGGCGGACGCGCGGGCGGGCGGGCGCTGCACGTCGAGGCGACCGACCGCGCCTCGTTCGTCCGCCTGCTGCCCCAGGTGGCGCGGCGCCACGGCATCCGCCTCTACGAGGTCACGCCCGCCGACGAGTCGCTCGAGAGCGTCTTCTCCTACTTGGTCGCGCGATGAGGGCCGTCGACCCCACCGTCGCCCGGCTGACGGCCGGCAGCCTGCTCGGGCGCCGCCGGGCCCTGCTGCTGCTCGCGCTGCCGGCGGTGCTGCTCGTGCTCGCCGGCGTCGCGCGGACCCTCGCGGGGCAGGACGCGCAGCTGTCGGCGTTCCTGCTCGGCAGCTTCGCCCTGGGCACCGTCGTCCCGCTGCTCGGCCTGCTGGCCGGCACCGGCGCCATCGGCCCGGAGATCGACGACGGCTCGATCGTCTACCTGCTGTCGAAGCCGCTGAGCCGCCACGTCATGGTCGTGTCCAAGCTGCTCGTCGC
>CADCUE010000273.1 GCA_902805805.1 uncultured Frankineae bacterium | reverse complement strand
ACGAGGACCCGGCTCACCGACGGCCCACCGTGGTCGGTGTCCGGAGCGGGCGGCGGGTCAGCATGCGGTCGATGACACCGCATCGGTGAGCGTCCTGCTGGGCGGGCAGACGGCGGCGTCGGCTCGGGCAGGCCCGACGGCGGGGTCACCAGGTCGTCCGGAAGACCACGCCGACCGCCAGGGCCCAGCCGGCCGAGGCGATCAGCCAGCGGCGCTGGTGGCCGGCAGGCAGCATCGCCGTGAGCGGGACGAGCCACAGCATGAACGGCAGCCAGATGCGCTCCACCTCCGACTTGGACAGGCCGGAGGTCGTGGCGGCGAGGATCGCCACCACTGCGCCGCCGGCCAGCAGGACCGTCGGCGGGGCGTGCCGCCACCGACGCGCCGCGGCTGCCGTCCTCCCGAGGCCGGCGACGACGGCGGGTCCGACGGCGAACGCGGCGACGACGAGGTCCGCCCAGACCCAGTACGAGTACTGCCGCAGCCGGCCCTTGCCCTGGTAGTAGCGGACCTCGAGGACCTGCAGACCCTCGAGCCACCAGAAGCCGGCCGCCGCGAACGCCGCGACGACGCCGAGGGCAGCGACGACGGCCGGCACGAGCGGCCGCCAGGTGCGGGCGGCGAGCAGCACGCCGACGGCGACCGGTGCCATGAGGACCATGCCGTACGACAGGAACAGCCCCGCGCCGAGCACGGAGCCCGCGGCCAGCGACAGCGGCAGGCGGCGTCCCGGCCCCCGTGCGGTCGACGCGAGGGCGAGCAGGGCGATCCCCCAGGCGGTCACCGCCAGGATGACCGCGTCGGTGGACACGACGATCCAGATGACCAGCGGGGTGAGGGCGAGGAACGGGGCCGCGGCGCGCGCCCGGCGCTCGTCCCCCAGGGCACGCAGGGTGACCAGCACGGCGACGACGCCCGTGGAGCCGATCAGCGCGGCCACCACGCCACCGGGACCGGGTCCGCCGAGGCCGATCCGGTCGAGCAGGACGTAGAACAGCAAGGGCAGCGGCGGGTGCCCGGACTCGTACGTCGTCCAGTGGTCGGGGGCGGTGAGCAGGATGCGGTCGGTGTAGACGCGCAGGGTCTCCCAGACGTCGTCGACGCGCGGGACGTCGACGAGCGACTCGTCGTCGTTGCTGAGCGGTGCGACGATGCCGCCGCTCCAGCCGCGCAGCAGGGCCAGCCCGGAGCCCCACAGCAGACCGGAGGCCCAGGTCAGCAGGAGCAGGTTGCGCCACCGCAGGCTCTGCGCCCGGGACGGACCCCAGCGGACCACCGCGTACGCCACGGCGACCGCCATCGGCAGTCCCGGTCCGAGGGCCGGGTCGAAGTGCGCACTGAGCGGAGGCAGCCACTGGTGCACGTCGCCGCCCCACCAGCCGAGCGGCTCCGCCGCGAACGCCACCACGAGCAGCAGCCCGGCGGCGGCGACGGCGACGGCCTCCGCGCTGCGCCGCCGACGTCGCTGGTGGACCGGGGGTGCCGGCAAGGGCGCGGTGCGCGTCCGGTCAGGCATGCGGGCTCCTGCCGCCCCCGGTCACCAGGGCCATCGCGTCGAGCGCGGCGGCGAAGCGGGACGACGGGCAGGCGGCGGCCACGGCGACCGCGTCCTGCGCGGTGTCCACGTCCGTCAGCGCGAGGAGCATGTCGACGCGCAGGCTGGCCTGCAGCAGGCGGGTGCGCTGGTGGGCGCCGGTCTCGGCGGTCGACATCGGCATCCCGAGCAGCAGGGAGGCGTCGGGGCGGCGCAGGCCCAGCGCCCACCAGCCGCCGTCGTCGGCCAGGCCCAGGACGGCGTCCGTGCCGTCCGACAGCAGCTGCGCGGCGGCTGCCGTCAGCAGCGCCGGCGTGACCTGGGGGGTGTCCATGCCGACGAGCAGGAGCGGTGCCGGCTGCGCCGCCCACGCGTCGTCGTACGCCGCCGCCAGCCGCTCGTCGAGCCCGCGCCCGCGCTGGGGCAGCACGCCGAAGTCGGCGGGGAGCCAGTCGCCGGCCGGCCCGTCGAGGACGACCGTGCGCGCGACCGCCGGCGTCGCCGCGACGGCGGCCAGCGTGTCACGCAGTGCCGCCTCCGCCAGCGCCGCCGCCTCCGCGGGGGTGAACGGCGGGCACAGCCGGGTCTTGACCCGCCCCGCCACGGGCGACTTCGCCAGGACGAGCAGGTGCACGTCCTCAGCGCCGTCCGACACGCTCCAGCACCTCCCGCATGTCGCGCAGGGCGGTCACGGTGCCGCGGACGGAGCCGGTGACCTTGGACCGGCCGGTGCGGGCCGAGTAGCCCACGTCGACCTCGGCCACCCGCCATCCCGCTGCGCCGGCGGCGGCGACCATCTCGAGCGCGTAGCCGGACCTGCGGTCGGTCAGGTCGAGGTCGAGGAGCGGCTGCCGACGCGCGGCACGCATCGGACCGAGGTCGTGCACCAGCACACCGCTGCGGCGACGCAGCTCCCGGACGAACAGCGCGTTGCCGAGCCGGCCGTGCAGCGGCCACGCTCGGCGTGTCGTCGGTCGGCGGCGGCCGAGGACGAGGTCGGCCGAGCCGTCGACGACCGGCGCCGTGACGAGCGGGAGCTGCTGAGGGTCGAGCGAGCTGTCGGCGTCCATGAAGCAGACGACGTCCGAGGTGGCGGCGAGCAGGCCGGCGTGGCAGGCCGCACCGAAGCCCCGCTGCCGCACGGTGACCACCTCGGCGCCGGAGGCGCGGGCGACGTCGGCCGACCCGTCGGTGGAGCCGTTGTCGGCGACGATCGCCCGGTAGCCCGACGGCATCCTGCCCAGGACCCACGGCAGCGCCGCGGCCTCGTCGAGACACGGCAGGACGACGTCGACCACCATCAGCGGGCCAGCCGGCGCAGGAGCGACGACGTCAGGTCGACCGCCCACACGAGCAGCACGTACGCCAGGAGCACGAGCGCCACGTCCGTCCAGCGCCGGAACGACAGGTCGAGCCGCAGCGCGAAGCCCAGGCCCGCGCCGGTGATGAAGCCGACGACGACGCTGGCCCGCACCACCACCTCCCACCGGTACAGCAGGAAGGTCACGAGCTGCGGCAGGGCCTGCGGCAGCACCCCGTAGAACAGCAGGGCCGTCCTGCCCGCGCCGCTGGCCCGCAGTGCCCGCAGCGGGCCGCGGTCGAGCGAGTCGGCGACGTCGGAGCCGAGCCGGCCGAGCACCCCCACCTCGTGCAGGGCGAGCGCGACCGCGCCGGCCAGCACACCCGGACGGAGGGTGAAGACCACGAGCAGCGCCCAGACCACCTCCGGGACCGAGCGGGTCACCGTGTGGACGCCGCGGGCCAGGAGGTGGACCGTCCAGCCGAGCGGGCCGCCGGGTCCGAACTCCCCCACGGTGAGACTGCGGGAGGCGGCGGCGACGGTGGCGAGGGCCCCCAGACCGGCCAGACCGGTCGCGAGCACGCTCATGACGACGGTGTCGACGACCAGGGCGCCGGTGCGCGTCCAGGCCTCCGCCTGGCGGTAGGCCGGCGGCGACGCGCTGCCCAGACCGAGCAGGTCCCCGCCGAAGCGGGCGGCGCGGTCCAGCACCTCGGCGAGGGACGGCAGCGGCGACGACTCGGCCGACAGGACGACGGTCCACGCCGCGACGACCAGCACTCCGGCAGCGCCCACCGCTCTCCAGCCGCCCCCGGGCGGCCGTCGGGGCCGACCGGGACGAGGTGGCGGCGGACCTGCGTGCGCCTGCTCGATCCGGGTCGTCGTGGTGGCGCTCATCCGACGGCTCTCACGCCACCAGCCGCGCTCTCACGGCGCGAGCGGCGGCGTCCACCGCGACGACGAGCAGCAGCAGGGCCAGCAGGAGCGTGCCGACCTGGTCGAACCGCAGATCGGCCAGCGCCACCTCGATCCGGAAGCCGATGCCGCCCAGGCCGATGAACGACAGCACGGCCGCTGCCCGTACCGCGCACTCCAGCCGGTAGAACAGGTAGCCGGCGAGATCGGCTCCGGCGAGGGGCAGCCGACCGTGCAGCAGGACCTGCAGCGGCGATGCTCCGGTGGCGACGAGGGCGTCGAGCGGTGCCTGCGGGACGTCGAGGAGCCGGTCCCCCAGCACGCGCGCCATGGTGGCGCCGTACGGGATGCCGATGGCGAGGATCCCGGACAGCGGGTTGAGGCCGAGGACGCTGAGCAGCAGCAGCGCCCAGACCAGCTCGTGGACCGCTCTCAGCGTCGCAAAGGCTCCGCGTGCGCTGACCACGGACACCGCGCGGGACACGCGGCGGCGGGCCAGCACACCGCTGGCGAGCAGTGCCCCCGGCACGCCGAGGACGACAGCCACCGACATCCCGGCCACAGCGTAGGCAGCGGTCAGCACCGTCGCCTCCGCCACCGCGGCCAGGAACCCGGGCGACAGGTCGGGCTGCAGCACGGCCAGGACCAGGTCGAGCGCCGCGGCCGTGCCGCCGCTGGCACCGCCGACCTCGGTGGCCACGAGACTCGCGACGAAGGCGGCCATGAGCAGCCCGGTCAGCAGGCTGCGGGAGCCCGGCCGGGGGCGCACGGGGACCAGGACGGCGGCAGTCACCCGACGTCCTGCCGGGGTGGCTCCGTGCCGGGCAGTCGCACCACGTGGGGCGGCGCCGCCGGGCGGGCTGCGCCGTCGACCGGCGTCAGCAGCCGGTACAGCGGCTCCAGCACATCGGCCGTGACGCTCGCGGGCGGCAGGTCGAAGACGACCTGACCGTCGCGCAGACCCAGCACGCGGTCGAAGTGACGGCGAGCCAGCTCCGGCGAGTGCAGGCTGGCGACGAGCGTGCGGCCGTCCTCCCCCGCTCTGCCGCGCAGCAGGGCGAGCAGCTGATCGGCGCGCGCGGGGTCGAGCGAGGACACCGGCTCGTCGGCGAGCAGCAGCGACGGGTCCTGCACGAGCAGCCGGGCGAGCGCGGCCCGCTGCTGCTCACCACCGGACAGGTCGGCGACCCGCGCTGCTGACAGCTCGGACAGGCCCACCCGGCGCACCGCCTCGGCGACCGGCGGGTGCTCGAGCGGCAGCAGCAGCGCGGCCAACGAGCGCAGCACCCCCCAGCGGCCGAGCGCGCCGGCCTGCACGTTGTGCCGGACCGACAGCTGGGGCACGAGGTCGAGCCGCTGTGGCAGCAGGCCGACCAGTCCGGGCAGCTCCGTCCGGTCGCGCAGCGAGGCGAGGTCGCGGCCGGCGAGGGCGACCGCTCCGGTGGTGGGTGCGAGCTGGCCGGCCAGGACGCGCAGCAGCGTGGTCTTGCCTGCGCCGCTGGGTCCGACGAGGGCGACGGCCGACCCGGCGGGCACGGCCAGGTCCACCGGTCCCAGCACGGTCCGCCCGCCGAAGGCAACGGTGACGTCGTCGAGCCGGCACGCGTCGGCAGGGGGCCGTCCGGCCGCGACCGCCGGTGCACGCCGCCGCTGCGGTCTCACCGACCCACGAGACCGAGGTCCCTCGCGACCTCTTCGATGCGGGTGTAGTTGTCGTCGTTGGTCTCGACGAAGGAGTCGTCCTCGAACAGGGCCAGGACGCGCTGCGCCTCGGGACCCGCCGAGTCCATCGAGAGCAGCGCATCGACGATGCGGTCGGTGGTCCCCTCGCCGTGGACCTCGTCGATCTCCGGGGAGGCGAGCCAGTGGTAGTCGAAGAAGGGCGGGCTGCTGGCCAGCTTCCGCACGCGCGACGTGTCGACGTCACCCTCGGCGACAGCCCGGTCCCACACCGACTCGCTGAGGACACCGGCCTCGAAGCTGCCCGCCTCCACCAGCGCGAAGGTCTTGTCGTGCGAGCCGGAGTAGCCCGGCGAGCCGTCGAAGTCGGTCTCCGGGTCGATCCCGGCCTGGCCGAGGAAGAACCGCGGCATCAGGTGGCCGGAGGTCGAGATCTCGCTGCCGAAGGTGAAGCGCAGGCCGGCGAGGTCGGAGAGGCTGTCGGCCTCGACGCCCCGACCGACGACGAACACCGACGTGAACGTCCGGTCGATCGGCCGCTGCGCGACGGCGTGGGCTCCCGGCGTCTCGAGCCGGGCCTGCACACCGGTCAGCCCACCGAACCAGCCGAGCGAGATGTCACCGTTCGCGAAGGCGGTGACGACCGCGGCGTAGTCGGTGGAGGGCTGGTAGCGCACCGGTATCCCGACCTCGTCGGACAGGTGAGCGGCGAGGCCGGAGAAGCGCTCTTCCAGCAGCGCCGTCTCCTGGTCGGGGATCCCGCCGAGGACCAGGGTCGCCGTCGGGGGGTCGGCAGCCCCGTCGGCGGCCCGGTCACCGCTGCCGCACGCCGACAGGGCGAGCGCCGCGACGGCCAGGAGCGCGCGGAGCCGACGAGCGCGGTTCACAGCAGGGCCTCCCCCTCCGGGAGCGAGCGAGGGTCCTGAGTCTGCACCGGGGCCGTCCCGGGTGCCCGGTGAGCGCAGGCGGTCAGAACGGCCAACCGCGCAGCTCCCCCGGATCGGCCCCTCGCCGCCGCAGGAACCGGCCGTCGAGGCCCCACACCCGTCCGGTCGGCACGACGGCCAGGATGATCAGCGGCACGTACTCGTGCGGCTGCTCGAAGGCCCACCGGTTCCTGGTCGCGAACACCAGCGCGAGGAACAGCGCCTGACCCAGGCCGATCAGCGCGACGAGGCGGGTGAGGGCACCCACGATCAGCAGGCCGCCGACGACGAGCTCGGTGGCGGTCAGGGCCCAGCCGACCAGGCCCCAGTTGTCGACCATGAGCTGCATGACCGGCCGCAGGCCCGGGATGCTCCTGTCCTGCTCGCCCTCGACCCCGTTCTGCAGGATCGAGCGCGCCGCCCCCTTGTCGATGAGGTTGGCGACGTACGGGCCGACCTCGATCCGGCGGAACTCGAACAGCTTGGCCACGCCGTTGGCGAACAGCACGACGCCCAGAAAGATGCGCAGGACGGCGAGGCCCTTGCCCAGGGTGCGCGCGCTCGGCAGGACGGGGTCACCGGTGATCGCCGAGGACCGGGTGGTGCTGTCGGTTCTGGTCATCACGTGCCTCCTCGGGGGCAGCCTGGCACCGGGTGGCGCCGCACGCCGGGCGGTCGGTCGCCTGTGATGCCGTTCGAGCGGCGCCGTCGACCCGTCGGCGGTTAGATGCCGAGGACTCGCACCCTCTTGCCCGGGCGTG
>CADCUE010000272.1 GCA_902805805.1 uncultured Frankineae bacterium | reverse complement strand
CGAGCTCCTTCTCGAGGCGGTCCTTCACCATGCGGGCGGTGAGCTTCTTGCCGCTCCGGCCCGCCAGCGGGCTGGTGTTGATGCCGATCGTCATCGAGATGTTCGGCTCGTCGATGGTGATCAGCGGCAGCGGCCGGGGGTCGGCCGGGTCGGCCAGGGTCTCGCCGATGTAGATGTCGGGGATGCCGGCGATCGCGATGATCTCGCCCGGGCCGGCGCTGTCGATGGACACGCGCTCGAGCGCCTCGGTGCCGAGCAGCTCGGTGAGGCGGACGTTCTCGATGGTGCCGTCCTTCTTGCACCAGGCGACCGTCTGGCCCTTCTTCAGCTCGCCGTTGTAGATGCGGCACAGCGCGAGGCGGCCGAGGTACGGGGAGGCGTCGAGGTTGGTGACGTGCGCCTGCAGCGGAGCCGTCTCGTCGTACTTCGGGGCGGGGATCGTCTCCCGGATGACCTGGAACAGCGGCTCGAGATCGGGGCTGTCCGGGCTGGTCCCGTCGTCCGGACGGGTCAGCGAGGCCTGGCCGGTCTTGGCCTGGCAGTAGACGATCGGGAAGTCGATCTGGTCCTCGGTGGCGTCGAGGTCGAGGAACAGCTCGTAGGTCTCGTCGACGACCTCGGCGATCCGCGCGTCGGGGCGGTCGACCTTGTTGATGATGAGGATGACCGGCATGTTCTGCGCCAGCGCCTTGCGCAGCACGAAGCGCGTCTGCGGCAGCGGGCCCTCGGAGGCGTCCACGAGCAGGGCGACGCCGTCGACCATCGACAGACCGCGCTCGACCTCACCGCCGAAGTCGGCGTGACCGGGGGTGTCGATGATGTTGATGAGGAGGTCCTTGCGACGGACCGCGGTGTTCTTCGCGAGGATCGTGATGCCCTTCTCGCGCTCGAGGTCCATCGAGTCCATGACCCGGTCGGTGACCGCGCCCTCCTCCTGCTGGTGAGCGGTGTAGGCGCCCGACTGCAGCAGCATGCCGTCGACGAGGGTCGTCTTCCCGTGGTCGACGTGGGCGATGATCGCCACGTTCCGGATGTCGTCACGCGTGGGCACAGCGGTACTCCGATGATCGGCTTCTGGGGCGTCGTCGCTCGAGTCGCTCGGGCGAGGGCCTGCCGAGCGGGGACTGCCGGCCTGCCCAGCCTACCGGCGCGGGCTCCCGGCGGCCGCCCCCTCGGGTCCTGCGCCGGGGTCTGTCCGGCCTGCGGGACGCGCCCCCGGTGTCAGGGCAGATGGGCGCGCAGCTGCTCGACGAGCGGCAGGTCCACCGGGATCCAGGGGACGTCGAGCAGCTCGTCGGCCGCCAGCCAGCGGTGGGCGTCGTGGTCGACGAGCGCGGGCTCGCCGTCGAGCAGCCGGCACAGGTAGACGCGCAGCACCGCGGTCGCGCCGATGGGCAGGTCCTCGCCCAGCCGGTGCCCGACCGAGACCTCGACGTGGAGCTCCTCGCGCAGCTCGCGCACCAGCGCGTCGACGTCGCTCTCGCCCGGCTCGACCTTGCCGCCGGGGAACTCCCACAGGCCGGCGAGCCGCGGCGGCTCGGTGCGCCGCGAGGCCAGGACCCGGCCGTCCCGCAGGAGCGCGGCTCCGACGACACCGACCCGCTCCACGCGGCGACCCTAGGGGAGCCGCTCCAGATCGGCCGCGGCGCGCCGAAGCACACAGGACCCGTCCTGTCCGCAGAGGAGCGCCGTACCGATGCGCCTGCCCGCCGTCCTGCTCGTCCTCGCCCTCACGACCGCCGGCTGCGGCTCCGCGACCGTGGCCGCCCGCGACAAGACCGGCGCCGTCTCGAGCGAGGGGGCGGTCGACGCCTTCGCGGTCGCCATCGGGGACTGCGTGCAGGAGCCGACCGGCCTCAGCGAGCAGGGCGAGGAGATCGACTCCGTGCACGCGGTGCCCTGCTCCGAGCCGCACGACGGCGAGGCGTACGCGGTGTTCGACCTGCCCGACGGCGACTACCCCGGCGACGACGAGGTGGTGGCCGCGGGCGAGGAGCGCTGCGTCGAGGAGTTCGCCGACTTCGTCGGTATGGCGTACGAGGACTCGAAGTACGACATCACGTCCATCTACCCGACCCGGTCGTCCTGGGAGCAGGACGGCGACCGGGAGTACGTCTGCCTCGTCGTCGCCCCCGTGGGCGAGCGGGTCACCGGCAGCCTGGAGGGCGCGAGAGCCTAGCGGCGCGGGTGGACCGCCGGCCTCACGCCTCGACGGCCCGCCGCCGGCAGACCCGCACGTGGCGGTCGAAGTCCCAGCTCGTCAGGAAGTCCTGCGCGGCGCGCTCACCGGCGGCGCGCAGGCGCTCGCCCGTGGCGGCGTCGAGGTCGAAGTCGACGATCGAGACCCCTGACGTCGGCACGAACACCGTCCGCTCGACGGTGCACGGGTCGTCGAGGTAGGCGCTGCCCTGGTCGGTGAGGGTGGTGTCGAGCGCAGCCAGCCCGACCGCGAGCGGCCCCTCGATCCGCCGGGTCACCGGCGGGGTCGGCGGCCGGGTCGTCAGCCGCACGCCGAAGGTCGGCCAGCGCGGGTCGGCGCTGTCCGTGCGGTCGAACAGCTCGACGGGGAAGTTCGACAGCAGACCGCCGTCCACCCAGGTCGCCGACCCGCTCGGCGTCGGCTGCCGCACCGGACGGAAGAACAGCGGGATGGCCGCGCTGGCCCTGACCGCCCGGGCGACGGACAGGTCGGCAGCGCCGTAGTCGGGCAGGTCCCACGGCAGGCGGGCCAGCCGCGAGCGCGACAGGTCCGACACGGTGACCACCAGCCGGGACCGGCGCTCGGCGGGCAGCCCGTCCGCCGCCGGGTCGTCGTCGGGGATGGCCAGGTCGCCGAAGGTGCGCACGCCGAGGTCGCCGAGCGTCCCGGTGAGGAACTGCTCGAGGTAGCGGCCCTCGTACATGCCGTCGTGCACGAGCAGCGCCAGCGCTCGGCCGACGAGCGGGACGCGGCCCAGCACGCCGGGGTCGCGCAGCCGCCGGAGGTCGACGCTGCGCACCAGCTCGTCGAGCCGGGCGACCGGCTCGCCCGCCGACTGCAGGGCGGCGACGAGGCAGGCGACGACGGCCCCGGCGGACGACCCCGCCACCCGCGGGAAGTCGTAGCCCGCTGCGTCCAGCGCCGTGACCGCCCCCACCAGCCCGAGTCCCTTGACGCCCCCGCCCTCGAGGACGAGGTCGGCGTGCAGGGGCGCGGCGGGTGCGGGCACGGGCGCGACCGTAGGCCAGACCTGGGACGATCTCCGGGTGCACCCCCTCCTGGCGACGCAGAAGGACGCGGCGGCGCAGTCCCTGACCCCGGACGTCCACCGCTACTACGCCGGCGGCGCCGGTGACCAGCTCAGCACGACGGAGGCCGAGCAGGCCTGGCGCGACCTGCGCCTGCGCCCGCGGGTGCTGCGCGACGTCGGGACCGTCGACACGGCCGTCGAGCTGCTCGGGACCGCGCTGCGCACCCCCGTGCTGTGCGGCCCGACCGCCGCGCACGGCCTGGCGCACCCCGACGGCGAGGCGGCGACGGCCCGCGGCGTCGCCGGGGCGGGGAGCCTGCTCGTCCTGTCGAGCCGCTCGTCGGTGCCCGTCGAGCAGGTGCAGCCACCGGGACCGTGGTGGTGGCAGGCGTACGTCGTGCGCGACCACGGGCTGACCCGGGAGCGCGCCGCGCGGGCGGCCGCGGCCGGCGCGCGGGCCGTCGTGCTCACCGGTGACGTGCCCTACCTGGGCGCGCGGCACGGCGCGACGCGGCTGGACCTGACCGGCCGTCCCGACCCGCGCGACACGCAGGACCCCTCCATCGGGCTGGAGGCGATCGCGCTGCTGGCGGAGGCGAGCGGCGGTCTGCCGGTCCTGGTCAAGGGGGTCCTGCGGGCCGACGACGCGCTCGCCTGCCTCGAGGCCGGCGCGCAGGGGGTGGTGGTGAGCAACCACGGCGGGCGCCAGCTCGACCGGGCCGCGCCGACGGCGCAGGTGCTGGCGGAGGTGGCCCAGGCGGTCGGCGGACGCACCCCGGTCCTCGTCGACGGCGGGCTGCGGTCCGGTCTCGACGTGCTGTGCGCGCTGGCCCTCGGCGCCGACGCGGTGCTGCTCGGCCGGCCGGTGCTGTGGGCGCTCGCCGTCGCCGGCGCCGACGGCGTGCGCGACTGCCTCGAGGCGGTGACCGCCGAGCTGGGGCACTGCATGGGCCTGGCCGGCTGCGCCAGCGTGCGACAGGTCGGCGCGGACCTGCTGCACCTGCGGCGCGGGTGAGCGCGCGGGACCGTCCGCCCCGTGCCGCCGTGGCGCAGGTCACTGCCCGGTCGTGACGTCGACGACCCAGGTGTCCTTGGCCGCGCCGCCCTGCGAGCAGTTGACGACCAGCTCGCCCGACCGGGGGGCCACCCGGGTGAGACCTCCGGCCAGCACGGTGACCGACGTGCCGTCGGACAGGACGCACGGCCGCAGGTCGACGTGCCGGTCCTCGAGCCGGCCCCCGACGACCGTCGGGCACGTCGACAGCAGCACCGGCTCCTGCGCGACCCACTGCGACGGATCGCGCAGCACCTCGGCGCGGGCGGCCCGCCGACGCTCGGGCGTCGCCCGGGGCATGACCGTCACACCGCGGCCGCCGGAGCCGGTGCGCGGCTTGAGCACCAGCTCGTCGAGACGGTCCAGCGCCTCCTCCCGCCCGTCGGGGCGGCCCAGGTCCAGGCTGCGCACCGAGCGCACCCGCGGCTGCTCCCCGAGCTCGAAGCGGACCAGGTCCTCGACGTACGGGTAGGTCCGCTTGTCGTCGGCCAGCCCGGTGCCGAAGGGGTTCACGACCCGCAGGGACCCCGCGGCCAGGCCCGGCAGCAGGGCGGTCCCCAGCCGGTTCGGGCGCCCGTCGTCCCCCAGCAGCCGCTCCTCGCTGGTGCGCCGCCACAGCACGTCGACGAGGCGGCCGTCCGGCAGGCGCAGGCGGTCGCCGACGGCGGTGAGCTCGTCGAGGTCGACGAGCGGGACGTCGAGCAGCGCGGCGATGCGCGCCGGCTCCCAGCGCACGTTGCTGCCCCGGACGTCCCCGAGCACCGCGAGGACCGGGTCGTCGACGCCCGGCGCCGCGGCCCGCAGGACGGCCGAGAGCGCCGGGACGAGGTCCGCGGCGTACGGGCGCAGCGACCCGGTGGGCGGCGGCCCGAGCAGCGGGCCGACGACGCGGCGGACCGTCTCGGCGTAGCCCATGAGCGTCGGCGTCCGGAGGTTGTCCTCGAGCACCACCAGCTCACCGGCCGGGGTGCGGACGACGTCCGGTCCGGCGACCCCGATCGGCACTGCCGGCGGGGCGGGACCGTCCTCGCGGTAGAGGCAGGTCTGCACGACGTCGCGCGGGACGACGCCCTCCCGCACCGCCCGCTCCGGATCGCGCAGGAACGCCTCCAGCGCCCGCACGCGCTGGCCCAGCCCGTCGGCCAGGCGGTCCCAGTCGGCGCCGTCCACCACCCGCGGCACCGGGTCGACGTCCAGCAGCTGCGCCCCGGCCGCGCCGACGATCTGCATGCCCTCGTCGCGGACACCGTCGGCGCACCGGCGCGCGAGCTCGTCGAGGTCCCGCCCGGCCAGCAGCGCACGCACACCGGCCGCCACCGGTGCTGCGCCTTCGTCGTGCGCCGGTGTCACACCGTCACGGACGCGGCGGCGAGCGCGGCCCGGGCGACCCACCGGCCCTGTGCGGGATCGCCGACGTCGAAGCCGAAGGGGGCGTTGGCCTCCAGGGCGAGCAGCCGGCCGTCCCGGGCCACGAGGACGTCGACGCCCATGAGCCCGCCGCCCAGGCTCGCGACCATGTCCTGGGCCAGCGCCGCCATCGCCGGCGGCGGCTCGTGCACCCGGGGGTACACCGTCCCGGACGTGGCGAGGTCGCCCGGCCGTCGGCCCTTCTCGTAGGCCAGCGAGGTGGCCGTGGGGGTGGCGAACAGCCGCACGCACACCGGCTCCTCGACCCACTCCTGCAGCAGCGCGGCCCCGCGGCGCTCGCCGCCGGCGGCCTCGTCGGCCCTCCACGCCCGCTCGACCGCACGCGCCTGCTCGAGCGACCGCACCAGGCCGATGTGGCGCGCCCCGTCGCAGAACGCGGGCTTGAGCACCATCGCCCGCCCCGGGGCCGGCCAGCGGTCGACCGCGGCGAGGTCGGTCGTGGCGGGCTGCGGCAGGCCGGCCGCCGCCCACACGGAGGCGGTCACGAGCTTGTCGGCGGAGGCCAGCAGCGAGCGCACCGGGTTGAGCAGCCGCGCACCGGCGCACTCGAGCGCCGAGACCGCCTGCAGCGTCGGGGCGAAGGCGGCGACCTCCTCGACGAGCACGTGCCCGACGACGAGGTCGTACGCCGGCGGGCCGTCCGCGGCCCACCCCGCCGGCAGACCGGCCACCCGGTCGACGACCGCGCCCTCGTCCTCCAGGGCCCGCACCCAGGCCGCGGCGTAGCCGGTCGGCTCGTACCAGGGGGCGTCGGTGATGACGAGCAGGACGCGCACCCCGCCCGACTACCCCCGGCCCGCCGCCGTACGCGCCCTCGTCCCGGCGCGCGTCGTCGCCCGCTGCAGCACGTCGACCAGCCGGTCGACGTGGGCGTCGAAGGTGAAGCGGGACCGCCCGTCCCAGGACGCCTGCGCCGCGCGGGCGAGCCCCGCGCGGTCGTGCAGCCGGTCGACGAGGTCGTCGACGTCGTCGTAGACCACGGCGCTGTCCCCGAGCAGCCGCTCGGCCGCCACGACCGACCCGGGGCTCGACTGCAGCAGCATCGGCAGACCGGCGCTGGCGCAGGTCGGGATGCGGGCCGGGGCGTTCAGGTCGTCCCAGACCGCCCGCCGCAGGTCGCCGCCGTTGCGGGCGCGGAAGCGGTGCAGCCAGCCCGCGTCGTAGCGCGACAGCACCCGGACCCAGTCCGGCTGCTCGACCTTCGGGTGCAGGTGCACCGTGTCGACCAGGGCCTGCGCCTGCCGGACCGCCGCGGCCCAGCCGGCGGCGGGACCGTGGTCGCGGACCTGGCCGTGCAGGTGCACGTGCACCCCGGCGCGGCCCAGGCGCACGAGCAGGTCGGCGTCCACGCCGAGCGGTCGGCCGAGCACAGCCGTGTGGACGGCCCCGTCCGCGGCCGACAGCCGCGGCGACCGCTCGTCCGTGAACCACTCCGCCAGGGGCAGGTCGCCGTCGAGGACGCCGGTGCGGGCGGGGTCGAGCCGCCCGGGCAGCGCCAGCTCGAACCACGTCCGCTCCTCGTCCGTCGCGAACAGCGCCTCGTCGGCGCCCTCGCACAGGGCCGCGAGCTCCGGCCAGGTCCCGCGCCGCACGCAGGCCTGCGGCGCCTCCTTGAAGTGCCAGACGAAGGGCAGGTCCGGCCACGCCGTGAGCACCCGGTGGGCGAGCGGCACCGCCCGCCAGTTGAGCAGCCCGTAGACCACGTCGACGGCCAGCTCGCCCACCGCCTCGACGGACGGGACCTGGGCGACGTGGCCGAAGGGCAGCGGCCCGACGGTGTGCGCGCCGAGCCCCTCGTCGGTCCACAGCCCGAGCAGGGTGTGGCCCCGCTCCTCGAGCGCGAGGACGCGCTCGGGGTTGAAGGCCAGCTCCCCCACGAGCAGGACCCGCAGCCCCCCGGAGGGCGCCGCCCGGTCGCGGAAGCGCGCGTACAGCGCGACCTCGTCGGTCAGGCCGCTGTCGCGCGAGTGCAGGCGCAGCGGTGTGGCGACCCGGTAGCGCCGCCGGAAGACGTTGAGCCCGCCGTCGGTGCTCTCCCGGATCGACCGGTGCCGCTGGCCGGGGTGGTCGGTCCAGGTGCAGGTGACCCGGCCGGTCGCGGTCCGCGAGGTGAAGTGCCGCCACATCAGCAGCTCGAGGTCGTCGGCCTCGAGCTCGTCGCGCTCGGTCCACCGCCGGCCGGTCCGCCGGTGGGCCACCTGGACCAGCTGCAGCCCGTGGTCCTGCGGCGCCGACGTCGTCTCCCCCGCCTGCCACCGCACGCCGCTCGCGGCGAGGTCGGCCCGGTCGTCCCCGTGAAGCGCGGACAGCAGGGCCGACAGGTGGTCGACGTCCCACGCGTCGTCGGCCGGCAGGTAGGCGACGACCGGCGCGGTGGTGGCGTCCAGCGCGGTGTTGAGCGCGGCGCCGAGACCCCGGTTGCTGTCGGAGCGGACCAGGCGGAGCCGGGGGTCGTCCAGCACCTGCGGGCCGTCGGAGGAGCCGTCGTCGACGACGACGCACTCGAAGTCGGCGAGGTCCTGCGCCAGCAGGCTGCCGAGCGCGCGGGGCAGGAAGGCGGCCTGCTGGTGGACCGGCACGAGCACCGCGACCCGCGGGCTCACCGCCGCTGCACGTCCACGTAGACGTCGCAGACCCGCTCGGCGAGCACCGGCCAGGCGAAGTCCCGGTCGACCCGGGCGCGCGCGGTCTCGGTCGTGCGGCGCGTCGTGCGGCGGTCGGTCAGCACCGCGCTCAGCGCGTCGGCCAGCCCCACCACGTCGCCGCGCTCCACCAGGCGGCCGGTGACCCCGTCCTCGACCAGCGCCGGGATGCCGCCGATGCGGTTGGCGACCACCGGGAGCCCGCTCGCCATCGCCTCGACGAGCACGCTGCCGAGCTCCTCGTACTGCGACGGGAGCACGAAGACGTCGGCGTGCGCGAGGTGGGCCGGGACCTGCTCGTGCGGGACCAGGCCGAGCAGGTGGACCCGGTCACGGGCCGGCGAGGCCGCCACCGCCGCCTGCACCTCGGCGCGCAGCGGGCCGTCGCCCACCACGACGAGCTGCACGTCGTCGGCCATCCGGGCGTGCGCGGCGACGGCGTCCAGCGGACGCTTCTGGTCGGCGAGGCGTCCGGCGAACAGCACCCGCGGGTGCGGCACGTGCGGCGTCGGGTCGGCGTGCGGCCCGGCGAACAGCGCCGGGGAGAAGCCCGACGGCACGACGTGCACCCGGTCGGGGTCCAGGCCGTCGTCCACCGCTGCCTGCGCCGCGAGCTCGGTCAGGACCAGCACCGCGTCGGCGCGGCGCAGGACGGCGCGCTCGACCGGCGGGCCGAGCACGGTCAGCGGCCGGCGACGGCCGCGGTCGAGCGTGCGGGTGACGCTGCAGTGCACGGTGACCACCAGCGGGACGTCCGCCCGCCGGGCCACCGCGGCCGCGAGCGGCAGCACCGCGACGTCCTCGCCCTGGTGGGCGTGCACCAGCCCCAGGCCCGACAGCCGGGCCAGCTGCGGCACGGCCGCCGCCGCCCACAGCTGTCGCAGGCCGCGCACCGGCAGCCCGGTCCGCGCGACGGTGGCCGAGCGGCCCATCCGGGTGCAGGACCGCGCTCCGCCCAACCGGGACGTCAGGACCTGCTGGCGCACCCCCAGCCGGTCCAGGCCGCGCGTGAGCTCGGCGGTGTGGTTCTGCATGCCGCCGATCGGGTCGTACGCCGCGGCGTCGGGGCGCCGCAGGGCGTCCGGCGGCGGCTCGAACACCGAGCACAGCCGCAGCACCGTGCCGGAGACCAGCGGGCCGGTCGACGGGGCGCCGGCCGGGGACGGGACAGGAGTCGCAGTCGGGATCGGAGTCGCGCGAGCGAGGGCAGGGCTCGGGACGGCGTTCACGGGCGACCTCTCTCGGGGTGGGCTCACATCCTGACCGCTGGGGGCAGACTTCGCCGATGCAGCCGCCTCGCCACCAGGACGGGCCTGTGCCCCTCGCGCCGCTGCTCGACCCCTCGGTGCGCAGCGTCCTGCTCGTCCGGCTGCGCGTCGGTCTCGGAGACCTGCTGTGCACCGTGCCGGCCGTGCGGGCCCTGCGCGCCGCCCGGCCGGACCTGCACGTCGCCCTGGCGACCTGGCCCGAGATGTCCGGAGTGGTGGCCCGGATGGCCACGTGGGTGGACGAGCTGGTGCCCTTCCCGGGCGCGCCCGGCATCCCCGAGCGGACCCCCGACGGGACCCTGCCGCAGTGGTCCGCGGCGATGGTCGAGCGGCGCTGGGACCTCGCGGTGCAGGCCTACGGCGACAACCCGGCGGCGAACGCGGTCACGGCGGCCACGGGTGCCCGGCGGGTCGGCGGCTTCGCCCCGACGGGGGCGACCGGGCTGGACCCTGCCCTGCACCTGCCCTATCCCGCGGCCCGGCACGAGGTCGACCGCCACCTGGTGCTGCTCGAGCACCTGGGACTGCCGGCCGGTGCACCGCGCGGGCTCGAGTGGCCGCTCACCGCGGAAGACGAGCAGGCGGCGCGCGCACCGGGGCTGACAGCCGGTGCGTACGCCGTCCTGCACCCGGGCGCGACCTCCGCCAGCCGGCGCTGGCCGGTGGAGCGCTTCGCCGAGGTCGCCGACGGGCTGGCCGACGCGGGACTGGCCGTGGCGGTCGGCGGCGTGCCGGGCGAGGCGGCGACCACCCGGGCGGTGGTCGCCGCCTGCCGCGCTCCCGTCGTCGACCTGACCGGCCGCACCTCGCTCGGGGCGTACGCGGTCCTGCTGCGCGACGCGGCCGTCGTCGTCGCCAACGACACCGGCACGGCGCACCTGTCCGCCGCGGTGGGCGGGCGCGTCGTGACGCTGTTCCTGTCCGGCGACCCGGTGCGCTGGCGGCACCCGGCGCACCTGCAGACCGTCGTCCGCGAGGACGTCGGCTGCAACCCGTGCCCGCACCTGGCGTGCCCCATCGACCACCGGTGCGCGCTGCGCATCAGCGCGGGGCGGGTCCTGGCCGAGGCCCTGCGCCTGGCCGGCTCGGCTCCAGAAGGCCGGCCGCGGGCAGGAAGACCTGCCACGCCTCGAGGGCCATCCGGCGGGCCGTGAGCCGGTCCCGCGCCAGCGCCGCTCCGGCCGACCCCCGGCGGTCCCGGTCGGCCGGGTCGGCCAGCAGTCGGCGCAGCGCCTGCGCCAGCGCGCCCGGGTCCTCCGGCGGCACCACGACGACCACGCCGTCGAGCGCCTCGCGGACGTCGCCCACGTCCGTCGCGACGGCCGGCAGACCGGCCGACACGGCCTCGACCAGGACCAGCGGCAGCGCCTCGACGCGCGAGGGCAGCGCGAAGACGTCGGCGCGCGCGAACAGCTCCCGCGGGTCGGTGGCGAAGCCGGTGAAGGACACCGGCAGGCCGATCGCCCGCTGCTCGAGCCGCTCGCGCTCGCGGCCCTCCCCGCCGAGCAGCACCTGCAGTGGCACGCCGTCGTCCACCAGCAGCCGCACGGCGTCGAGCAGGACGTCGAAGCCCTTCTGCTGGGTGAGGCGGCCGAGCGCCGCGACGACCGGCACCGGCCCGCCGGCCGGGCGCACCCGCTCCACCGGGTCGACGCCGTTGAGGACGTGGGTGGGGCGCGGCACGTGCAGGACCTCGCGCGCGAGGTCGGCGAACTCCCGGGAGACGGCCACCACGTGCCGCAGGCCGGCGTACGCCGCCCGGACCTGCGGCAGGTCGGACGCCGGGACCTCACCGCGCATGTGCAGGGTGGCCACGGTCGGCGCCGCGGACGCCGCGGCCTCCAGGGCCGCCACCATGCTCGTGGGGTCGACCAGGTTGACCTGCACGAGGTCGGGACCGAGCCGCTCGAGGGCCTCCCGCAGCGCGGGCGCCGACGCGGCGCCGACCGTCGTCGGGACGACCACGACCCGTCCACCCCGCGCCTCGACCGCCGGACGCAGGCGGGCGGCGTGCTCGGCGGTCGTGACGACGTCGCAGACGAGCTCCGCGGGCGCGTGCCGCACCAGGCTGCGGGCGTAGACCTGCGCTCCGCCGAAGCCGTGGCCGTCCGCGACGACGGCGGCCCGCCACGGACCCGCTCCCCCGGTCACCCGCGGCCGGAGGGGCGCCGCAGACCGCGTCGTCGGCGCGGCCTCGGCGCCCCGCCCGGCGGCTGCGCCGTCACGGACCGGACCTCTGGACGCAACCTGCCGTCAATCTCGCGCTGCGAGCCTGGTCCCGTCCCTGCACGGAAGGACTCCGCCATGACACCTCCGCCCACTGCTGTGCTGACACCGGTCACCTCGACGCAGAGCCGGCGCGATCGGCCGCCCCGCCCCGCTGCGGCCCCCCGCCCCGACTGGCGGTGCGACAACTGCACGCACCCCAACCCCGGCCGGCGGCGGCGCTGCACCGACTGCGGCACCAGCCGGGTCTGAGCCGGCGGCGTACGGTCCGCCCATGGCCTGCCGCATCACCGAGCTCGTCCTCGACTGCCACGACCCCGTCTCGCTGTCCCGCTGGTGGTGCCGGGTGCTCGACTGGGTCGAGCTCGATCGGGACACCGACGACAGCATCGAGATCGGTCCGCCGTCCGGTCCGGGCGGGGCCGTCCCGACGCTGGTGTTCAACCGGTCGGCCGACCCGCGCCGGGGCAAGCTGCCGCTGCACCTGGACGTCAACGCCACCGACCGCGAGCAGGACGCCGAGCTCGAGCGGCTGCTCGAGCTCGGCGCGCGCCGGGCCGACGTCGGCCAGAGCGGCGAGCAGTCCTGGCACGTGCTCGCCGACCCGGAGGGCAACGAGTTCTGCCTGCTGCGCCGACGCGTCGCGCCGGTCTAGCGGACGCGCCCCACGGTGTAGTTGCGGGCGTAGATGGCCCGCACCGACACGCGGCCGCCGCTGTTGGGCGAGTCGACCATCACACCCGGCCGGACGTAGATGCCGACGTGGCCGGGGCTGAAGACCAGGTCGCCCGGCTGCGCCGCCGCCCGGCTGACCGGGATGGTCCAGGCGCGCAGCTGGCTGCTGGTGCGCGGCACGGACCGGCCGACGGAGCGGAAGGCGTAGTTGACCAGACCCGAGCAGTCGAAGCTCGACGGTCCGGTGGAGCCGTAGCGGTAGGGCTTGCCGACCTGGGCGAGTGCGACGCGCAGCGCAGCGGCGCGGAAGCCGCCCGCCGTCGCCAGCCGCGCGGGGGCGGCGGCGCGCGTCCGGGAGGCCGCGGGCCGAGACACCGAGACGAGCATCTCGCGGCTCACGGCCCGGCGCGGTGACACGGCGCGCAGGCGGATGGTGGCGCTGAAGGGCAGCGCGCCCATCGAGTAGCCCTGCCGGTCGGTCCGCACCGTGCCGGCGCTCAGCCAGCCCCGGGCGGTGGCCCGCTCGAAGCGCACGGCGGCACCCGCGACGGGAGCGCCGCGGTCGGTCAGCCGGACCCGGACGGCGTGCCGCCCGGCGGTCACCGTCCGACTGGGCCCCTCGATGCCGAGGTAGACCGGCGCCCGGACGGCTGCGGCGGCGGACGGGGCCGCGACCGCGGTGGTCGCCAGCGCGGGGACGGCGAGGGCCAGCGGGAGGACGGCGGCGGTGACGCCGGTGCGGAAGCTGGTGCGGACGGCCGACGGCTTGGCGTGCCGGGCACGGGAGGATGCGCGCATGCGGGAAGAAGCCCTCTCACACGCCTGCGAGGTGAGCTGTCGGGCTCGGGCATGAGAGTGCCCGGCGCACCAGAGGTGCGCTTCGCCCCGAGGTCGGCATCGCTGCTGACCGAGAAGACCTGGGTCCCCCGCTCCCGCCCGGGATGGTGAGTAGGGGCGCCGTGCTGACCGTGGGCGGGATTCGGCGACCGGTCAGGCGCTGATGTCCGTCCATCTTGCATGACAGATCGATGACCACGAACACCGCCCCCCGCCGGGAAACGTGATGATCGTCACGTTGTGACGAGGACGACCTCGCGGCTCCTCCGACGTGCGCCGACGGACGGGGCGGCCGCCGGTCGGCTTCCGCGCTCCTCGCCGCCGGCCGTCCACAGGCGGTCCCGTCCTGCGGCCGGACGTCGCAGGTGTCGCCTAGCGTCCTCGTCCGTGGCCACCGCAGCAGCCCGCGACGCCCAGCGCTCCCGGGTCTACCGCGCCGAGGACGCCTGGGCCGACCGCCTGGACGCCGCCCGCCGCGGCGCGCCCCGCGCCACGGTGGCGGGCAGCAGCGTCCTGCTGCCGGCCGAGCGCCGCCTCGGGTCGGTCGCGGCCGCAGCGACCCATGCCGCGCAGGTCCTGGGGCTGCCCGAGGTCGTCGACGCCGTCGGCCCGGTGCCCCCGCCGCTGCTGCGCACCCGCCGCGGTCAGCGCGCCGCCCACTGGGAGCCTCCGGGCACGATCGCCCTGCCCGTGCCTGCCCACGGCGAGCCGTGGGGCCTGCGCGAGACGGTCCTGCTGCACGAGCTGGCGCACCACGTCGGGCAGACGACCGGGCGCTGCGCCGGCCACCGCGCGCCCTTCCCGGCGATCGTCCTGCTGCTGGTCGGAGCAGCCCTGGGGGCAGAGGCGGCCTTCGCCCTGCGCGTCGAGTACGGCGGGCTCGCCGTGGAAGTGGGGCACCTGTGACGGTCCGCGGAGCGGCGGCGCCGGACGGCGACCGCCTGGTCGACCGGATCGGCAAGCTGCTCGCCCAGGCCGAGGGCACCGACAACGAGCACGAGTCCGCGGCCTTCGTCGAGCGGGCGCAGCAGCTCGCGACCGAGCACGCCGTCGACCTCGAGCTCGCCCGTGCCCGGCAGCGCGACCGCGCGGCCCGCGGCGGCGCCGAGCCGCTCGTGCAGGAGCGGGTCGACATCGGCGCGCGCGGCAAGCGCGGCAACCGCCACCGGGTGCTGCTCTACTCGGTGGTGGCGCGCTCCAACGACGTGCTGGTCAACGTCGCGCACGACAGCACCTACGTCCTCGGCTTCGGGCACCGCGCCGACCTGGAGGTCGTGGAGCGGTTGTGGGCGTCGCTCGCCGTCCAGATGACCGCAGCCTCCCAGCGGCGACTCGACCGCGGTGAGCACCGCGTCGCCGGCACGGCCGCCCAGACGTGGCGGCTGTCGTTCTACGACGGGTGGGTGCTCGCGGTCGGCGAGCGCCTGCAGGCCGCTCGGGCGCGGGCCGTGGAGAGCGCCCCCGTCCCCACCGGCGAGCCGTCGGCCGCGCTCGTCCTGCGCGACAAGGCCCGGCGGGTGCAGGACTTCTACGCGGCCAGCTCCTCGGCGCGCGGCTCGTGGCGGGGGCCGTGGTCCGGTCGCACGCAGATCAGCGGAGGAGCGCACGCCGCCGGGCAGGCCGACGGTCAGCGCGCCGACCTCGGGCAGCCGGGTCTGCGCTCGCGCGGGCAGCTCGGAGCCTGAGGCGCGCGGGGTGCTGGACCAGCGGGCTCCGACGGCTCTCGACCTGCGCCTGCCGTTCCGGGCGCCGCTGTGGCCCGACAGCCTGTTCGGGCACCTGGCGGCGACGTCTGTGCCAGGGGTCGAGGAGTGGCGCGACGGTGCCTACCGCCGCACCCTGCGCCTGCCGCACGGCACCGGCATCGTCGCGCTGCGTCCCGGGAGTCCGGCGATCGACTGCCGCCTGCTGCTCAGCGACCTGCGCGACCTCGACCCCGCCGTCGCCTGCTGCCGCGCTCTGCTGGACCTCGACGCCGACCCCGGAGCGGTCGACGCCGTGCTGGCCGAGGACGAGTCGCTCGCCCCGTGGGTGGCCCGTGCCCCCGGCCGGCGCCTGCCCCGCACCGTCGACGCCGCCGAGCTGGCTGTCCGAGCCGTGCTCGGACAGCAGATCAGCACGGCGGCGGCGCGCACCCACGCCGCCCGGCTGGTGGTGGCGGCCGGCGAGCCGGTCGAGGACCCCGAGGGCGGCCTCACGCGGCTCTGGCCGACCCCGGCGGCGATCGCCGAGGTCGATCCAGAGGTCCTCGCCCTGCCCCGCTCCCGCCGGGCGACCGTGCTGCGCCTGGCCCGGGCCCTCGCCGACGAGCAGGTCCGGCTCGACCCGTCCGGCGACCACGACCGCGCCCGCCGCGAGCTGCTCGCGCTGCCGGGCATCGGACCCTGGACCGTCGAGGTCATCGCCCTGCGCGCTCTGGGAGACGCCGACGCCTTCCTGCCGACCGACCTCGGGGTGGTCCTCGCCGCCCGCAGCCTGGGGCTGGGTGCGGGACGGGTCCTCGTCGACCGGTCCCGCCGCTGGGCGCCCTACCGCGCGTACGCCGTCCAGCACCTCTGGGCGGTCGGCGACCACGCCGTCAACCACCTCCCGACCGAGGACCCGACATGACCCTGACCGCTCCCGTCACGCACGCCGTCGTCGACAGCCCGCTCGGCCCGGTCACCCTCGTCGGGCGGGAGGGCGCTCTCGTCGGCGTCCACCTGCACGAGCAGCAGCACCTGCCCCCGGCGAGCGGCCTCGGCGAGCGGGACGACGCCACGCTGCCGCACCTGCAGGAGCAGCTGGCCGCCTACCTCGCGGGCGAGCTGCAGGTCTTCGACGTCGAGCTCGCGCCGCGGGGCACGCCGTTCCAGAACGAGGTCTGGGCCGCCCTGCGCCGGGTCCCCTACGGCTCCACGACGACCTACGGCCGGCTCGCCGCCGAGATCGGCCGCCCGACGGCCGTGCGGGCCGTCGGGGCCGCCAACGGCCGCAACCCGTACTGCCTGGTCGTGCCGTGCCACCGGGTCGTCGGCGCCGACGGCGGCCTCACCGGCTACGCCGGCGGTCTGGCCCGCAAGCGCTTCCTGCTGGAGCTGGAGCACCGCCAGGCCGAGCCGGGGCTCTTCCCGCTCCAGGGACGAGCAGCGCTCAGCCCGCCCGCGTGACCGTGCTCTCCCTCGCGCGCAGCTCGAAGCCGACCGTGACCTCGCGCGGCGGCTCGTCCGCTCCCTCGCCGAGGCGGTGGAGCAGCGCGTCGACCGCATGGGTCGCGATCTCGACCTGGTCCTGCGCGACCGTGCTGAGCCTCGGCGTGCTGAACCGGGCCTCGGCGATGTCGTCCGTGCCGATGAGCGCGACGTCCTCCGGCACCCGGACGCCGCGGCGGTGCAGCGTGTGCAGGGCGCCGAGGGCCAGCAGGTCGTTGAAGCAGTAGACCGCGTCGGGTGGCGAGCTGAGGTCGAGCAGGCGCTCCATGGCGCGCGCGCCGTCGATGCGCTGGAAGGCCTCCACCTCCTGCACGTGCTCGTCCCGGACGGCTCGTCCGGCGTCCTCCAGCGCCGCGAGGAAGCCGGTGAGCCGCAGCCGAGCGGTCTGCGCAGCGACCGAGCTCATGGTGCCGATCGCCGCGATCCGGGTCCGTCCCAGCGCGAGCAGGTGCTCGGTCGCGGTCCGCGCTGCGGCCACGTTGTCGATCGCGACGTGGTCGAAGCTGGTGTCGGAGATCCGCTCGCCCAGCAGGACGAGCGGGGTGGTGGCGCCCGCCGGGGCGAGCAGGTCGACCGCTCCCAGGGCCAGCGGGCTGAGGATCAGCCCGTCGATGAGGTCGGGCCGGATGCCGGCGACGGCGAGCAGCTCGCGCTCGCGCAGGCCGTCGGTCTGCTCGACGAGGACGGTGCAGCCGCGCTGGTCCGCCACGGCGATGACCGCCGCCGCCAGCTCGGCGAAGTACGGCTCGTCGAGCCGGGGCAGCGCCACGGCGATGATGCCGGTCCGGCCGCTGCGCAGACTGCGCGCGGACAGGTTGGGCCGGTAGCCCATCTCGTCGATGGCCCGCTGCACCCGCTCGCGGGTCGTCGGCGAGACGTGCACGTAGCCGTTGACCACGTTGGAGACCGTCTTGACCGACACGCCCGCCCGGGTGGCGACCTCCTTCATCCGGACGATCACTGGAGGCTCTCCTCTCGACGCTCGGAGCGGGCGGGACGACCGGTCAGCGGCGAGCCACGGTACGAGGGACCGCGCGCGACCGGTCGGTCGCGTGGCGGTCCCGCGTGACGAGCGTCACGATTGCAACGAAACAGTCACACCTCGTCGGTAGGGGTGTCCCGTGTTTACAACGATGGAAGTGCCCTGTAGACAGACTCCGGAACCGACCCTGACCCGTGCGCACGGCCCCCTCGGGCCGGGCGTGAAGACGACCGGCCCTCGGAAGGACCTCCCTGCGGATGGCCACAGCCACGTTGCACCTCGACCCGGCGTTCCGGGTCGGACCGCTCGACCGTCGGCTGTTCGGGACCTTCGTGGAGCACATGGGGCGCTGCGTCTACACGGGGATCTACGAGCCGACCCATCCCACGGCCGACGAGGACGGCTTCCGCACCGACGTCCTCGAGCTGGTCCGCGAGCTGGGGCCGACGGCCGTCCGCTATCCCGGCGGCAACTTCGTCTCGGGCTACCGCTGGGAGGACGGCGTCGGCCCGGTCGACGAGCGCCCGCGCCGGCTCGACCTCGCCTGGCGCAGCATCGAGACCAACGAGTTCGGCCTCAACGAGTTCATGGCGTGGGCCCGCAAGGCCCAGCTCGAGCCGATCATGGCGGTCAACCTCGGCACGCGCGGCGTGCAGGAGGCGTGCGACCTGCTCGAGTACGCCAACCTCCCGAGCGGCACGCACTACCCCGACCAGCGGGTGGCGCACGGCGAGAAGCAGCCGCACGACGTGCGCATGTGGTGCCTGGGCAACGAGATGGACGGCCCGTGGCAGGTCGGCCACAAGACCGCCGCGGAGTACGGCCGGGTCGCCGCCGAGACGGCCCGGGCCATGCGCATGGTCGACCCGAAGGTCGAGCTCATCGCCTGCGGGAGCAGCAACAGCGCCATGCCGACGTTCGCCGCCTGGGAGGCGGTGATCCTCGAGCACACCTACCACATGGTCGACCACATCTCGATGCACGCCTACTACGAGGAGCTCGAGGACGACCTGCCCTCGTTCCTCGCGTCGGGCGTGGACATGGACCGCTTCATCTCGGCGGTCGTGGCCACGGCCGACCACGTCGGCGCGCGTCTGCGCAACCCGAAGAAGCTCGGCATCTCGTTCGACGAGTGGAACGTCTGGTACGAGAAGGGACGCTTCGTGGGCGTCGCCAACCTCGAGGTCGAGCAGGCACCGCGGCTCATCGAGGACGTCTTCAACGTCGCCGACGCCGTCGTCGTCGGCGACCTGCTGATCACCCTGCTCCGGCACGCCGACCGCGTCGCCATCGCCTGCCAGGCGCAGCTGGTCAACGTCATCGCGCCGATCCGCACCGAGCCGGGCGGCCCCGCCTGGCGGCAGACGATCTTCCACCCCTTCGCGCACACGTCCCGCCTGGCGCAGGGCGAGGTGCTGCAGCTGGCGATGGACTCCCCGACCTGCCCCACCGCGAAGTACGGCGACGTCCCGGCGCTCGACGCCACGGCGACGTGGGACGCGCAGGCCGGCGCGCTGAGCGTGTTCGCGGTCCACCGGGGGACAGCCGAGCCGCTGGACGTCGTCCTGACCCTCGCCCAGCTGCAGGCCACCGGCGTGAGCGAGGCGATGGTGCTGGCCGAGGACGACCACCACCTCACCAACACCCAGGACGACCCCGACCGCGTCCGGCCGCGCGAGCTCGCGGCCACGCTGACCGACGGCGTCCTGCGGTTCACCCTCCCTCCCGTCTCCTGGGCGGCGGTCAGCCTGACCGCCGTCGTCTGTCCCTGACCGCTCCGCAACCGATCGAGACCCGTTCGCACGCCACGCACCCTGACGGAAGGAACGACATGAACTCCAACCCACTCAGCGACCTGTCCTCGCTGCACCTCTCTCGACGGGGGCTGCTGGGGATGGGCGCCGCGCTCGGAGTCGGAGCGGCCATCTCCGCCTGCGGTGGTGGCTCGTCCGGCGCTCCGGGCGCCGGTGCGGGCGCGGGCTCGGACATCGCCGAAGGCGCCTACGAGGGCGAGAAGGTGACGCTCAAGTTCTGGAACGGCTTCACCGGCGGTGACGGCGCCTTCATGAAGACGATGGTCGAGAACTTCAACAGCGAGCACGACAACATCGCGGTCGAGATGAACACCCTGCAGTGGCCCGAGTTCTACTCCAAGGTGCCGAACGCCGTCGCCAGCGGGGCCGGTCCTGACGTCGCCGCCCTGCACATCGACCAGGTCGGCACACAGGCCGCACGCCGCGTGATCATGCCGCTGGACGAGTTCGTCGGAGCCATGAACCTCGCCGAGGGCGACTTCGCCGAGGCCGTCTGGAACGCCGGGATGTACAAGGACCAGCGCTACGCGATCCCGCTCGACGTCCACCCGCTCGCGCAGTACCACAACAACGCGCTGTTCTCGAAGGCCGGCGTCGAGGGTGCGCCGGAGGACCGCGAGAGCTTCGAAGCGGCCGAGGAGGCGCTCAAGACCAAGGGCGGCGTGCCGCAGCCGTTCTGGACGAGCGCCACGTTCCCGGCTCACCTGATCTTCAACACCCTCCTGGGCCAGTTCGGTGGGTCGCTGTACGACGAGGAGGGCGCCAAGGCGACGTTCGCCTCGGACGCGGGCGTCGAGGCGCTGAACTGGTACATCTCCCACGTGGAGAAGGGCCTCAGCCCCAAGAACGTCTCGGCCGACGCCGAGCTGACGGCCTTCTCGCAGGGCCGCAACGCGATCACCTGGAACGGCATCTGGCAGATGAACACCTTCGCAGGTGTGAAGGGCCTGGACTGGACGGCCTCCGTGGTCCCGCAGATCGGTGACAAGCAGGCGGTCTGGGGCAGCTCCCACCAGCTCGTCGTGCTGCAGCAGCGCAAGGCGGACGAGAACAAGCTCCACGCCGCACGAGACTTCCTCGCCTATCTGAGCGAGAACTCCCTCGAGTGGGCGAAGGGAGGCCAGATCCCGGCCCGCAACAGCGTCCGCGAGAGCGAGGAGTTCAAGGCCCTCGAGGTGCAGAGCACCCTCGCCGAGCAGCTCGACTACGTCATCTTCCCGCCGACCGTGCCGGGCATCGCCGACGTGACGGCCCCCACCTGGGAACAGGCCGTCAACGAGGTCGTGCTCGGCAAGGCCAAGCCCGAGGAGGCACTCAAGGCCGCAGCCGGCAAGGCCGACAAGCTGCTCGAGGACAACAAGAAGAAGTACTCCGCCTGATGGCCGGGACCGCGACCGGGACGGCGTCCTCTCAGGGACGCCGGCCCGGCCGGGAGACCGTCACTGCCCCCGACGTGGTCCCCGGAGCCGTCAAGTCACCCACAGCGGCCAGCCCGCTGACCGCCTACCTGTTCCTCGCGCCGTACCTCGCGCTGTTCGGCCTCTTCGTCCTGGCCCCGATCCTCTACGGTCTGTGGATCAGCCTGCACGAGTGGGACTTCCTCCTGCCCGGCAAGCCCTTCGTCGGCCTGGAGAACTACGTCGACCTGTTCAACCCCGGGACGACCACCGCTGGACCGTTCTGGCAGTCGATGCGCGCCACGGCCATCTTCACCGTGCTGACCCTGCCGCTGCTGGTCGTCCTCCCCTTGCTCATCGCCGTGCTGCTGGCCCGCAAGTTCCCCGGCCGCGACTTCTTCCGGGCGGTCATCTTCGCGCCGTACGTCCTCGGTGTCGCCGTCATCGGCATCCTGTGGCGCTACCTGCTCGACCCGAACGTCGGCGTGCTGGCGTCCTTCCTGGACCGGGCCGGCATCGACAGCCCGCCCTGGCTCACCGACACCCCGTGGGTGTGGGCAGCGCTCGTCATCCCGACGATCTGGTGGACGCTCGGGTACAACATGGTGATCTTCCTGGCCGGCCTGCAGGACATCTCGCGCGAGCTGTACGAAGCGGCCGAGATGGACGGGGCCAACGCCGTCCAGCAGTTCCGCAACGTCACTCTGCCGGGCCTGCGGCCGATCACGGTCTTCGTGGTCACGATCACGCTGCTGGCGTGTGCCAACCTCTTCGGCCAGTCCTACATCATCACCCAGGGTCAGCCCGGCGTGGAGACGCGGTCCGCGATCATGCAGATCTCCGAGGAGGGCCTGGGCCGCTTCAACATGGGCACCTCGGCGGCGATGAGCACCATCCTGACCCTGTGCCTGCTGCTGATCAGCCTGGTCATGCTCTCCTTCAGCCGCGAGAGGAACGCGAAGTGAGCACCCCGACGAAGTCCTCCCGCCCCGATGACGCGACCTCCTCCAAGCGGTCCACGAAGAGCGCCTCGGCACCGGCGGCGAGCTCCGGACCCGGACCCGGTCGCGAGTCCGGCGACCGCAAGCGCTCTGTGCCGCTGCTGCTCACCGTCGGGCTGCTCGCCGTGCTGATCGCGGCGCCGCTCCTCTGGATGCTGTCGACCTCGCTCAAGTCGACCCAGGAGATGGCGAGCCGCACGCTCAACCTGATCCCCGGTGACCCGACGACGCAGGGCTTCAGCAACATCCTCGGCGCGCCGGCGACGCCGGTGGAGCGGTGGTTCTTCAACAGCATGCTCTCCGCGACGCTGCACACCCTCCTCGTGCTCGTCGTCGCGTCCGCTGCGGCCTACGCCCTCGCCCGACTGGACTTCCCGGGCAAGAAGCTGCTGACTGCGTTGATCCTCGCGACGATCTTCGTTCCGCCGATCTCGCTGCTCATCCCGAACTACAACATCGTCGACCAGCTCGGGTGGCTCGACAGCCTGCTCGCGGTGATCGTGCCGGGAGCTGCCGGCGCCTTCGGGGTGTTCTTCCTGCGCCAGTTCTTCCTGTCGCTCCCGATGGAGCTCGAGGAGGCCGCGCTGCTCGACGGCGCGAACCGCTGGACCATCTTCGTCAAGCTGATCCTGCCCCTGTCCGGGGGGCCGCTCGCGACGCTGGGCCTGCTGAGCTTCCTCACCAACTGGAACGACTTCCTGTGGCCGTTGTACGTCCTGTTCAGCCCTGAGCGGCTGACCCTGCAGCCGGGGTTGTCGACGCTGAACAGCGCCTACACGACCGACTACTCGACGATCATGGCCGGTGGTGTCATCGCCAGCATCCCGGTGCTGATCCTGTTCGCATTCTCGCAGCGCTTCGTCATCGAGGGCGTCGCCAGCGGCGCCGTCAAGGGTTGACCGAGCACACTGTGCAGCGCCGCGGCGGTCTCACCGCCGCGGCGCTGCTGCTCTGCTCGGTCCTCGCCGGGTGCGGAGACACCTCGAGCCCGGAGGCGCCCGAGGCAGGAGAGGCGTCCGGAACCTTCACCAATCCGGTCCTCGACACCGACTTCGCCGACCCCCACGTCGTGCGCGACGGTGACACCTTCTACGCGTACGCGACCGGCTCGGCCGGCTTCTCCAACATTGCTGTAGCGACCTCGGACGACCTGGTCGAGTGGTCGGAGCCCGAGGACGCCCTGCCCGAGCGGCCGGACTGGCAGCCCCTGCAGGAGGGGCTGACCTGGGCGCCCGAGGTGGTCGAGGTCGACGGCCGCTGGCTGATGTACTATGTGGCGCGCGAGGAG
>CADCUE010000271.1 GCA_902805805.1 uncultured Frankineae bacterium | reverse complement strand
ACCGCGACCGCTTCCACCGGCCGGCGTGCCGCTTCGTCCGCGACGTCGCCGACGCCACCACGCTGCCCAAGGCCTCCGCGGCCCGCCAGGGCTACACCCCCTGCGGCGTCTGCAAGCCCTGACCTCGGTCGCACCCGCCTGGGGGCGGACCGACGAGCAGGTCCCCCCGTCAGCCCCCCGCGACGCGGAGCTGGAAGGCCAGGCCGAGGTCGGCGTCGGTGTGCACCGCGACGTCGGCGGCGGCCGTGCCGTGGTCGACGCGCACGGCCAGCACCTCCTCCGCCAGCCGGGCCGAGCCCTCCTCGAGCGCGTCGGCCAGCTCCCCGTCGGCCCGCCACCACAGCTCGATCCGGTCGCTGACCTCCAGGCCGCTGCTCTTGCGCGCGTCCTGCACCAGCCGCACGACCTCGCGCACCAGGCCGGCGCGCCGCAGCTCCGGCGTGATCTCGAGGTCGAGCGCCACGGTCTCGCCGGCCCCGCTCGCCACGGCCCAGCCCGTCCGGGGCGTCTCGGTGACGACGACCTCCTCCGGCGAGAGGGCCACCGCCTCGCCGTCGACGACGACCGACGCCGTGCCCGCTCGCAGGTCGGCGGCCAGCGCTGCGGCGTCGGCAGACGCGACCGCCGCCGCCACCGCCTGCACGCCCTTGCCGAAGCGCCTGCCGAGCGCCCGGAAGTTGGCCTTGGCGGTCACGTCGACGAGGTCGCCCGCGAGGGGCTCGAGCACGCCCACGTTCAGCTCGGCCGACACGAGCGCCCGCAGCTCCTCCGGCAGCTCCTGCCAGCCGGCCGCCGACACCATCGCCCGGCCCAGCGGCTGGCGGGTCCTCACCCTGGACTCCGCGCGGGCCTGCCGCCCGAGGTCGACGAGCCGCCGCACGAGCGACATCTGCGACGCCAGCCGCTCGTCGATCCCCGAGACGTCGACCTGCGGCCAGGTCGCCAGGTGCACCGAGTCGTCCGGGACAGCGGCGAACAGCGCGCCCCACACCCGCTCGGTCACGAACGGCGTGAACGGCGCCATCAGCAGGGTCAGGACGTGCAGCGACTCGTGCAGCGTCGCGAGCGCCGCGGGGTCACCGTCCCAGAACCGGCGGCGGGAGGTCCGGACGTACCAGTTCGACAGGTCGTCGATGCACTGCGCCAGCCGTCGGCCGGCGCGCAGGGAGTCGAAGTCCTCGAGCGCCTCCGTCACCTCGATCGCGGTGGCGTGCACCTGCGACAGTGCCCAGCGGTCGAGCAGCGTCCGCTCACCCGACGACGACCCGGGGCGCCAGCCGTTGACCGTCGCGTACAGCGTGTGGAAGGCGGCGGTGTTCCAGTACGTCAGCAGGACCTTGCGCACCACCTCCTCGACCTGCTCGTGGCCGACGCGGCGGGCCGACCAGGGGCTGCCGCCGCAGAGCATGTACCAGCGCAGCGCGTCGGCGCCGTGCCGCTCGAACAGCTCGAACGGGTCGAGGACGTTGCCCAGGTGCTTGCTCATCTTGCGGCCCTCGCCGTCGAGGATGTGCCCCAGGCAGAGCACCGTCTCGTACGACGAGCGGTCGAACACGAGCGTCCCGACCGTCATGAGCGTGTAGAACCAGCCGCGGGTCTGGTCGATGGCCTCGCAGATGTACTGCGCCGGGTAGGCCGGCTCGACCCCCGACCAGGGGTGGCCGACCTGCGCGAACGGCATGGACCCCGAGTCGTACCAGCCGTCGATGACCTCCGGCACGCGCCGGGCCTCGGCCGAGCAGGAGCGGCAGGGCACGACGACGTCGTCGACGTACGGCCGGTGCGGGTCCAGGCCGGACAGCTCCTGCCCGGCGTCCTCCCCGAGCTCGGCGAGCGAGCCGTACGCCTGCCAGTGCGCGGCGTCAGCGGTGCACCGCCAGATCGGCAGCGGCGTGCCCCAGTAGCGGTTGCGCGACAGCGCCCAGTCGACGTTGTTCTCGAGCCAGTCGCCGTAGCGGCCGTGCTTGATCGTCGCGGGGTACCAGTTCGTCCGCTCGTTCTCCTCGAGCAGGCGGTCCTTGATCGCCGTCGTGCGGATGTACCAGCTCGGCAGCGCGTAGTAGAGCAGCGCGGTGTCGCAGCGCCAGCAGTGCGGATAGCTGTGCTCGTACGGCAGCTCGCGGAACAGCAGGCCGCGCTCGTCGAGGTCGCGGACCAGAGCCGGGTCGGCGGCCTTGAAGAACTGACCGCCGACGAGAGGCAGGTGCTCCTCGAACGTGCCGTCCGGCCGCACCGGGTTGACGACCGGCAGGCCGTACCTCTTGGCGACCAGCATGTCCTCGGCGCCGAACGCGGGGGACTGGTGCACGAGCCCGGTGCCGCTGTCGACGGTGACGTAGTCGGCCAGGCCGACGAAGTGCGCGCCGTCGATGGCGACCAGCCCGAACGGCCGCGCGTACGTCGTGTGCTCGAGCGCCGTGCCGGGGAAGCGATCGAGCACCTCCACGTCCTCGCCCAGGACGCCGAGCAGCGGCTCGGCCACCACCAGCACCTCGTCGCCCACCCGCGCCGCCACGTAGGTCACGCCCGGGTTGACCGCGACCGCCGTGTTGCTGACCAGCGTCCACGGCGTCGTCGTCCACACCAGCAGCGCCGCCCCCAGCGACTGCAGCGGACCGCTCGTGACGGGGAAGCGGACGTAGACCGACGGGTCCGTCACGGTCTGGTAGCCCTGCGCCACCTCGTGGTCGGACAGGGCCGTGCCGCAGCGCGGGCAGTAGGGCGCGACCCGGTGGTCCTCGACCAGCAGGCCCTTGTCGGCGATCTGCTTGAGCGACCACCAGACGCTCTCGACGTAGGAGGCGTCCATCGTGCGGTAGGCGTCGCCCATGTCGCACCAGTAGCCCATGCGCGTGGTCATCCGCTCGAACTCGTCGACGTGGCGCAGCACGCTCTCGCGGCACCTGGCGTTGAACTCCGCGACGCCGTACGCCTCGATGTCCTGCTTGCCGGAGAAGCCGAGCTCCTTCTCGACCGCCAGCTCGACGGGCAGGCCGTGGCAGTCCCAGCCCGCTCTGCGGGGCACCGAGTGGCCCTGCATGGTCTTGAACCGCGGGAACAGGTCCTTGAAGACGCGCGCCTCGACGTGGTGCGTGCCGGGCTTGCCGTTGGCGGTCGGCGGGCCCTCGTAGAAGACCCACGGCGGACCGTCGGCGGTCTGCTGCAGGCTGCGCTCGAAGACGCGGTCCCGGGACCAGCGGTCGAGCACGGCGCGCTCGACCGCGGGCAGGTCGACCTGGGCGGGAAGCTGCTGCATCGGGGTCTCCTCCGTCGTGACGTGCCTCGACGGAGGGACGAAGCCGGCAGGCCCCGCGGTACCACCCTCCTTGGGACCCGTGCGGGTCCCCCCTCTGGTCGTGCCGTGTCGCGGCGAGGTGCGCGGGGCTGATGTTCACGGGCGGGCACGCCTCCGGGCTCCCACCGTCCCCGGCTCGCTGTGGGCTGCGTCCGCCGCTACTGGTCCCCGTCGCTGCGACGTCGCCAGCCTACCGGGCCGGGCCCGGTCGCGTATCCTGCCCGCGTCCGTGATCATGCCTGTCGGAGGTGTGGCACGGGCGTGACGACGGGGGGCACCATGGCCACGGCGAAGAAGACCACCGCGCCGGTCGAGCAGGCGGCGGCGGCGAAGGCCCCGACCAGGACAGCGGCCGAGGCGCCGGCCAAGACACCGGCCAAGGCAGCGGCCAGGACACCGGCCAAGGCAGCGGCCAAGGCACCGGCCAAGACAGCGGCCAGGACAGCGGCCAAGGCACCGGCCAAGACGGCGGGCAGGGCGCCGGCCAGGGCTGCGGCTCAGGCCCCGGCGGTCGCGGTGGCGCCGCAGGACGACTGGACGAGCGAGGAGCTCGACGAGATCCGCCAGGAGCTCGACGCGCAGGCGCTCGCGCTGCGCGCGGAGATCGACCGCGCCGAGGCGGCGAGCGAGTCGCTCAAGCGCGACCAGAGCAGCGAGGGCTCCGGCGACGAGGCCGACGCCGGCAGCAAGACCTTCGAGCGCGAGCACGAGATGTCGCTGTCCAACAACAGCCGTGACCTGCTCGTGCAGGTCGAGCGCGCGCTGGGTCGGCTCGACGCGGGGACCTACGGCCGGTGCGAGGAGTGCGGCAACCCCATCCCCAAGGCCCGGCTGCAGGCGTTCCCCCGAGCGACGCTGTGCGTCGCGTGCAAGCAGCGGGAGGAGCGGCGCTGACCAGCGTCCTCCCCGTACGACGGTGCGCCGTGCTGCTCGGCGCGGTCGCCGCGGCGGTGCTCGCGCTGGACGTCGTCACGAAGGTCCTCGTCGTCGCCGAGCTCGAGGGACGACGGACGCTGGAGCTGCTCGGCGGGCAGCTGCTGATCCGCGTCAGCCGCAACCCCGGCGCCGCCTTCTCCTTCGCCGAGGGGGCGACCGCGGTGTTCACGGCGATCGCGATCGTCGTCGTGGTGGTGATCCTGCGGGTGGCGCGGCGCCTGGGGAGCGACGGCTGGGCGCTCGCGCTCGGTCTGCTCCTGGGCGGCGCCAGCGGCAACCTGGTCGACCGGCTCCTGCGCAGCCCCGGACCCGGTCGCGGCGCGGTCGTGGACTTCATCGACTTCCAGGTGTGGCCCAGCTTCAACGTCGCCGACAGCGCGATCGTCACCGGAGGGCTGCTGGCCGTGCTGCTGTCGCTGCGCGGGATCGAGGTCGACGGCACGCGGCAGCGCCCGGCGGAGCGGGACGCCTGAGTCACGACGCCGCCGGTACGACGCAGAATGGTCGGGTGAGCTCCCACCGGTCGCTGCCTGTCCCCGAGGGCCTGGACGGGCTCCGGCTCGACGCGGCGATCAGCCGCCTGTTCGGGCTGAGCCGGACGGCGGCCGCCGACCTGGTCAGCGCCGGCGCGGCCAGCCTGGACGGCGTCGTCAGCGCCAAGAGCGAGCGGGTGACCGCCGGCGCCGTGCTCGACGTCGACCTGCCGGAGCCCGAGCGCAGCCCGCTGCCACCGGCGCAGGTCGTGGACGGGCTGCGGGTGGTGGCCGAGGACGACGACATCCTCGTGGTGGACAAGCCGGTGGGGGTCGCCGCCCATCCGAGCCCCGGCTGGACCGGTCCGACGGTCATCGGCGGGCTGGCGGCCGCCGGGCACCGGGTCAGCACCAGCGGTGCCGAGGAGCGGCAGGGCATCGTCCACCGCCTCGACGTGGGGACGAGCGGGCTGATGGTCGTGGCCAAGAGCGAGCGCGCCTACACGGTGCTCAAGGACGCCTTCCGCGAGCGGACCGTCGACAAGCGCTACCACACGCTCGTGCAGGGCCGTCCCGATCCGCTGACCGGCACGGTGGACGCGCCGATCGACCGGCACCCGACCAGCGCCTACAAGTTCGCCGTGGTCGCCGGCGGCAAGGACAGCGTCACCCACTACGAGACGCTCGAGGCGTTCCGGCACGCGACGCTGCTCGAGGTCCACCTCGAGACCGGCCGCACCCACCAGATCCGGGTGCACATGGCGGCCCTGAAGCACCCGTGCGTCGGCGACGTGACCTACGGCGCCGATCCCACCCTGTCCAAGCGCCTGGGTCTCGAGCGGCAGTGGCTGCACGCGGTGCGCCTGTCGTTCGCGCACCCCTCCGACGGGCGCTGGGTCGGGTTCGAGAGCCCGTACGCCCCGGACCTGCAGCGGGCCCTCGACCGGGTGCGGGAGGCCTCGTGGACGTGACGGTGCGGCTCGCTGCCGCCGAGGACATGCCGGCGGTGTACGCCCTGCGGCACGAGGTCTTCGTGCTCGGGCAGGGCGTGCCGGAGGAGCTGGAGCGGGACGAGCTGGACGGCGTCGCCGACCACGCGCTCGCCACCCGGGACGGCGAGGTGGTGGGCACGGGGCGGCTGGTCGACGGCCGGATCGACGAGGCGGGGTGCCTGGAGCCCGGGACGCCGGGGACGGTCGGCACGGTGGGGCGCATGGCGGTCACCTCGGCGGCGCGATCTGGCGGAACCGGTCGTCGACTGCTCGACCTGCTGGTGCAGCGCGCGAGCGAGCGCGGGCTGCCCGCGGTGGAGCTGCACGCGCAGGTGCACGCCCGCGACTTCTACGCCCGCGCGGGCTTCGAGGCCTTCGGCGAGGTCTACCTCGAGGCCGGCATCGAGCACATCGGCATGCGACGGGAGCTCACCTCAGGCAGCGCCGCCTCGTCGGGTCGCTGACGCGGCCGTCCGCTCGGCCGGCGCGGACCTGACCACCGGCACGGTCACCGGACCGGCCGGCCCGGGTGCGCCGGACCGCAGGGCCGGTGCGGTGCGCGGGACGTCGTCGATGACCAGCGCGTCCACCCCCGCCTGAGCCAGCTCCCGCGCGTGCGGCACGTCCGGGCACCACACGGCCAGCTGACGGCCACCGGCGTGCAGCAGGCCCAGCACGTGGGGCAGGGGACGCCGACACGGGAGCGGCATCGGCTGCGGCGCCACCTCGGGGCACAGGGAGCCGACCTGCAGCACGAGCACCTGGACGTCGAGGTGAGCGGCCGCAGCGACGGCGTGCTCGGTGGGGTAGGCGTACCAGGTGAGCAGCCCGAGGGACACCTCGCCCGCGCGCTCCCGCACCAGGGTCAACGCGCCCGGGTCGAAGGAGGTGAGCCACAGCGGGCGGCGGCGCGCCTCCTGCTGGGCCACGGGGGCGAGCAGGGCCGCCGTGGTCCGGTGCGGACGTCGCGCGGCGTCCTCCATGCAGGTCTTGAGGTCCAGGCTCACGCCGGCCCCCTCGGGCAGGGCCTCGAGCAGGTCCGTCAGCAGCAGCGTCCCGCGCCGCCGCACCTGCGCCCCGGTCAGGTCCTCCACGAAGGTGCCGTCGGCGTACGCCGCGTCGTGCGCGACGACGAGCGCGTCGTCCGCGGTGCGCCGCACGTCGACCTCGACCCACGGGACTCCGGAGCCGAGCGCGGCCAGGAACGACCCCAGGGTGTTCTGCTCGTGGCCGTCGACGACGCCCCGTCCGAGACCGCGATGACCGATCAGCGTCGGCCCGCTCGTGCGCATGCAGACCTCCCCGGCCTGCTCGGAGACGCTCTCAGGCTGTCACAGGACCGCCGCGCCGTCGTCCACCGTCCGGGTGAGAGCCGCGGTCCCCGAGGCGCCGGTGCGTCGACCGCGTTCTGTCCGGTGTCCGTGGCAGAGTCTGTTGGG
>CADCUE010000270.1 GCA_902805805.1 uncultured Frankineae bacterium | reverse complement strand
GACCCCGAGGCGCCGATCTTCGAGCTGGCCGACTTCGGGCTCGTCGGTGACCTGTTCACCGTCGTCCCGCAGCTCACCGAGGAGATCTCGAAGCGCAAGGGCTAGTCCCCGCGCACGTCCGACGGCCCGGCCCCCGACAGGGGTGCCGGGCCGTCGCGCGTCCGGAGGCAGGCGCCTGAGCGGTCGAGCGGCCCGGGGACGGCGGGGCGGAGCAGCCGCGACTACCCTCGACGGCGTGGCCTACCTCGACCATGCGGCCTCCACGCCCATGCTGCCCGAGGCCGTCGAGACGGTGACCGCGGCGCTGTCCGCCTCGCTGTCCGCGGCCGGCAACGCGTCGTCCCTGCACACCGCCGGTCGCCGGGCCCGCCGCGTCGTCGAGGAGTCGCGGGAGCAGCTGGCGGCCGCGGTCGGCGCCCGGCCGTCCGAGGTGGTCTTCACCGGCAGCGGCACCGAGAGCGACAACCTCGCGGTCAAGGGCATCTGGTGGTCGCGGCGGGCCGCCGACCCCCGGCGCACGCGGGTCCTGGCCAGCGCGGTCGAGCACCACGCCGTGCTCGACGCGGTCCAGTGGCTCGCCGACCACGAGGGCGCGAGCGTCGAGTGGCTCGAGGTCGACGACCGCGGCCTCGTCCACCCCGACGTCCTGCGCGAGGCCGTCGAGCGCGACCCGTCCGACGTCGCCCTGGTCAGCGTCATGTGGGCCAACAACGAGGTCGGCACGGTGCAGCCGGTGCGCCGCCTGGCCGACGTCTGCCACGAGTTCGGCATCCCGATGCACAGCGACGCCGTCCAGGCGGTCGGGCAGCTGCCCGTCGACGTCGCCGCCAGCGGGGTCGACGCCCTCACGCTGACCGGCCACAAGCTCGGCGGGCCGCTCGGCGTCGGTGCGCTCGTCCTGGGCCGCGACGTCGCCTGCACCCCGCTGCTGCACGGCGGCGGGCAGGAGCGCGACGTGCGCTCCGGCACCCTCGACACCCCGGCGGTGGCGGGTCTGGCCGTGGCGGCGAGCCTCGCGGTCGAGCGACAACCGCAGCTGCACGCGCGCCTGTCGGCGCTGCGCGACGACCTGGTGCGGCGCGTGCAGGACCTCGTGCCGCAGGCGGTGCTGAACGGCGTGCCCGTCCCGTCTGCCGACCGCCTGCCCGGCAACGCCCACTTCTCCTTCCCCGACTGCGAGGGCGACTCGCTGCTCCTGCTGCTCGACGCCCGCGGCGTCGAGGTGTCGACCGGGTCGGCCTGCTCGGCCGGCGTCGCGCGCCCCTCCCACGTGCTGCTCGCCATGGGCGCCGACGAGGACCGCGCCCGCAGCTCGCTGCGCTTCTCGCTCGGCCACACGTCGACGGCCGCCGACGTCGACGCCCTGCTCGACGCGCTGCCGGCGGTCGTCGAGCGCGCCCGCCGGGCCGTCCTGCGGTGAGGCTGCTCGCCGCGCTGTCCGGCGGCGTCGACTCCGCGGTTGCCGCCGCCCTCGCCGTCGAGGCCGGGCACGAGGTCACCGCCGTGCACCTCGCGCTGTCGAGCGCTCCGGCGACGCTGCGCACGGGCTCGCGGGGCTGCTGCTCCAAGGAGGACGCGCGCGACGCCGGCCGCGTCGCCGACGTCCTCGGCATCCCGTACTACGTGTGGGACCTCGCCGACCGCTTCCGGCAGGACGTCGTCGACGACTTCGTCGCGCAGTACGCCGCCGGCCGCACGCCCAACCCCTGCCTGCGCTGCAACGAGAAGATCAAGTTCGCCGCGGTGCTCGACCGGGCGCTCGCGCTCGGCTTCGACGCCGTCGTGACGGGGCACCACGCCCGCCTGTCCGACGGCGTGCTCCGGCGGTCGGTCGACCCCGCCAAGGACCAGTCCTACGTCCTCGCCGTCCTGACGCCCGAGCAGCTGGCCGGCACCGTCCTGCCGCTCGGCGGCATGACGAAGGCCGAGGTCCGCGAGCACGCCGCCGCACGCGGGCTCGGCGTCGCCGACAAGCCCGACAGCCACGACGTCTGCTTCATCGCCGACGGCGACACCGCCGGCTTCCTGCGCGACCGGCTCGGCCCGCAGCCCGGACCGGTCGTCGACGCCCTCACCGGGGCGGTCGTCGGCCGGCACGACGGGGCGTACGGCTTCACGGTCGGGCAGCGCCGCGGGCTCGCGCTCAGCACCCCCGCGAGCGACGGACGTCCCCGCTACGTGCTCGGGCTCGAGCCGGTGACGGGCACCGTCACCGTGGGCCCGCGCGAGGCGCTCGACGTCACCGAGGTGCGCGCCGACCACCCGCGCGAGCTGGCAGCGCTGCGCTACCCGGTCGCCTGCGAGGTGCAGCTGCAGGCGCACGGGCAGCCGCGTCCGTGCACCGTCGAGCGGGACGGCGACGGCTGGCGGATCGAGCTCGCCGCGCCCGTCACCCGTCCCGCGGCCGGCCAGGCGGCGGTGCTGTACGCCGGTGACCGCGTGCTGGCCAGCGCGACCGTCAGCGGCTGAGCGGCCGCGACAGCCAGCCCAGCTCGCTGGGCTGCGGCCAGCCGCCCCACCACGCGCCCCAGGCGGCGACCAGCAGCAGCGACAGGCCGAAGGCCAGCACCAGCAGCCGCCCGGTCGCCGTCGCGCGCA
>CADCUE010000269.1 GCA_902805805.1 uncultured Frankineae bacterium | reverse complement strand
ACTCCGGCACCGAGGCCACCATGTCGGCGATCCGCCTGGCCCGCGGCTTCACCGGGCGCAGCAAGGTCGTCAAGTTCGCCGGCTGCTACCACGGGCACGTCGACGCGCTGCTCGCCAGCGCGGGCAGCGGGATCGCGACCCTGGGGCTGCCCGACACCCCCGGCGTGACGGGGGCGACCACCGCCGACACTCTCGTGCTGCCCTACAACGACCTCGAGGCGGTGCAGACGGCCTTCGAGCAGTCCGGCGACGAGATCGCCGTGGTCATCACGGAGGCGGCCGCCGCCAACATGGGGGTCGTCCCGCCCCTGCCCGGCTTCAACTCCGGTCTGCAGGCGCTGTGCCGGCAGTACGGCGCCCTGCTGGTCCTCGACGAGGTGATGACCGGCTTCCGGGTCAGCCGCGCGGGCCACTTCGGGCTGGAGGGGGTCGCGCCCGACCTGTTCACCTTCGGCAAGGTCATGGGCGGGGGGCTGCCCGCGGCGGCGTTCGGCGGACGCGCCGACGTCATGAGCCGGCTCGCGCCGCAGGGGCCGGTGTACCAGGCGGGCACGCTGTCGGGGAACCCGCTCGCCGTCGCCGCGGGGCGCGCCACGCTCGAGCAGTGCACCGACGAGGTCTACGCCCGCGTCGACGCCGCCGCCGAGGCGGTGGGCCGGCTGGCGTCAGAGGCCCTGACGAGCGCCGGCGTCGCCCACCGGGTCAACCGCGCCGGGAGCCTGTTCAGCATCTTCTTCGCCGACCACGCGGTCGTCGACTACGCCACCGCCTCGCAGCAGAACGTCCTGCAGTACCGCGCCTTCTTCCACGAGATGCTGTCCCGCGGCGTCTACCTGCCGCCCAGCGCGTACGAGTCGTGGTTCGTGAGCGCGGCCCACGATGAGCGGGCGCTGGAGCGGGTAGCAGAGGCTCTGCCGCACGCCGCCCGCGCGGCTGCGGCCGTCGACGCCCCCGAGCTCATCGCCCCGCCCACCGCCTCCGACGCCACCTGAGGGACTGCACATGACCCGGACGACCGTGCACCTGCTGCGCCACGGCGAGGTCTACAACCCCGACGCCGTGCTGTACGGGCGCCTGCCGGGCTTCCGCCTGTCGGACGACGGGCAGCAGATGGCGCGGGACGCTGCGCTGGCCCTCAAGGACCGCGACATCACGGTGCTGGTGGCCTCCCCGCTGCAGCGCGCGCAGGAGACGGCCCGGCCCACCGCGGAGCTGCTCGGGCTCGACGTCGACACCGACGAGCGCCTGATCGAGAGCGAGAACGTCTTCGAGGGCAAGCAGGTGGGGGTCGGTGACGGCGTCGCCAAGCGACCGCAGTACTGGCCGCACCTGCGCAACCCGTTCGTCCCCAGCTGGGGCGAGCCGTACGAGGTCGTCGCGCGCCGGATGCTGGCCGCGACCCTGAGCGCGCGCGACAAGGCGCGCGGCCACGAGGCGGTGTGCGTCAGCCACCAGCTGCCGATCTGGACCGTCCGGCGCTTCGTCGAGGGCCGCAAGCTCTGGCACCGCCCCGACCGGCGGCAGTGCGGCCTGGCGTCGCTGACCAGCATCACCTGGGACGACGACCGCATCGTCACCGTCACCTACAGCGAGCCGGCCGGTGCGGCGGCGCGCCGTCCCGGAGCAGGCGCGTAGCGCAGCAGCCCCGGCAGGCACCCGCCGGAGCCGTCGTCGACAATGGGGGGGTGTCCCGACGTGCGGCTGCCGGAGCCGCGGCTCTCGCGTGCGTGCTGGCGCTGACGGGCTGCAGCAGCGGGAGCGCTCCGGCGCAGGACCCCGCGTCGCCGCAGCTCGAGACGCTCGACACCGGACAGGACGGCGTCATCGCGGTCGGCGACCGGCAGCCGGCGCCGGCGCTGTCCGGCACCACGCTCGACGGCGAGCCGCTGGACGTCACCGACCTGCGCGGGCAGGTGGTGGTCCTCAACTTCTGGGCCTCGTGGTGCGCGCCGTGCCGCGCGGAGGCTCGCACGCTCAACGAGGTGGCGGTTCGCACCGCCGACGCCGGGGTGCGCTTCGTGGGCGTCAACGTCAAGGACGAGAAGTCGCCCGCGCAGGCCTTCGAGCGCCGGCAGGAGGTCGTCTACCCGTCGCTGCACGACCAGCCGGGCCGGCTGCTCCTGCAGTTCCGCACGATCGTGCCGCAGACGCCGCCCACCACGCTGGTGCTCGACCGGCAGGGCCGCATCGCCGGCTTCTTCGCCGGCGAGGTCCGCCTGTCCGAGCTGCTGGAACCGGTCGAGCAGATCGCCGCCGAGGCGTGAGACGAGCGTCGGGATGAGCGCCGGGATGAGCGCCGCATGAGCGTCGCGGACGCCTTCGTCGAGGCGGTGACCGACGGGTCCCTGCTCGTCGCTCTGCCGGTGGCGGCGGTCGCCGGGCTCGTCTCCTTCCTGTCCCCGTGCGTCCTGCCGCTCGTGCCGGGCTACCTGTCCTTCGTCACCGGGCTGTCCGGCGAGCAGCTGGCCGCGGCGCACAAGGGCGCGCCGGACGGGGACGTGCTGGTGCGCACCGCCGCGGCGCCGACCGCCCGGCGCAGTCGCGTCCTGGTCGGCTCGGTGCTGTTCGTCGCCGGCTTCAGCGCCGTCTTCGTCACCAGCGGTGCGCTGTTCGGCGGGCTCGGCTCCGTGCTGGCCGGTCACCAGGACGTCGTCGACGTCGTGCTCGGGGTCCTCACGATCGTCCTCGGGCTGGCCTTCCTCGGGCTGGTGCCCGGTCTGCAGCGCGAGGTCCGGCTGCACCGCCTGCCCTCACCGGGGCTGGCCGGCGCGCCGCTGCTCGGCGTGCTGTTCGGCGTCGGCTGGACGCCCTGCCTCGGCCCGACGCTCGCGGCCGTGCAGACCCTCGCCTACCGGGAGGCCAGCGCCGGGCGGGGGGCGCTGCTGACCGCTGCCTACTGCGCCGGGCTCGGCATCCCGTTCGTCCTCACCGGGCTGGCGTTCTCCCGGGCGCTCAGCGCGTTCGCCGTGGTGAAGCGCCACTACGCCGTGGTCCTGCGCCTCGGTGGCGGCCTGCTCGTCCTGGTCGGTCTGCTGCTCGTCAGCGGGCTGTGGTCGTCCGTCGTCGCCGACCTGCGCGGCTGGGTGTCCGGCTTCGAGACGGCGGTCTGAGTGACCGTCACGACCGACGAGGCCACCCGCATGTCGACGGCCCCCGCGCCGCCGACCGCCCCGCGCGCCTCGCTCACCGCGCCGGTCCGGCGGGCCTGGCGGCAGCTGGTCAGCATGCGCACCGCGCTGCTGCTGCTGTTCCTGCTGGCCCTGGCCAGCGTGCCCGGGTCGTTCCTGCCGCAGCGCAACCTCAACCCGGTCGAGGTGCAGACCTGGTTCGCCGACCACCCGACGCTCGCGCCGCTGCTGGACCGGCTGTCCATGTTCGACGTGTTCGCCTCGCCGTGGTTCGCCGCCGTCTACCTGCTGCTGTTCGTCTCGCTCGTGGGCTGCCTGTCCTCGCGGCTGCGCCTGCACGCCCGGGCGCTGCGCACCCCTCCGCCGGAGGTGCCGAGGACGCTGTCCCGGCTCCCGGCGCACGAGCGGTGGTCGTCGCAGGTCCCCTCCGACGAGGTCGTGGCGGCCGCCCGCCGGGCGCTGCGCGGCAGCCGCTGGCGGGTCGTCACCCGTGCCGTGCCGGGCGGCGGGCACGCGCTGTCGGCCGAGAAGGGCTACCTGCGCGAGACCGGCAACCTGCTGTTCCACGTCTCGCTGGTCGTGCTGCTCGTCGGCGTCGCGATGGGAGGGCTGTTCGGCTTCCGCGGCACCGTGCTGGTCAAGGAGGGCGACGGCTTCGCCAACACCGTCCTGTCCTTCGACGACATCAGCCCCGGCCGCCGCTTCGACGCCGACCGGCTGGTGCCGTTCAGCTTCGTGCTCGACGACTTCCGGGGCACCTACGCCGACGACGGCAAGGCCCTCACCTTCCTGGCCGAGCTGCGCTACTCGCCGTCCCTCGACGAGCCGACGACGCCCTACGACCTGCGCGTCAACCACCCGCTCGAGGTGGGCGGCGCCAAGACCTACCTGCTGGGGCACGGCTACGCGCCGAAGGTCGTCGTCACCGACGTCGAGGGCAACCGGCTCGAGCAGACGGTGGTGTGCCTGCCGCAGGACGCGACGTTCCTGTCGACGTGCGCCATCAAGGTCCCGGACGCCGCGGGGGAGCAGCTGGCCTTCGAGGGCGTGTTCACCCCGACGACGGTCCAGGACCCGGAGACCGGCCGGGTGACGTCGGTCTACCCGGCGCCGGAGAACCCCGCGCTGACGGTGCTCGGCTACCGCGGTGACCTCGGCCTCGACGACGGGCGGCCCCAGTCGGTCTACTCGCTCGAGGACCGGTCCCGGCTGCGGCCGATCGGTGACGGGACGACCCCCGTCAAGCTGGCCGAGGGCCAGACGTGGGAGCTGCCCGGCGGCGGCAGCCTGACCTTCGTCGACACCACGGAGTGGGCGACCTTCCAGGTCACCCAGGACCCGGGCAAGCTCGTCGCCCTCGTCGCCGGCACCGGCATGGTGATCGGGCTGTGCCTGTCGCTGTTCGTGCGGCGTCGCCGGCTGTGGCTGCGGGCCCTCCCGGCAGGCGACGGCGACGAGGCCGGTCGTACCGTGATCGAGGCCGGCGGGCTCGCGCGCACCGGCCCCGAGGCGTTCGACGCGGAGTTCGGGCAGCTCGTCGAGCGGCTGCGACCCGTCCCTGCACGTGCACCGACCGAGGAGAACGCGTGACGGACGCCGTCCTGGCACAGCTCAGCGACCGGCTGTTCCTGGCCGCGGTCCTGCTGTACGCCCTGTCGATGCTGGCCTTCGCCGGCGAGCAGGCCGCCCGGCGGTCCCGACGCGTCGCCGAGGCCACCGCCGCCGGGATCTCGCTGCGCGAGGCCGCCGCTGCCCGGACCCGCGCCATGGCGGGTGCCGGCGGCCCGTCCTCCTTCGCGCCGCCGCCCGCGCCGCCGGTCGCGCCGTCCCCGGCCCGCGGCAGCCGCGCCGGTGTGCTGGGTCTGGTCCTGACCGGCGTCGGCGTCGGCGTGCACGTCGGGTCGGTGGTCACCCGCGGCCTGGCAGCCGACCGCACGCCGTGGGGCAACATGTACGAGTTCTCGTCCATGGTCGCCCTCATGGCCGTCGTCATCTTCCTGGCCCTGGTCGCGGCCGGCCGGGTCGACCGCGGTCTCGGGGCGTTCGTGATGGTGCCGGCCGTGCTCTACATGGGCCTGGCCGGCACGGTGCTCTACACCGCCGCCGGCCCGCTCGTGCCCGCGCTCGACTCCTACTGGATCAAGATCCACGTCTTCGCGGCCATCCTGTCCTCCGGCGCGTTCCTGCTCTCGGGCGTGGTCGCGCTGCTCTACCTGCTGCGCGTGCGCCACGACGACCAGGTCGCGGTCGGCGCAGCCCCGCGCTTCCCCGTCTCGCTCGGCTCGGCCCTGCCGCCGGCGCCCGTCCTGGACCGCGTGTCGTACGCCGTCATCGCCTTTGCGTTCCCGATCTGGACCTTCGCGATCATCGCGGGCGCGATCTGGGCGGAGGCGGCCTGGGGCCGCTACTGGGGCTGGGACCCCAAGGAGACCTGGTCGTTCATCACCTGGGTGCTGTACGCCGGCTACCTGCACGCCCGGGCGACCGCGGGCTGGAAGGGCACCAAGGCGGCCTGGATCGGCGTGGCCGCCGCGGGCGCCCTCATCATCGACTACTACGTCGTGAACATCTTCGTCGTGGGGCTGCACTCCTACGGCCAGTGAGCGCGGGCGACCGGGCTCAGCCGCGTTGCTGCTCAGCCAGATCGCCGCTCAGCCGGCTCGCCGCTCGGCCGGGTCGTCGCTCGGCCGGCTCGCCGCTGAGCCGGTCGTCGCTCAGGCCGCGTCGTCGCGCGGGTCGCGCGAGCGGCGCCGCAGCTCGCGCAGGAAGTCCTCGTCGTCGTCCGGCGCGACCGGACGAGCGGGGGGTGCCGGCTCCGCCGCGCCGCCGTCGCGCCTGGCCCGGCCGAGGAACAGCCAGGCCACGGACCCCAGCAGCGGCACGAGCAGCAGCACCAGGTACCACAGCGGCTTGGGCAGGGTGCGCACCTGCGCGCCCGGCGTACGGGTGAGGTCGACCACGGCGTACACCAGCAGCACCAGCGTCACCAGGCCGTAGACGAACACCGTGCGCACCTCCTGTCGGGCTCTGCACTGGTACAACGCCGGACGAGCCCGGTGCGATCCCGGCGGGAGGCGGAGACTACGCTGCCGCGCCGTCCGCCGTAGGCTCGACGCGTGACCAGCCCGCACACCCCGGCGCCGACCCCGTCCCCGGGACGGGCGTTCCTCGTCTACTCCGGCCTGCGCCTGGCGCTGCTGCTGGTGTCCTACCTCGTGCTCGTCGCCCTCGGCCTGCAGGGCCTGCTGGCCGTCGGGGCGGCGGTGCTGATGAGCGCCCTGCTCAGCCTGGTGCTGCTGCGCCGCCAGCGCGACGCCTTCACCGACGCCTCGATGGCCCGGGCCGACCAGCGGCGGGCCGACCGCGAGGCGCGCCGGGCCCGGCTGGACGACTCGCCCTGACTAGCGGCCGCTCTGCGAGAAGTGCTGGTAGTCCTTGAGGCTGCGGTAGTCCCCGCCCCACTCCCAGCCGACGGCGGCGAACGCCCGGACGACCGCTCCGCCAGCGACGACCATCCCCGGCCGCACGACCCGCCGGTCCAGGAACTCCCGGCCGGCCGGCGGCAGCACGGTCGAGCCGCGGACGTAGGGGTTCTCCACCGGGTTGACGTCGATCGCGCGGCCGTGTGCGTGCTCGGACCAGCCGGCGCCGCCGGTCGAGCGCCGGCAGTTGTAGGCGCTGGTGTTGTCAGCGGCCATCGACCGGGCGTCGTCGCCGCCGAACTGCTCGACGGTCCGCACCGAGGTCAGCGGGAAGCGCTCGTCGTACAGCCGGCGGAACACCTGCACCACCGCGGCGGCGACGTCGCGGTGGACGACCAGCTCGCCGCGGGCGGTGCCGCGGCCGCCGGTCCAGTGGGTGACAGTGACCAGGCGCAGGTCCGCCACGGCGACCGGGCAGCCGGCGCGGTGCGAGCTGCCCAGTCGGGCGGCGGTCACCGGGGCGGTGCGGAACACCGGGGCCCGGCGCCCGGTCCGCCGCCACGGCCCGCGCTCGACGACGCGGCCCTCGGGGACGGCGGCGCGGGGGAC
>CADCUE010000268.1 GCA_902805805.1 uncultured Frankineae bacterium | reverse complement strand
CGCTGGCCGGCGCCGGGGCGGCGCTGTGCCTGTACGCCACGGCCTGGTCGGCGGGCTCGCAGACGTCCACCCTGGTCGTGCTCGGGCTCACCGCCCTGGTCTGCGCGGGGCTCGCGGCGACGCGGCTGCCCGGGGCGCTGCCCGCCGTCGCCGTCGGGACCGCAGGAGTCCTGGCCGCCGCCGAGCTCGCGGCTGCCGGTCTGGCTGCCGAGCTCGCCACGGACCAGACCGGCGCGCTGCTGCTGCTCGCCGTGGCCGTGCTGGCCGCCGTCAGCCCCCTGCTGGACGCCTGCCGCCGGCTCGGCGCCGACGTCGCCGCCGCGGCCACCGGCGGCACCGCCCTGGTCCTGACGGCCGGCGACGCGGGCTGGCTGTCGTGGACCCTGCTGGGGCTCGGCCTCATCGCCCTCGCGACTGCCCTGCGGCCCGACCGCCGTCCTGCGGCCGTCCTCGCAGCAGTGCTGATGACGGGCTCGTCGTGGGTCCGCCTCGCCGAGGCGCGCATCGACGTCCCCGAGCCCTACCTCCTGCCGGTGGCCGTGGCCGCGCTGGTCCTCGGCCTCCTGCGCCGCCGGACCGACCCGGGTGTGACCTCGTGGGTGTACGCCCCCGGGCTGTCGCTGGCGCTGCTGCCGACCCTGCTCGTGTCGCTCGGCCGCGACGACCTCACCCGCTCGCTGCTGGTCGGGCTGGCCGCCCTGGCCGTGCTGCTGGTCGGTGCGCGGGCCCGCCTGCAGGCGCCGCTGGCGATCGGCACGGCCGTGCTCGCCGTGGACGCCGTCCGGCTGCTCGGGCCGTACGCCGTCGCGATGCCGCGCTGGCTGTCGCTCGCCGCCGCCGGCGCGCTGCTGCTCGCCGTCGGCGCCGACTACGAGCAGCGCCGCCGCGACGTGGGCCGGCTGCGGGACCGCTTCGACGCCCTGGCCTGAGACCGCCCCGACGGCAAACCAGGTGGCGGATCTGCCGGCCGCGCCTAGCCTTGCGCCTCGTGCACCCCACCCCCGAGCTGGCGCTCCCGGCGCCGGTCGACGTCACCGGCACGCTGGGGCTGTCCCTGCGCGGGGTCGTCAAGGCCTTCGGCGCCCTGCGCGCGGTCGACGGGCTGGACCTCGACGTCCGGTCCGGCACCTGCCTCGGGCTGCTCGGTCCCAACGGCGCCGGGAAGTCGACGACGATGCGCCTGCTCACGGCGCAGGCGGTCGCCGACGAGGGGACGATCGAGGTGCTCGGCTTGGCCGTCCCCGAGCAGTCCAAGCAGGCGCGGGCGCAGATGGGGGTCGTCCCGCAGCAGGACAACCTCGACATCGAGCTGACCGTCCGGCAGAACCTGCAGGTCTTCGCCCGCCTCTACCGGCTCCCGCGGGGGCAGCGGGCCGCGGCGGTGCAGCGCGCCCTGGAGGTCGCCCAGCTCACGACGCGCGCCGAGACCCGCGTCGACGACCTCTCCGGCGGGATGCGCCGCCGGCTGCTCATCGCCCGCGCGCTGGTGCACCGGCCGCGGCTGGTCCTGCTCGACGAGCCGACGGTGGGCCTGGACCCGCAGGTGCGGCAGGAGCTGTGGGCGCTGATCGACGCGCTGCGGTCCGAGGGCGTCACCGTGCTGATGTCGACGCACTACATCGAGGAGGCCGAGCGCCTCGCCGACGACGTGGCGGTCATGAGCGCCGGACGCGTGATCGCGTTCGGCACCCCCGGAGCGCTGGTGGCCGAGCACGCCGGCGGCGGCGTCCTCGAGGTCTACGGCCCGCCGCTCCGGCTGGTCGAGGTGGAGCGGATCGCCGCCGACGCGGGCCTGCCCACGCGGCGCACCGGACCGGCCGTGGCGGTCCTGCGCGCCGAGCAGGCGCCCGAGTCGGTCGTGGCGCAGCTGCCGGAGGCGATCGCCCGTCCGGCCACGCTCGAGGACGTGTTCGTCCTGCTGACCGGGGAGAAGGTCGAGTGACCGCCCGCACCGTCGCACCCGCGAGCTCGCGGCTGCCCGTCTCCCGGCTGCGCCGGATCGAGCCGGCCGCCATCGGCGCGGTCGTGTTCCGCGAGGCCACGATGTTCCGGCGCTACTGGCGCTCGACGACCTTCTCCTCGGTCATCGAGCCGACGATCTACCTGCTGGCCTTCGGCTTCGGCTTCGGCTCGCTCGTCGCGCGGGTCGCCGGCTACGACTACATCGACTTCGTCGGCACCGGCATCGTCGCCACCGCCGTCCTGTTCGGCTCGGCCTTCCCCGGCATGTTCGGCACCTTCATCAAGCGGGTCTTCCAGAAGACCTACGACGCGGTGCTCGCCGCGCCGGTGGACACCGAGGAGCTCGTCACCGCGGAGGCGCTGTGGATCTCGCTGCGGGCGGGGGTCCTCGGCGTCGTGCCGATGCTGGTGGCGATCGCCTTCGGCCTCGAGCCGTCGCTCGGGATGCTGCTCGTGCCGCTGATCGGCGCCCTGACCGGCTTCGGCTTCGCGGCCTTCGGCATCTGGGTGTCGGGCATCGTGCCGTCCATCGACTCGTTCGGCTACGTCATCTCGGCCGTCCTGACACCGCTGTTCCTCGTCGCCGGGACCTTCTTCCCGATCGACGGCCTGCCCGAGTGGGCGTCGACCGCGGCGCTGCTCAACCCGCTCTACCACTGCGTGGAGCTCGTCCGGCACGCCGTCTTCGGCTTCCAGCTCGCCGACGTCGGCCACGTGGCCGCGCTGGCGGTGTTCGGCGTGGCGATGTGGGCGCTGGCCGTCCGCCGGCTGAGGGCCCGGCTGGTCCTCTAGCCCGCCTGCTGCGCCCGTCCGCGGAGCCGGTCCTGCAGCGCGGCGTCCTTGTCGCGGGCGGCCGAGGCCAGCCGCTCCTGGAAGCCGCGCATCTGCTCGCGCAGCCCTGGGTCGCTCGCCGCCAGCACCCGCACCGCCAGCAGACCGGCGTTGCGGGCGCCGCCGATCGACACGGTGGCGACCGGGACGCCGGCCGGCATCTGCACGATCGACAGCAGCGAGTCCATCCCGTCGAGGTGCTTCAGCGGCACCGGCACCCCGATCACCGGCAGCGGGGTCATCGACGCGACCATCCCGGGCAGGTGGGCTGCCCCGCCGGCGCCGGCGATGACGACGCGGACGCCTCGACCGTCGGCGGCCTGCGCCCACTCGAGCATCTCCCGCGGCGTGCGGTGCGCCGACAGCACGCGCACGTCGTGCGCCACGCCGAACTCGGCCAGGGCGCCGGCAGCGCCCTCCATCACGGGCCAGTCCGAGTCGCTCCCCATGACCACGCTGACCAGGCTCACGTGTGCGGCCAGTCGTCCGGCCAGACGCCGTCGCGCAGGTAGGCGGCGCCGAGCTGGGCGCGCCGGCGGACGTCGTCGAGGTCCTCGCCCAGCACGGTGACGTGGCCGATCTTGCGGCCCGGCCTGATCTGCTTGCCGTAGAGGTGGACCTTGAGCCCCGGGTCGCGACCCCACAGCAGGTGCAGGCGCCGGTCCAGGTCGGGGTCGGGCTCGTCGCCGCCGAGCAGGTTGGCCATCACCGTCCAGCGCGCGGTGAGCGAGGTCTCGCCGAGCGGGTAGTCGAGGACCGCACGCAGGTGCTGCTCGAACTGCGAGGTGCGCGAGCCCTCGATGGTCCAGTGGGCGCTGTTGTGCGGACGCATCGCCAGCTCGTTGACCATCAGCCCGTCGGCCGTCTCGAACAGCTCGACGGCGAGCACCCCGACGACGGCGAGCTCGTCGGCGAGCCGGAGCGCCAGGCCCTGGGCCTCGAGCGCCCGATCCTCCGACAGCCCCGGCGCCGGTGCGACGACCTCCACGCAGATGCCGTCGGACTGCACCGTCTCGACCACGGGCCAGGCGGCGCCCTGCCCGTACGGCGAGCGCGCGACGACCGCGGCGAGCTCGCGCTGCAGCGGGACGAGCTGCTCGGCGAGCAGCCGCACGCCGGAGGCGACGACCTCGGCGGCCTCGGCGGCGTCGCGCACGACCCACACGCCCTTGCCGTCGTAGCCACCGGTCGCGGCCTTGAGCACGAGCGGCCAGCCGACGTGGCGCGCGAAGCCCTCGACGTCCGCGACGCTCGCCACCGGGCAGAACGGCGGGACGGGCACGCCCAGGGCGGCCAGCCGCTCGCGCATGACGAGCTTGTCCTGGGCGTGCCGCAGCGCAGCCCGGCCGGGGGCGATGCGGAAGCCCTCGACCTCCAGCCCCTCGAGCAGCCCCTCCGGCACGTGCTCGTGGTCGAACGTGACGACCTCGCAGCCGCGGGCGAACGCCCGCAGGTCGTCCAGCGAGGTGTGCTCGCCGAGGCTGACGCCGTGCGCGACGAGGGCGGCGCTGTCGTGCTCGGCGTCGGCGAGCACGCGCAGCGACAGCCCCAGCGCGATCGAGGCCTGGTGCGTCATCCGGGACAGCTGCCCGCCGCCGACCATGCCGACCACGGGCAGGCCCATCGCACCCCGGATCGCCACGCGGTCGACCCTAGCGGGCAGCCGACGGCGCCGGGGTGCGTGCGGGCACCGCCCGGCCCAGCCACATGCCGAGGCCGACCAGGACCGCCGCGACGAGCAGCCGCACCGTCAGCGGCTCGCCGAGCAGCAGGACGGCGCCGGCCGTCGTGAGCACCGGGATGACGAGCTGCACGAGCCCGGCCTGCGCGCCGGTCAGCCGACGCTGGCAGGCGTACCACGCGACGTAGGCGAACGCCGTCGTGCCGGCGCCCATGGCGGTCCCCCACAGCAGCCCCGGCACGGTGACCTGCAGACCGGCGGCCATCCCGGCCGCCGTCGGCACCAGGCACACCAGCGCCAGGACGGCGAAGTTGGCGGTCGTGGTCTGCCGCGGATCGGCGCGGCCCCGGCCGGCGGCCGTGTACAGCCCCCAGGCCACACCGGTGGCGGCCAGCAGGACCACGCCGAGGAGCGACACGGTGTCGACCGAGTCCGACGCCAGCACGCCGATGCCGACCAGCGCGACGGCGGCGCCGGCGATCCGGCGGCCGGGCAGCCGACCTCCCGACCGGCGGTCGACGGCCACCAGCGTCAGCAGCACCGCGGCGTAGAAGACGAAGGTCCCCGCCGCGGCGCCGATGTGCACGTAGCCGTAGGAGATGAAGACCGCGTACAGGCCGAGCCAGAGCGCCGGCAGCAGGGTGTCGCGCCCGGTGCGCAGGCGCTCGCGACGGACCCCGGCGAGCAGCAGCAGGGCCACGGCGCCGGCCAGGAAGCGCACACCGGTGAGCAGCCCGGCGTCGAGCAGGTCCTGCCCGACGACGTGCCGCGTGATGAGCGAGTTGGCGGCGAAGGAGACGAGGACGAACGGCAGCAGCAGCGCCAGCCCGGCGGGCGCGCGGTCGGACGTCGCGCCGGCGCTCATCGGGCGTGCGGAGAGGTCCCCACGAGGCGCGTGGCGAGCCGGGCGATCGCCTCCTCGTCGACGCCGATCGCGAAGGCCAGTCCGTGCGGGCCGCCGTACTCCCGGTCGACGTGGTCCAGGAAGCGCTCCATCGAGCCCGGCACGGGGCGGATCGCGTCGGCGCTGGTGTCGGCCAGCGACGGGCCGTACGTCCGCGACGCCCGCAGTCGGGCCAGCACGCCGTCGATGCGCTCGGCGCTCCTCGCGTAGTCGGCCACCACCGCCTCCCGGCGCACCCCGGCGAGCGACAGCGCGAGCGCGACGACGACTCCGGTGCGGTCCTTGCCGGCGGCGCAGTGGACCAGCGCCGGCCCGGTCGACGGCTCGGCCAGGAGCCGCAGCGCGCGCGCCAGGTTCTGCGGGGCGTCCTCGAGGTAGCCCACGTAGTAGCCGGTCATGTCGGTCGGCGTCGCGCCGGCGCGGTCGGGCCGGTGGGGCACCGCCCGGTCGATCTCCTCGCGGGCGGACTCGCCCGGCGGCTCCGGGATGAGCGAGACGTGGTGGTGGACGACCTCCGTGGCCCGCAGCGGACCGGGCCCCTCCTGCTCGACCTCGCGACCGGTGCGCAGGTCGAGGACGGTGCGCACCCCGAGGTCCTGCGTCAGCCGCGCGACGTCGCCCGGCGTGAGCCCCTGCAGGTTGTCGGCGCGCAGCAGCACCCCCGCGCGGGTCGCGCGGCCGTCGACCGTGGGCAGACCCCCCACGTCACGGACGTTGACCGCGCCTTCGAGGTCGATCCAGCTCATCGGCGCAACGGTAGGCTGCGCCGGTGTCGTCGTCGCGTCGGGGGCTGCTCGGCGGGCTCGAGGACCGCGTGCGAGGGCTGCTGTCGGAGCTCGCCAAGTTCGGCACGGTCGGGGCGCTCAGCTTCCTCATCGACGTCGCGATCTTCAACCTCGTGCTGCTCGTCCTGGAGGACAAGCCGCTCACCGCGAAGGTGATCTCGACCGTCTTCTCGGCGACCAACGCGTTCCTGCTCAACCGCGCCTGGTCGTTCAAGCACCGCAGGCGCACCAACGTGCGTCGCGAGTACAGCGTCTTCTTCGTCCTGAACTGCGTCGGGCTGTCGATCTCCCTGCTGTGCCTCGCGATCTCGCACTACGTGCTCGGCTTCGAGTCACGGCTGGCCGACAACATCTCCGCCAACGGCATCGGGCTGGTGCTGGGCACGACCTTCCGCTTCTGGTCCTACCGGCGGTTCGTGTGGGCCGCGCCGGCCGCGGTCGAGGAGGCCGCGGTCGACGGTGACGCCGCCGCCCGCGCCGTGCTCGAGGACGTGCACGACGGGACGATCAGCCCCTCGTAGCGCAGGGCGGGAGTGGGGTTGCGGACCACCCTGAGCGGCGTAGCGTCGGTGCATGGCGAGGTCGCGGGTCCGGGTCTACCTGGTGGTGCGACTGGTCGCCGTGGTCGCCTTCCTGGTCGGCGCGGCCGTCCTGCCGCCCGGTGTCCCGGCGGCCCTGCTGGTGCTGGCCGCCGGCATCGCCGCCGTGATGAGCTCGCTGTGGAGCAACGCCGGCGGACCGGGCGAGCGGGCGGGCGCCCGCGCGCAGAACCGCTGGTTCGACTCGGTGACGCCGCCGCAGGGCGACTGGCCGCCGTACGAGCCGGGGACCGCCGTCCCCCCGGAGCCGGCGGCCCGACCCGTGCTGCGCCGGGACGAGCCGGGCGCCTCCCGCTGACGCGCCGCTACGGCGCCGTGCCCGGACCGGCCGGGCGCAGGTGGACGACGTCGCCCGCGCCGTGGGCCCGGCCGTCCACCACCAGCCGCCCGTCGTCGTCGACGGCCGAGGCGACGCCCTCGACGACCGACCCGCCGGGCTGCTCCACGCGCACCCGCTGCCCCAGCGTGCTGCAGCGCTCGCGGTAGGCGGCCCGCGACCCGTCGACGTCGGCGAGGACGTCGGTCAGCGCGCGCAGCACCGCCCGCAGCAGGGTGTCGCGGTCCGTCGTCGCGCCGCCGGCCAGCTGCAGCGAGGTCGCCGTCGCGGTGGGCAGCTCGTCGGCGCGGGTCGTCACGTTGAGGCCGATGCCGAGCACGGCGGCGCCGGGCTGCGGCACCTCGGCCAGCACACCGCAGACCTTGCGACCGTCGACCAGGACGTCGTTGGGCCACTTGAGCACCGCGTCGAGCTCCGCCTGCTCGCGGACGGCGGTCGCGACGGCGAGCCCGGTGAGCAGCGGCAGCCACGGCCAGCGGTCCGCCGGCAGCTCCGGGCGCACCAGCGCCGACAGGGTGAGGCCGGCGCGCGGTGGTGAGCTCCACGAGCGGTCCAGCCGGCCCCGGCCCGAGGTCTGCTGCTCGGCGACGACGACCAGGCCGGCCGGCTCACCGGCCAGGGCGCGCTCGGCGACCACCGCGTTGGTCGAGCCGGTCGTCCTGAGCACCTCGACGCGCCAGCCGTCCGGAGCCAGCGCGCGCTGCAGCGCCGTCGCGCGCAGCGGCGGCCGGGACAGGTCGCCGTACGCCCCCGTGTCGAAGGCGCCCGTGCCGGACGTGCTGCCGGACGTGTCTGTGCTCACCCTCACACCCTGCCACTGCGGCGGCGTGGCTACCCTGCCTCGGGTGACCGCCGTCCCGGAGCCCGTGCCGACGCCGGAGCCGTCCGCCCCTGACCTGCACACGACGGCCGGCAAGCTCGCCGAGCTGCGCCGGCGCAACGAGCTGGCCCTGACCGCCGGCAGCGCGGCGGCGCTCGAGAAGCGGCGCGCGGCGGGCAAGCGCACGGCCCGTGAGCGGCTCGAGCTGCTCCTGGACGAGGGGTCGTTCGTGGAGACCGACGCCCTGACCCGCCACCGCGCCCGGGACTTCGGCCTGGCCGACAACCGCCCGACCGGCGACGGGGTGGTCACCGGCTACGGCACCGTCGACGGCCGGCCGGTCTGCGTCTTCAGCCAGGACGCCACCGTCTTCGGGGGCGCGCTCGGCGAGGTCTACGGCGAGAAGATCGTCAAGGTGATGGACCTGGCGCTCAAGAGCGGCTGCCCGGTCGTCGGCCTCAACGAGGGGTCCGGCGCGCGCATCCAGGAGGGCATCGCGGGCCTGGCGCTGTACGGCGAGATCTTCTACCGCAACACGCTGGCCTCCGGCGTGGTGCCGCAGATCAGCCTCGTCCTCGGCAACTGCGCGGGCGGCCACGTCTACTCGCCGGCGCTGACCGACTTCACGCTCATGGTCGACCAGGCCAGCGCCATGATGATCACCGGTCCGGACGTCATCAAGACGGTCACCGGCGAGGACATCTCGATCGAGGACCTCGGCGGGGCGCGCGCCCACAACTCCCGCAGCGGGGTGGCGCACTTCATGAGCCCGGACGAGGAGGACGCCATCGAGCTCACCAAGGCGCTGCTGTCCTACCTGCCGTCCAACAACCTGGCGCAGGCGCCCGCGGTCGACGCGCCGGACGCCCTCGACGAGGACCTGCTGGTCGAGCTCGACACGCTGGTGCCCGACAGCAACCACGCGCCCTACGACATGCACACGGTCGTCACCGCGGTGCTCGACGACGGCGAGTTCCTCGAGGTGCAGGCGCTGTGGGCGCAGTCGATGGTGTGCGGCTTCGGGCGCATCGAGGGCCGCAGCGTGGGCGTCGTCGCCAACAACCCGATGCACTTCGCGGGCACGCTGGACATCGACGCCTCGGAGAAGGCGGCCCGCTTCGTGCGGACCTGCGACGCCTTCAACGTCCCGGTGCTCACCTTCGTCGACGTGCCCGGCTTCCTGCCGGGGGTCGACCAGGAGCACGCCGGCATCATCCGGCGCGGCGCCAAGCTGCTGTTCGCCTACTCCGAGGCGACCGTCCCGCTCGTCACGGTCGTCACCCGCAAGGCGTACGGCGGCGCGTACGTCGTCATGGGCTCCAAGCACCTCGGCGCGGACATCAACCTGGCCTGGCCGACCGCGCAGGTGGCCGTCGTGGGCGCGGCGGGCGCGGTGAGCATCATCAAGCGGCGCGAGATCGCCGCGGCCGACGACCCCGAGGCGACCCGCAACGCCTTTGTCACCGAGTACGAGGACACCTTCGCCACGCCCTACATCGCGGCGGAGCGGGGCTTCGTGGACGCCGTCATCGAGCCGTCGCAGACGCGGCGCGAGGTGGCCAAGGCGCTGCGCCAGCTGGCCGACAAGCGGGCGACGCTGCCGCCGAAGAAGCACGGGAACATCCCGCTGTGAGCGACGACGCCCGGCCGCTGCTCCGGGTGGTGCGCGGCGCGCCGTCGGCGGAGGAGCTCGCCGCGCTGGTCGCCGTCGTGACCGCGCGCACCCGCGTCCCGGCGCCGCCGGCCGCCCCGGTCCGCTCGCGCTGGGGCCGGCCGGTCCTGCGCGCACCCCTGTCCCCCGGACCGGGCGCGTGGCACGCCTCCGGTCTGCCCCGCTGAGCCCGCCCCCGAGGAGCAGTGCCGTGCGCAAGGTCCTGATCGCCAACCGCGGCGAGATCGCCGTCCGCGTCGCCCGCGCGTGCCGCGACGCCGGCCTGCAGTCCGTCGCGGTCTACGCCGAGCCCGACCTCGACGCGCTGCACGTGCGGGTCGCCGACGAGGCCTTCGCGCTCGGCGGCACGACGCCCGGCGACTCCTACCTGCGCATCGACAAGGTGCTCCAGGCGCTGGCCGACTCGGGCGCCGACGCCGTGCACCCCGGCTACGGCTTCCTGTCCGAGAACGCCGACTTCGCCCAGGCGGTCCTGGACGCGGGCGCCACCTGGATCGGGCCCCCGCCGGCCGCGATCGCGTCGCTCGGCGACAAGACGACCGCCCGGCACCTCGCCCTCAAGATCGGCGCCCCGCTCGCGCCGGGCACCCCCGACCCGGTCTCCGGCGTCGACGAGGTGCTGGCCTTCGTCGCCGAGCACGGCCTGCCCGTCGCGATCAAGGCGGCGTTCGGCGGCGGCGGTCGCGGCCTCAAGATCGCCCGCACGTCGGAGGAGATCCCGGAGCTGTACGAGTCGGCCGTGCGCGAGGCGGTCGCCGCGTTCGGCCGCGGCGAGTGCTTCGTCGAGCGCTACCTCGACCAGCCGCGGCACGTCGAGACGCAGGTGCTGGCCGACACGCACGGCAACGTCGTCGTCGTCTCGACCCGCGACTGCTCGCTGCAGCGCCGCTACCAGAAGGTCGTGGAGGAGGCGCCCGCGCCGTTCCTCACCGAGGAGCAGACCGCGCAGCTGTACTCCGCGTCCAAGGACATCATCCGCGAGGCCGGCTACGTCGGAGCCGGCACCTGCGAGTTCCTCGTCGGCCAGGACGGGCTGATCAGCTTCCTCGAGGTCAACACCCGCCTGCAGGTCGAGCACCCGGTGACCGAGGAGGTCACCGGCGTCGACCTGGTGCGCGAGCAGTTCCGCATCGCCGAGGGCGAGCCGCTCGGCTTCTCCGACCCCGAGCCGCGCGGGCACAGCTTCGAGTTCCGCATCAACGGCGAGGACCCCGGCCGCGGGTTCCTGCCCGCGCCGGGCGCCGTGACGACGTTCGTCGCGCCGAGCGGCCCCGGGGTGCGCCTGGACTCCGGCGTCGAGCACGGCTCGGTGGTCGGCGGCGCGTTCGACTCGCTGCTCGCCAAGCTGATCGTCACGGGCGCCACCCGCACGCAGGCGCTCGAGCGCAGCCGCCGCGCGCTGGACGAGATGCGCGTCGAGGGGATGGCCACGCTGCTGCCGTTCCACCGCGCCGTCGTGCGCGACCCCGCCTTCACAGCCGAGCCGTTCCGGGTGCACAACCGCTGGATCGAGACCGAGTTCGACAACGACCTCCCGCCGTACACCGGCGCCGCCGAGGCCGACGAGCCGCAGCCGCGCGAGACCGTCGTCGTGGAGGTCGGCGGCCGACGGCTCGAGGTGTCGCTGCCCGCCGGGCTCGGGGCGGTCGCCGGCTCGGCAGCCAGGTCCGCTGCCCCCAAGCGGTCCGGGCGCAAGGCCGGCGCCGCCGCGTCGTCCGGCAGCCGCCTCACCTCACCGATGCAGGGCACCATCGTGAAGGTGGCCGTCCAGGACGGCAGCGTCGTGGCGGCAGGAGACCTGGTGGTCGTCCTCGAGGCGATGAAGATGGAGCAGCCGATCACCGCGCACAAGGCCGGCACGGTCCGCGGCCTGTCCGCCGCGGTCGGCGAGGTCGTCACGAGCGGCGCGCCGCTCTGCGACATCGAGGACTGAGCCGGGACGGTCGCGGCGGCCCCACCACCTGACCGGGTGGACGTCGACGCACCGGCTGTCAGGACGCCGGAGGCTGCCTAGTCTGCGACGGTGGTCGAGGGCGTCCGGGGCGACGAGGGCTGGGACGCCTGGGACAGCATCGACCTCGACGAGTGGGTCGGCAGCGGTCCGCCCGAGGAGTCCGCCGAGCAGCGGGTCGGCCGCTGGGCGCCGCTGCCGCCGGCTCGTCCCCGCCGACGGGTCGGCCGTGGTCAGCGGGCCGCCCTCGGACTGCTCGGCTCGGCCCTGGCGGCCGTGGCCTGGTTGAGCGTGCAGCCCGGCGAGCCGCTGGGGCGCCCCGCGGTGGCGCCGGCCGGGCAGGGCGGCTTCGCCTTCCTGAACGACCGCCCGGACGGTCGCCCGGTCACCTTCGACCCCTGCCAGGAAATCCACTACGTCGTGCGGCCCGACGGGCAGCCGCCCAGCGGTCCCGCCATGCTCGTCTCGGCGCTCGCCGAGGTGTCGCGCGCGACGGGTCTGGTCTTCGTCGACGACGGCCTGACCGACGAGGCGCCCGCTCAGGACCGGCACGTGGTCAGCCGGTGGTCCCTGCAGGACAGCACCGATCCGGTGCTGATCGCCTGGGCCACGCAGGACGAGTGGCCGTCGCTCACCGGCAGCGTCGTCGGTGAGGCCGGTCCCGTCGCCGAGAGCGTCGGCCGCTCCGTCCCGCGCTACACGAGCGGTCAGGTCGTGCTCGACGCCCGCGACCTCGCCCACGCTCCGGGCGACGCGGCCGGCGCGCAGCGGGTGCGCCTCGTCCTGCTGCACGAGCTGGGCCACCTCGTCGGTCTCGCGCACGTGCCGGACCCGAGGCAGCTGATGTACGAGCAGGCGGACCCCTCCGTCACGGGCTTCGGCGCCGGCGACCTGCGGGGCCTGCACGAGCTGGGCTCCGGGGAGTGCGTCTGAGGGACCCACCGGGATCCCGCACAGTGGCACGGCAGGTCAGAAGGACGTCACCACGGTGATCCCGGGGGTGCGCCCGACCTCGGCCAGCGCCGCGCCCGCCGCGTCGAGCCCGACCTCGCGCGTGACGAGCAGGTCCGGCCGCAGCCGGCCCGCCACCACGAGGTCCAGCAGCGCGGGGAAGGCGTGCGCCGCCATCCCGTGGCTGCCGAGCACCTCCAGCTCGAGGGCGACGACCCGCTCCATCGGCACGAGGGGTCGGCCCTGCGACGGTGGCAGCAGCCCGACCTGCACGTGCCGTCCCCGGGGGCGCAGGCAGAGCACCGAGTCGACGCAGGTCGCCGGGCTGCCGAGGGCGTCGAGCGAGAGGTGGGCGCCGCCGCCGGTCGCCGACCGGACGGCCGGAACGACGTCCGAGAGCCGCGCGTCGACCGTCGCCACGGCGCCGGACGACGACGCCAGCGACAGCGCGCCGGGCGACACGTCGACGGCGACGACCTGCGCCCCTGCGGCGACCGCGACCTGCACGGCCGACAGCCCGACGCCGCCGCAGCCGTGCACCGCGACCCACTCCCCCGGCCGCACCCGGCCCTGCTGCACCACGGCGCGGAACGCCGTCGTGAAGCGGCAGCCGAGCGAGGCCGCGACCGCGAACGGCAGCGCGTCGGGCAGGGCGACGAGGTTGACGTCGGCCTGCTCGAGCACCACGCGCTCGGCGAAGGACCCCCAGTGCGTGAACCCCGGCTGCGTCTGGTCGTCGCACACCTGGTGGTCACCGGCGGCGCAGCGCGGGCACCGGCCGCAGGCGCAGACGAAGGGCACGGTCACCCGGTCGCCGACCCGCCAGCGGCGGACCTGCGACCCGACGGCCTCCACCGTGCCGGCGAGCTCGTGCCCGGGCACGTGCGGCAGCCGCACGTCGGGGTCGTGGCCCTGCCAGCCGTGCCAGTCGCTGCGGCAGACCCCCGTCGCGCCGACGCGCACGACCACCCCGGCCGGCGGCGGCGCCGGGTCGGGCACGGACCGGACCTCGAGCGGTCCGCCGAACGCCTCGTACAGGAGCGCTCTCACACCTCGTGCAGCATGAGCTGGCGTGCGGCCTCGGTCACCGAGCCCGACAGCGACGGGTAGATCGAGAAGGTGTGCGCGATCTGGTCGGCCGTCAGGCCGTGCTGGACGGCCATCGAGATCGGCATGATCAGCTCGCTGGCGTTGGGGGCCACGACGACACCGCCGAGCACCGTCCCGGACCCGGGGCGGCAGAAGAACTTCACGAACCCGTCGGTGATCCCCTGCATCTTGGCCCGCGCGTTCGTCGCGAGCGGCAGCGTCACGCTCTTCACCGCGACCGACCCGTCCTCGACCGACTTCTGGGTGACGCCCACCGAGGCCACCTGCGGGTCGGTGAAGACGTTCGCCGACACCGTGCCCAGCCGCAGCGGCGCGACCGCCTCGCCCAGCGCGTGCCACATCGCGATGCGGCCCTGCATCGCCGCCACCGACGCGAGCATGAGCACGCCGGTGCAGTCGCCCGCGGCGTAGACCCCGGGCACGTTGGTGCGCGAGACCCGGTCGACCGAGATGAAGCCCTGCTCGGTGAGCGCGATCCCGGCCTCCTCGAGACCCAGACCCCGCGTGTTGGGGACCGACCCGACGGTCATCAGCGCGTGCGAGGCGTCGACGACGGTGCCGTCGGTGAGGTGGACGCGCACGCCGTCCGGCAGCCGCTCGACCCGGTCGGCGCGCCCCCGACGCACGGCCATGCCCCTGCGCTCGAAGACCGTCTGCAGCAGCTCGGCGGCGTCACGGTCCTCGCCCGGCAGCACCCGCTCGCGGCTGGACACCAGCGTGACGTCGGAGCCGACGGCGAGGTAGGCGTTGGCGAACTCGGCTCCCGTGACGCCGGACCCGATCACGACGAGGTGCTCGGGCAGCTCCGGCAGGTCGTACAGCTGCCGCCAGTCGAGGATCCGCTCGCCGTCCGGCTCGGCGCCCCGCACGACACGGGGGTGGGCGCCGGTCGCGAGCAGGACCACGTCGGCCTCCACCGTGCAGGTGGTGCCGTCGTCGGCGGTGACCTCCAGGTCGTGCGCCGCGGTCAGGCAGGCGGCCCCCTGCAGGACCGTCACGCCCTGCCGGACCAGCCGGCGGGTGATGTCGGCCGACTGCGCCAGGGCCAGCGCCTTGACCCGGGCGTTGACCTCCTCGACGGCGGTCGTCACCTCGCCGCTGGTGCGCACGCCGACGCGGTCGGCGTGGGACAGCTGCACCATGGTCTCGCTCGTGGCGATGAAGGTCTTGGACGGCACGCAGTCCGACAGCACGCACTGCCCGCCGATGCCGTCGCGGTCGACGAGGGTGACCTCCGCGCCCAGCTCCACGGCGACGAGCGCGGCCTCGTAACCGGCGGGTCCTCCTCCGACGATGGCGATGCGCGTCATGGCACCCATCGTCGCCCACAGCGGTCGGGTCCTCCTGCGCAGCCCCACTAGTCTCGCTGGCATGGCGCTCTACGCGGCGTACGGAAGCAACCTGGACCCCGCCCAGATGCACCAGCGCTGTCCCCACTCCCCTGTCGCCGGCACCGGCTGGCTCGAGGGCTGGCGGCTGACCTTCGGGGGCGAGGACCTGGGCTGGGAGGGCTCGCTCGCCACTCTCGTCGAGTCCCCGGGCGAGCACGTGTTCGTGGGGCTGTACGACATGACCGACGCCGACGCGGCGCAGCTCGACGCGTGGGAGGGCGCCGACAACGGGCTCTACCGCAAGCTCCGCGTGCGCGTGCACACCCTGGACGGCGAGCGGCTGTGCTGGGTCTACGTCCTCGACGGGTACGAGGGCGGGCTGCCGTCCGCGCGCTACCTCGGGGTGCTGGCCGACGCGGCAGAGGCCGCCGGAGCGCCCGAGGACTACGTCCGCTCGCTGCGACGGCGCCCCTGCCGCTCGACCGGTCCCTGAGGGTCAGGCCGCCGACAGCGCCGCGAGGGCGGTCGCGACCAGCACCTGCACCGCGACGGGCAGCGCCGTCTCGTCGACGTCGAACGCCCCCTGGTGCAGGTCGTGCGGCAGCTCCTGACCGGGTGACTTCACGCCCAGGCGGGCCATCGAGCCGGGCACGTGGTCGAGGTACCAGGCGAAGTCCTCCCCGCCGAGCGACTGCAGCGTGGGGACCGCCGCCCCCGGCCCGAGCGCGGAGCGCACCGCGGCGGCCATGAGCGCGGTCGCCGACGGCTCGTTGACCACCGGCGGCACACCGCGCTCGTAGGTGACCTCGGCGTGCGCACCGTACGGCGCCACCAGGCCGTCGACGATGCGCTGCACCATGGCGGGCGCGCCGTGCCAGGCACCCTTGTCCAGCACCCGCAGCGTGCCCTTGAGCACGCCGCTGCGCGGGATGGCGTTGGACGCGACCCCTGCCGACACGTGCCCCCAGACCAGGCACAGTCCGGCGCGCGGGTCGACCAGGCGCGACAGCGCGTCCGGCAGCCCGGTCGCCACGGTCGCCAGCACGTGCACCAGGTCGACGGTGTTGTGCGGTCGTGACGTGTGGCCGCCGGGACCGGTCAGCCGGACCTGCAGCGAGTCCGCCGCCGCGGTGATCGGTCCGGACTTCAGGCCCACCCGGCCGACCTCGAGCGCCGGGTCGCAGTGCAGCCCGAAGACCGAGGAGACGCCCTCGAGCCAGCCGTCGGCGAGCACGTCGAGCGCTCCGCCCGGCATGAGCTCCTCGGCGGGCTGGAAGACCAGGCGCACCCGGCCCTCGAGCCGGTCCGCCGCGTCGGCGAGCGCCAGCCCCGCCCCGAGCACCGCGGCGGTGTGCACGTCGTGCCCGCAGGCGTGGCACACCCCGGGCACGGTGGACCGGTAGGGCACGAGCTTCTCGTCGTCGAGGGGCAGCGCGTCGATGTCGGCCCGCAGCACCACGACCGGACCGTCCTCGGGCCCGACGTCGCAGACCAGGCCCGTGCCGCTCGACAGCGGCTTGGGCGCGAGCCCCGCGGCCGCGAGCCGGTCCATGAGCATCGCCGTGGTCCGGTGCTCCTCCCGCCCGAGCTCGGGATGGGCGTGCACGTCACGGCGGACGGCGATGAGCTCGCGCTCGTGCTCGCGCAGCCAGGCGTCGGCGAGGGGGCTGCCGCTCACGCCCCGACCCCTGCGGCCGCTCCCGCGGCACCCGGCTCTCCCACCACGGTGGCCGGCTCGCGCGCGGGCAGCCAGACCGGGTGCCCGGCCTCGAACTCCGCCAGCAGGCTGTCGACCACCGCGGTCAGGTCACCGCCGCTCGCCGCCGCGACGGCGCGCTGCCGGGCGTACGACGCACCGCCCTGCAGCACCTGCTCCACCAGGTCCAGCTCGGCGGCGCAGCCCAGCCGCTGCGCGCTCGGGCGCATGTCCTGCACCAGGTCGCGCAGCGCCTCGCGCACCGGCTGGACGCTGTCCTCGCCGACGATGATGCTGGCGTCCAGGCCGTAGCGCGCGGCGCGCCACTTGTTCTCCTGGACCACCCAGCGACGCGGGCGCGGGAGCGTGTAGCCCTTGTCGATCTCCCGGTCGAAGGTGTCGACCAGGCACTGCGACAGCGCCGCCACCATCGACACCTCGGCCGCAGTGGGCAGCCCGTCGGCGATCCGCAGCTCGACCGTCCCGTAGGTGGGGTGCGGGCGGATGTCCCACCACACCTCCTTGATCGAGGAGATGGTCTGCGTCTTGATGAGCGTCTCCATGTAGCTCTCGAACTGCGCCCACCCGTCGAGCTGGTGCGGCAGCCCGGCCGTCGGCAGGCACTCGAAGACCTTGGAGCGGGCCGACGCGAGCCCGGTGTCGCTGCCGACCCAGTACGGCGAGGAGGCCGACAGGGCGAGGAAGTGCGGGATGTACGCCGACAGGGCGTTGACCATGGCGATCGCCTTGTCCGGCGAGCGCACCCCGACGTGGACGTGCACGCCGAAGATCTGCATCCGGCGGGCGAGCCACTGCATGTCGTCCAGCAGCTTGCGGTAGCGGTCGTCGTCGCTGATCTGCTGCGTCTGCCAGTCCGTCACCGGGTGCGTGCCGCTGCACATCAGGCCGAGCCCTCGCTCGTGCGCCAGCGGCACCACCTGGTCGAGCGTGCGGCCGAGGTCGGCCATGGCCTCCGGCACGGAGGCGCAGACACCGGTGATGACCTCGATCGTCGACTGCAGCAGCTCCTTCTTGGCCGTCGGGTGCTCGGCCCCGCGGCCGAGGATGCCCAGGATCTCGGCCGCGCCGCTGCTCAGCTGGCGCGTCTCCCGGTCGACCAGCTGGAGCTCCCACTCGACGCCGAGGCTGGAGGTGGGCGAGGAGTGGAAGGGGATCTGCACGACCCGCGTCCTACCCAGCAGGCACGGCGGCGACCTGCACGAAGTGCTCGACATCCGGAGGACCGTCGAACAGGTGCCCGATCAGCGACCGCCACTCGCCGAACGCCGGCGACCCGCGGAACCCCTCGGTGTGGTCCTCCAGCGTCTGCCACTCCGCGAGCAGCAGGTAGGTGCTGGGGCTCTCGACACCCCGGGACAGGGTGGCGCTGACGAAGCCGGTGGCGGCAGCGACGACGGCCTTGGCCGAGGCGAAGGCCGTCTCGAACTCCTCCTCCCGGCCGGGCTGGATGCGGATGGACGCGCGCTCGAGGACCATGCGGCAGACCCTATGCGCGAAGGGGCTCCCGGCGAGCTCCCGGCGGCTAGAAGAACTCCTGCGGCGAGTAGACGCCCCACACCTCGCGCAGCGCTCCGCACACCTCTCCGACGGTCGCCAGCGACCGGAGCGCGGTCCGCATCGGCGGCAGGACGTTCGCGTCGCCCGCCGCCGCCTCCTTCAGCGCGGCGAGGGCCCGGTCGACCGCGTCCTGGTCGCGCCGAGCGCGCAGCACGCGCAGCCGCTCGCGCTGGTCGGCCTCGATCGTGGGGTCGACGCGCAGCGGCTCGTACCGCTCCTCGGACGCGCTGCGGTAGCGGTTGAGGCCGACGACCACGCGCTCGCCGCTGTCGACGCCCAGCGCGAAGTCGTAGGCCGAGCGCTCGATCTCGCTCTTCTGGAAGCCCTGCTCGATGCCCGCGACGGCGCCACCGCGCTCCTGCACCTGCGCCATCAGCGCGAGCACCCCCCGCTCCACCTCGTCGGTCATCGCCTCGACGACGTACGACCCGGCGAACGGGTCCACCGTGGCCGTCACGTCGGTCTCGTAGGCGAGCACCTGCTGGGTGCGCAGGGCCAGCGTCGCCGCCTTGACCGTCGGCAGCGCGATCGCCTCGTCGAAGGAGTTGGTGTGCAGCGACTGCGTCCCGCCGAGCACGGCCGCGAGACCCTGGACGGCGACGCGCACGAGGTTGACCTCGGGCTGCTGAGCGGTCAGCTGCACTCCCGCCGTCTGGGTGTGGAAGCGGAGCATCAGCGACTTCGGGTCCTTCGCGCCGAACTCGTCGGCCATGAGGTGTGCCCAGATGCGCCGTGCGGCACGGAACTTCGCGACCTCCTCGAGCAGGGTCGTCCGCGAGACGAAGAAGAAGGCCAGCCGGGGCGCGAAGTCGTCGACGGCCAGGCCCGCCGCCACTGCGGCACGGACGTACTCGACGCCGTTCGCCAGCGTGAAGGCGATCTCCTGCACGGGCGTCGCCCCGGCCTCGGCCATGTGGTAGCCGGAGATCGAGATCGTGTTCCACCGCGGGAGCTCGGTCCTGCAGTACTCGAAGATGTCGGTGATCAGTCTCAGTGACGCCCGGGGCGGGTAGATGTAGGTGCCGCGGGCGATGTACTCCTTGAGCACGTCGTTCTGGATCGTCCCGGTGAGCTTCGCCCCGTCGATCCCCTTCTCCTCGGCGACCAGCGCGTAGAGCAGCAGCAGCACCGACGCGGGCGCGTTGATGGTCATCGACGTCGAGACGCTGTCGAGCGGGATCTCGTCGAACAGGATGCGCATGTCCTCGAGCGAGTCGATGGCGACGCCCACCTTGCCGACCTCGCCCGACGCGACGGGGTCGTCGGAGTCGTAGCCCATCTGGGTCGGCAGGTCGAAGGCGACCGACAGCCCGCCGGTGCCCTGGTCGACGAGGTGGCGGTAGCGCTCGTTGGACTCCTGAGCCGTGCCGAAGCCGGCGTACTGCCGCATCGTCCACGGCCGTCCGGTGTACATCGACGGGTAGACGCCGCGCGTGTAGGGGAACTCCCCCGGCGCGCCCAGCCGCTCGGGCAGGTCCGCCGGGAGGTCGTCGGGCCCGTACACGGGCTTGATCGGGAAGCCGGACTCTGCCGCGCGCGCCATGAGAGGCCTCTCGCTCGACCGCAGGGGACGTGCGGAGCCTAGAGCCGCCCAGGCTTGACTGGCGCGGGGCAGCGGGTAGGCACGTGCCCGTGGACCTCCATCCCCGCCGCCTGGTCGCGGGCCGCTACCGGCTGCGCTCGCCGCTGGGCACGGGCGGGATGGGCACCGTCTGGCGCGCCGAGGACGAGGTCCTGGGCCGGGAGGTCGCCGTCAAGGAGGTCACCTTCCCGCACGGGCTGTCCGACCGCGACCGCGACGTCCTGCGGGAGCGCACCCGGCGCGAGGCGCGCGCCGCGGCGCGGCTGGACCACCCGAGCGCGGTCACCGTCTACGACGTGGTCGAGGAGGACGGCTCGCCCTACCTCGTCATGGAGCTGGTCGAGGCGCAGACCCTGTCCGAGGTGGTGCGCAGCGACGGGCCGCTGTCCCCGCAGCGCACGGCGCAGGTCGGCCTGGCCCTGCTCGGCGCCCTCGAGACCGCGCACCGGCAGGGGATCGTCCACCGCGACGTGAAGCCCGGCAACGTCCTGCTCGGACGCGACGACGGCGCCTCGGCCGGTCGTGTGGTGCTGACCGACTTCGGGATCGCCTCGTCCGTCGGCGATGCGAGCATCACCAGCACCGGCCTGCTGCTCGGCTCGCCGTGCTACATCGCCCCGGAGCGGGCACGCGGGCTGCCGCCCGGACCGCCGTCGGACCTGTGGTCGCTGGGCGCGACCCTGTTCACCGCCGTCGAGGGCCGGCCGCCGTACGACGGCGGAGGCGATCCGCTGCTCACCGTCACGGCCGTCGTCACCGGCGAGCACGAGCCGTTCCTGGCCGCCGGTCCGCTGGAGCCGGTCCTCGAGGGCCTGCTGGAACGCGACCCCGAGCGGCGGCTGACCGCCGACCAGGCGCGCGCCGCGCTGCTCGCGGTGGCCGACAGCGCCCCGACCCAGGCGCTGCCCCTGCCCCGCCCGCAGCCGGCGGCCGAGCGGCGCGCGGAGCACACGACCGCGATGCCGCTGCACGACCTGCACGACGCCGCCGCGGGCGCCGCGACGCCGCCCGCCTCCCCGCCGACCCGGCCACCGACCCGGGTCGCCGCCTCGCCCCGACCCCGTCCGCGCCCGCGGCGGCGGCGCTCGTGGGCACCGCTCGTCCTGCTGCTCGCGATCGTGCTGCTCTCCGGCGCGATCGTCACCTACGTGCTCTCGCAGCGCCCGGCCGACGACGAGGTGACGGCCGTCCCCTCGCCCGGGGTGTCGGCGACGCCCGACCAGGAGCCCGGCGCCCTGCCGGCGGGCTGGACGCGGTACGAGCACGCGCAGGAGGGCTGGAGCGTGGGCGTGCCCCCGGGCTACGTCCGCAGCGACCGCAACGGCCAGGTGCAGCTGCGCAACGACGACCAGCGCCGCACCCTGCGCATCGAGGCCGGCCCGGCGCGCGGCGAGCCGCTGGAGGTCTTCACGGCCCTGTCCCGGGCGCTGGAGGACTCGCTGCAGGACTACGAGCAGCTGCGCCTGGAGCGCGTCGACCACCGGGGCCGGCCGGCAGCCGACCTCGAGTTCACCTTCTTCGACGAGACCGAGCTGCGGGTGCTCGACCGCGGCTTCGTCGACGTGTCCGGCACGCAGGCGTACGCCCTGTACTGGCAGACGAACGCCGCCGACTGGGCCGCGGCCCGACCGGTCTTCGAGCAGGTGCTGGAGACCTTCGCGCCCCGCCCCTGACGGCCTGCGCCGATGTGCATCACGTCACAGGCCGTGAGGTGTCCTCGGCGGGCAGCGGGACAGACCCGCCGATAGCATGAGCGGGCCCAGGTGCGCGCCTGGCCGCAGGTCTGGAGGCGATCGTCGTGCAGGCACCCGCTGGCACCCTGTACCGGGGCCGCGAAGGCATGTGGAGCTGGGTCGCGCACCGCGTCACCGGCGTCCTCATCTTCTTCTTCCTGTTCGCGCACGTGCTCGACACGGCGCTCGTCCGGGTGTCGCCGGACAGCTACAACCGGATCATGGACACCTACAAGACCCCGCTGGTCAACCTGATGGAGATCGGCCTGGTGGGGGCCGTGCTGTTCCACTCCCTCAACGGCCTGCGCGTCACCGCCATCGACTTCTGGGCCAAGGGCACGCGCTACCAGAAGCAGATGATGTGGGCGGTGCTCGGCGTGTTCGTCGTCGTCATGGTCCCGTCCGTCTACCGGATGACCGCCCACACCTTCGCCGAGCTGTTCGGGAGCACCTCGTGACCGCGGTCGACGCCACCGGCAACCTCAGGGCCGGCTCGGTCGCCCAGCCCGACGAGTCCGACCGGATGGTCATCGAGGCCCCGCGCACGCGCCGCAAGCGCCCGTCGCAGGGCTCCCGCGGGACCAACTTCGAGATGTACGCGTGGATCTTCATGCGCATGTCCGGGCTGCTGCTCGTGTTCCTCGTGCTGGGGCACCTGTTCATCATGCTGCTGCTCGACGACGGGGTGCAGCGCATCAACTTCGGCTTCGTCGCGGGCCGCTGGGCCTCGCCGTTCTGGCGCACCTGGGACCTCATGCAGCTCTGGCTGGCGCAGCTGCACGGCACCAACGGCCTGCGCGTCATCATCAACGACTACGCCGAGCGCGACGGCACGCGCTTCTGGCTCAAGATGCTGCTCTACACCGCGTCGTTCCTGGTGCTGGTCCTCGGCACCCTCGTGATCTTCACCTTCGACCCCGATCTCGCGGGCTAGGGAGCTTCGATGGCCTCAGGAGCAGTGCAGTTCCACCGCTACGACACCATCATCGTCGGGGCGGGCGGAGCCGGGATGCGCGCCGCCCTGGAGGCCGGGCAGCGCTCGCGCACGGCCGTGCTGACCAAGCTCTACCCGACGCGCTCCCACACCGGCGCGGCGCAGGGCGGGATGTGCGCCGCCCTGGCCAACGTCGAGGAGGACAACTGGGAGTGGCACACCTTCGACACGGTCAAGGGCGGCGACTACCTCGTCGACCAGGACGCCGCCGAGGTCATGTGCAAGGAGGCCATCGACGCGGTCCTCGACCTCGAGAAGATGGGCCTGCCGTTCAACCGCACGCCCGAGGGCCGCATCGACCAGCGCCGCTTCGGCGGGCACACCCGCAACCACGGCGAGGCCGCCGTGCGCCGCTCCTGCTTCGCCGCGGACCGCACCGGCCACATGATCCTGCAGACGCTCTACCAGCAGTGCGTCAAGCACGAGATCGACTTCTTCAACGAGTTCTACGTGCTGGACCTGGTCTTCACCGACGTCCCGCTCGAGGGCGGCGGGACCGAGCGGGTCACCAGCGGCGTCGTGGCCTACGAGCTCTCGACGGGTGAGACGCACGTCTTCCACACCAAGGCCGTGCTGTTCGCCACCGGCGGCTTCGGCAAGGTCTTCAAGGTGACGTCGAACGCCCACACCCTCAC
>CADCUE010000267.1 GCA_902805805.1 uncultured Frankineae bacterium | reverse complement strand
CACGAGCCCGCAGGCCTACCTCGACGACCCGGTCTCGGCGCTGTACGTCTGGCAGGGCGGGCTCGGCATCCCCGGCGGCATCGCCGGCGGCTTCCTCGCGGCGTGGGTCGTCCTGGGGCGGCGCGGCGTCGCCAGAGGGGCCTTCGCCGACGCGGTCGCGCCCGGCGTGGCCGTCGCCCAGGCGGTCGGCCGGCTCGGCAACTGGTTCAACCAGGAGCTGTTCGGCCGTCCCACCACGCTGCCGTGGGGGCTCGAGATCGACGCCGACAACCCCGACGCCGTCCCGGGCGCCGAGGCCTACCACCCGACCTTCCTGTACGAGCTGCTGTGGAACCTCGGCGTCGCGGGCGTGGTCGTCTGGGCCGACCGGCGCTTCCGGCTCGGCGGCGGACGGGCCTTCGCGCTCTACGTCGCGCTGTACGCCGTCGGCCGGTTCTGGATCGAGGGCCTGCGCATCGACGACGCGAACAGCTTCGCCGGCCTGCGGCTGAACGAGTGGGTGATGGGCATCGTGCTGCTCGGCGCCGTCACCTACCTCGTCGTCCGCCGCGGCGCCGGTCGCGAGGAGCAGGTGGAGCCGGCGGGCGCGCTCGAGGACCAGAGGCCGAGGGAGGACGCATGACCGCTGCTGCCGACGCCCCGCGGGCCACCTCCGAGCACCAGCCCGAGCACCATCACGAGCACCGCGACGTCACCGGCGGCTGGCTGCGGCCGGCCGTCTTCGGCGTCATGGACGGCCTGGTGAGCAACACCGCGCTCGTCGCGGGCGTCGCCGGCGGCGGCGCGTCGTCCGACACCGTCCTGCTCGCCGGCCTCGCCGGCCTCGCCGCCGGGGCGTTCTCGATGGCGACGGGGGAGTACGTCTCCGTCGCGTCGCAGACCGAGCTGACCCGCGCCGAGATCGAGGTCGAGAAGCGCGAGATCGCCCGGGTGCCCGCCGCCGAGCAGGCCGAGCTCGCCGCCATCTACCGCTCGCGCGGCGTCGACGAGGACACCGCGGCCGAGGTCGCCCGCCAGCTCTCCCGCGACCCCGACCAGGTCTGGCGCGTCCACGCCCGCGAGGAGCTCGGCGTCGACCCCGACGACCTGCCCTCGCCGTGGACGGCGGCCGGCTCGTCGTTCGCCGCCTTCACCGTCGGCGCGCTCGTGCCGGTGCTGCCGTACGTCCTCGGCGCCGACTCGCTCGTCGTCTCCGTCGTGCTGGCGCTGGTGGCCCTGTTCGTCGCCGGCGCGCTCGTCAGCCGCTTCACCGACCGGGGCGCGCTGTACAGCGGTGGCCGCCAGCTGCTGCTCGGCGGTGCGGCGACCGCGCTGACGTACGCCGTCGGCAGCCTGGTCGGCGCCGGCGTCGGCTAGCCCGGCACGGACTGACTAGCCGACCGGGACCGGTGTGCGCGGGCTGCTCTCCTGGCCGCACTCGAGGCGCACCTCGACGGTGACCCAGCCGATGTCGCTCTGCACGTCGACCGAGCCGCCGTAGACCTCGACGAGGCGGCGCACGACGTACAGCCCGACGCCGATGCCCTCCCGGTCGCGCGTCGCGCCGCTGCTCTCCTGCGTGAACGGCTCGAACAGCCGCCCCTTGTGGGTCAGGTCGACCACGCGGCCCTCGTTGCTCACCGTGAGCCAGACCCCGCGGTCGTCGGCGCCGCCGGCGACGAGCGGCGTGGAGCCCGGAGCGCCGTGCTGGTAGGCGTTGTCGAGCAGGTTCTCGAGCACCTGGTGCAGCGCGCGCCGGTCGATGCGGGCCTGCAGCCCGGGCTCGACGACGACCGACACCGGGGCGCTGCCGCGCTGGGCGGCCACGACCATGGCGACCTCGGCGGCCACGGCGTCGACGGCGGTCGACGCGTCGGGGTCGGCGGCGGTCGCCGTGGCGGCCAGCAGCATGTTCTCGAGCAGCCGCTCGAGCCGCGCCTGCCCGTCGATGATCGCGTCCCACATCTGCTCGCGCCGCGGCTCGTCGAGCCGGTCGCCCCGCTTGCGCAGGGTCAGCGCCGCGGCGCGGATGCTGGTGAGCGGCGTGCGGAACTCGTGCGACACCGTGCCGATCAGGTCGGCGCGGATGCGGTCGGCGGCGTCGATGCGGGCCTGGACGCTGTCCTGCCCCACGCTGAGCTCCTGCCGGGCCCGCTCCGCGGCGCCCCGCGCCTGCTGCTCGGACAGGCGCGCCCGCTGCTCGGCCGCCCGGCTCAGCTCGTTGGCGCGCCAGAACAGCACCAGCACTGCCGACTCGGCGAGGACGAACCCGCCGTGGACGAGCAGCCGCGTCACCGAGTCGCCGCCGTCGTCCGGGCTGACCACGAAGGCGTGGTGGACGAGCACGAAGGCCAGGGTCAGCGCGTACAGCGCCCAGTCCTGGTACAGCGCGATGACGGCGACGACGACGAAGAAGTGGAAGTGGGCCTCGGTCGCGCCGTGGCCGAGGTGGACCACCAGCGCGGAGCAGGTCAGCAGCCCGAGCGTGCCGGCGAGCGAGCGCAGCGCCCGGCTGCCGCCGGGCAGACGGGCGGCGACGGTGAGCGCCGCGAGCGGGAGCAGGACGTGCCACATCTCGCCCGGCTCGGTGAGCGCGGCCCACAGCAGCAGCACCGGCAGGTGCGCGGCGAGCACCA
>CADCUE010000266.1 GCA_902805805.1 uncultured Frankineae bacterium | reverse complement strand
GCGAGCGCACCGCCGAGGACATCAAGATCGCTGTCGGCTCGGCGTTCCCGCGCCCCGACGAGCCGCACGCCGAGATCCGCGGGCGCGACCTGGTGTCCGGCCTGCCGAAGACGATCGTCGTGAGCGCCGAGGAGGTCCGCAAGGCCCTCGAGGAGCCCGTCAACGCGATCATCGACTCGGTCAAGACGACGCTCGACAAGTGCCCGCCCGAGCTGTCCAGCGACATCATGGACCGGGGGATCGTGCTCACCGGCGGTGGTGCGCTGCTGCGCGGGCTCGACGAGCGGCTGCGGCACGAGACGGCCATGCCGATCCACATCGCCGACAACCCCCTCGACTCCGTCGCGATCGGGGCCGGCCGGTGCGTGGAGGAGTTCGAGGCCCTGCGACAGGTCCTCATCTCCGAGCCGCGCACCTAGGCGGCCGTGCGCGGCCCTCGCCTGCTGCTGGTCCTGCTGCTGCTCACGGCGTTCACGCTCACGGCGCTCGACGCCCGCAGCGGCGACGGCTCCCCGTTCGGCGCCCTGCGCCGGGGCGTCGACACCGTGCTCGGACCGGCGCAGCGGGCGCTCGGCGCCGCCGTCACGAGGGTGACCGACGTCGTCGACGACGACTCGGCGGCCGACGAGCGCCTGCGGGAGGAGAACGCCCGGCTGCAGGGCGAGCTGCGCCGCACCGACGACCTGCGCCGCCGCGTGCGTGAGCTCGACGAGCTGCTGCGGCTCCGGGACGCGGGCAGCTATCCGATGGTCCCGGCGCGCGTGGCGGCGCGGGGCGCGGCGTTCGGCTTCGAGTCGACGGTCACCATCGACGCCGGCAGCAGCGACGGCATCGAGCCAGGTCAGACGGTCGTGGCCGGCGACGGGCTGCTCGGTCGCACCGTCCGCGTCGGCCCGTTCACCTCGACCGTGCTGCTGCTCACCGACCCGGGCTTCACCGTCGGCGCGCGGCTCGACCGGGAGGGCACCGTGGGCCTCGCCACGGGCACCGGCGACGGGCTCGAGCTCGCGCTCGTCGAGGGCGGCCGGCTCCAGGAGGGCGACGCCCTGCTCACGACCGGCTCCGACACCTTCGTGCCAGGGGTGCCGGTCGGCCGGGTCACCTCCGTCGACGACCGCCGGCTGGTCAGCACCGCGCAGGTCGAGCCGTTCGTCGACGTCACCGCGCTCGACCTCGTCGGCGTCGTCACCGAGCCGCCCCGCAGCACGCCCCGCGTGCCGCTCGAGCCCAGCCCGCGGCCGTGACGGTCCGCCGGCTCCTGCTGTCGGTGGCGAGCGTGCTCACCGCGCTGCTGCTGCAGTCGACCGTCCTGACGCGCCTCCCGCTGCCGGGCGGCGCGCCCGACCTGCTGCTCGTCCTGGTCGTCGCGTACGCCCTGGCCGAGGGGCCGCTGTCGGGCACCGTGACCGGCTTCTGCGCCGGGCTGCTGGCCGACCTCACGTCCGACCACGAGCTCGGCCGCACCGCTCTCGTCCTCGCGCTCGTCGGCTACGTCGCGGGGCTCGTGCACGACGACCCGTCCTACGGCGGCAGTGGCGAGCGCTCGACGCTGCTGCCCTTCGCGGTCGTCGGCCTGGCTGCCGCGGGGGCTGTCACGGTCTTCGCCGCGGAGGGCCTGCTGCTCGGCGATCCGCGCATCACGGCGTCCGCGTGGCTGACCGCGCTGCTCGGGACCACGGCCTACTGTGTCCTCCTGACCCCGTTCGTCGTGCCGGTGGTCGGTGCCCTCGTCCGCCGTGTCGGACGGGACCCGCTCCGCCGCGCGTGAGCAGGCCCGTACGACCCGACAGGTGCCCCGTGACCGACCGCTCCGCCCCGCGCCTGTTCGTCCTGCGGGTCCTCGTCGCGACGCTGCTCGTCACGCTGTTCGGCCGGCTGGTCACGCTGCAGCTGTTCGGCGGCGAGGACTACGCGCAGGCCGCCAGCGCCAACCGCATCCGGCCCGTCGTCGAGGCCGCGCCGCGCGGTGAGGTCCTCGACGTCCGCGGCACCCCGCTGGTGCGCAACCGCAACGCCCTCGTCGTGTCGGTCAGCCGCACGACGCTGCTGCGCCAGCCCGACGACGGCGCGGCGGTCCTCGAGCGGCTGTCCGGCGTCCTCGGCCGGCCCGCCGCCGAGCTGCGCCAGGCCGTCACGCCCTGCGGCGGCGACGTGACGCCGCCGTGCTGGCGCGGGTCGCCCTACCAGCCCGTCCCGGTCGCCGAGTACGACGCCAGCGACGACGCCGGGCTGCGCCGCGTGCTGCGCATCGAGGAGCGGCGCGAGGAGTTCCCGGGCGTGCGCGCCGAGTTCAAGGCGGTCCGCGACTACCCCCGCGGCACCCTCGCCGCGCACCTGCTCGGCTACCTCGGCCCGATCAGCCCGGAGGAGACCGAGCAGCCGGAGTACGCCGGCGTGGCCCCGACCGCGCTCGTCGGCCGGGCCGGCGTGGAGGCGACCTACGAGCGGCCCCTGCGCGGCCGCGACGGCGTCACCGAGCTGCTCGTCGACCGCACCGGCTCGGTCGCCGGGACGGCGCGCACGACCGAGCCGGTCCCCGGCGACACGCTCGTGCTGTCGATCGACAGCCACGTGCAGGGCGTGGCCGAGAAGGCGCTGCAGGGGGCGATCGAGCGCG
>CADCUE010000265.1 GCA_902805805.1 uncultured Frankineae bacterium | reverse complement strand
TGGACAGGGCGTCGTCGAGCGAGTCGTCGATCGTCACGCGGTCCTCCCCGAAGACGTCGCCGGCCAGGTCGGCCAGCGCGTCCACGGGCATGGCGCGGGGCGAGGCGTTCTGCGTGACGACGATCTGCGCCACGGCGGGCTCGAGCACCTCGAGCATCCCCCGGGCGTCCTTGTCGCCGAGCACGGCCACCACGGCGACCAGGTGGGTGAAGGCGAAGGCGTCGGACAGGGCCGCGACGGTCGCCGTCATGCCGTGGGCGTTGTGGGCCGCGTCGAGCAGCACCGTCGGGCTCGTGCGCACCACCTCGAGCCGGCCGGGCGAGGCGACCCGCGCGAAGCCCTCGCGGACGAGCTCGACGTCGAGCATGCCCTTGTCGCCGCCGCCGAGGAAAGCCTCCACCGCAGCCAGCGCCGCAGCGGCGTTGGCCGCCTGGTGCGCGCCGTGCAGCGGAAGGTAGAGGTCGTCGTAGCGCCCGCCCAGCCCCTGCAGCGTGAGCAGCTGCCCTCCGACGGCGGTCACCCGGTCGACCACACCGAACTCCAGCCCCTCCCGCGCGACGGTCGCCCCGACCTCGACGCAGCGACGCAGCAGCACCTCGGCCGCCTCGGGCGACTGCTGCGCGAGCACCACCGTCGCGCCCGGGGCGATGATCCCGGCCTTCTCGGTGGCGATCTCGGCCAGCGTCGTCCCGAGCAGGGGCACGTGGTCGAGCCCGACGGGCAGCACGACGGCGGTGCCCGCGTCGACGACGTTGGTCGCGTCCCAGAGCCCACCGAGGCCGACCTCGATCACCGCGACGTCCACCGGCGCGTCGGCGAAGGCGGCGAACGCCATGCCGGTGAGCACCTCGAAGAAGGTCATCCGCTGCGGCATCCGCGAGTCGACGACCTCGACGAAGGGCGCCAGCTCGTCCCACACCGCGGCGAAGCGCTCCTCCGAGATGGGCTGGCCGTCGATGGTGATGCGCTCGGTCACCGAGTCGAGGTGCGGGCTGGTGTAGCGCCCGGGCCGCAGCCCGAAGCCCTGCAGCAGCGCGTCGATCATGCGGGCGGTGCTGCTCTTGCCGTTGGTGCCGGTGAGGTGGATCGCGGGACAGCTCTTCTGGGGGTTGCCGAGCAGATCGCACAGCAGCCGGATGCGGTCCAGGTCGGGGACCATCGCGTCCTCGGCCGGGAAGCGGGTGGCGAGCTCCGCGAGCACGCGCTGCACACCCCACTCGCCCGTCACGACGTGCGCTGCACCTTGGCCGGCGCCTCCCCCAGCTCGACGGCGACCGTCAGCGCGTCGCCCCGCTCGCGGATCACCTGCTCGACGACACCGGCGTTGCGCAGGTCCTCCTCGACGGCCGCGAACAGCTCCACGACGGCGTCCGGCGCGGTCACGGTCAGCAGGGTGACCGGCGTGCGCATCGACACCTTCGCCTCGCTCTTGGCCCGGCGCACCGACTGCAGCACCTCGGCCGCCACCGAGAGGCAGTCCGGGTCGACCCGGTCGGCGCCGCCGGCGTCACGCAGCGCCGCCGCGTCCGGCCAGGGCGAGGTGTGCACCGAGCCCTCGCGCCACCACGACCAGACCTCCTCGGTCGCGAACGGCAGCACGGGCGCGAACAGGCGCAGCAGCACGTCGAGCGACAGGCGCAGCGCCCGGGACGCGCTCTCGGCCGCTTCCCCCTCGCCGTACGCGCGGCCCTTCACCAGCTCGATGTAGTCGTCGCAGTAGGACCAGAAGAAGGCCTCCGTGCGCTCCAGCGCACGGGTGTAGTCGTAGGCGTCGAAGGCCGTCGTGGCCTCGTCGACCACGTCGGCGAGGCGGGTGAGCAGCGCCCGGTCGAGCGGCTCGGTCACCGGACCGTCCGGGGCGACGGGGAACGCCAGGGCGAACTTCGACGCGTTGAGCAGCTTGACCGCGAGGCGCCGGCCGATCTTCATCTGGCCCTCGTCGAAGGCCGTGTCGGTGCCGAGCCGCCCGTTCGCCGCCCAGTAGCGCACCGCGTCGGTGCCGTGCTGCTCGAGCAGGCCCATCGGCGTGACGACGTTGCCGACCGACTTGCTCATCTTCTTGCGGTCGGGGTCCAGGATCCACCCGGACAGCGCGGCGTCGCTCCACGGCAGCGAGCCGTGCTCGTGATGGCTGCGCACGACCGTCGCGAACAGCCAGGTGCGGATGATGTCGTGGCCCTGCGGGCGCAGGTCGTACGGGAAGACCCGTGCGAACAGGTCGGGGTCGTCCTCCCAGCCGCCCGCGATCTGGGGGCTGACCGAGCTGGTCGCCCAGGTGTCCATGATGTCGGGATCGGCGGTGAAGCCGCCGGGGGCGTCGCGCTGGCTCTCGTCGTAGCCGGCCGGCGTCGAGCTCGTGGGGTCGATGGGCAGCTCGGCCTCGTCGGGCAGCAGCGGCTTGTCGTGGACCGGCTCACCCGAGGCGTCGAGGGGGTACCACAGCGGGAACGGCACGCCGAAGAAGCGCTGGCGGCTGATGAGCCAGTCGCCGTTGAGCCCGCTGACCCAGTTGTCGTAGCGGCTCTGCATGAAGCCCGGGTGCCAGGTCAGCTGCTCCCCGCGGCCCAGGAGGTCGTCGCGCAGGTCGGCGTCGCGCCCGCCGTTGCGCAGGTACCACTGCCGGCTGGTGACGATCTCCAGCGGCCGGTCGCCGCGCTCGTAGAACTTGACCGGGTGCGTGATGGGCGTGGGCTCGCCGACGAGGTCGCCGGACTCGGCGAGCAGCTCCACGATGCGCTTCTGCGCCTGCTTGACGGTCTTGCCGGCCAGCTCGGCGTAGGGCTCGGGCGCCACGCCGTCGGGAGGTGCCGCGATGATCCGGCCGTCGCGGGCCACGATGCTGCGCACCGGCAGGTCGAGCTCGCGCCACCAGGTGACGTCGGTCGTGTCGCCGAAGGTGCAGATCATCGCGATGCCGGAGCCCTTGCTCGGGTCGGCGAGCTCGTGGGCGTGCACCGGCACCTCGACGCCGAACAGCGGTGTCGTCACGGTGGAGCCGAACAGCGGTCGGTAGCGCTCGTCGTCCGGGTGGGCGACCAGCGCCACGCAGGCAGGGATGAGCTCGGGACGCGTCGTCTCGATGAACACCGGCTCGCCGTCGGCCTTGGCGAAGCCGATGCGGTGGTAGGCGCCCGGCAGCTCCCGGTCGGCCAGCTCGGCCTGCGCCACCGCGGTCTTGTAGTCGACGTCCCAGAGCGTCGGCGCCTCGGTGGCGTAGGCCTCACCGCGGGACAGGTTGCGCAGGAACGCCCGCTGCGCGGCCCGCCGCGCCCGGTCGCCGATCGTCTCGTACGTGTGCTCCCAGTCGACCGAGAGCCCGAGCCGGCGGAACAGGCCCTCGAAGGCCTTCTCGTCCTCGGCCGACAGCTGGTGGCACAGCTCGATGAAGTTGCGCCGGCTGATGCTGGTCTGCGGCGTGCCCTTCTTCAGGCTGCCGCTGTCAGCGGGCGGCGCGTACGACGGGTCGTACGGCTGGCTCGGGTCGCAGCGCACGCCGTAGTAGTTCTGCACCCGCCGCTCGGTCGGCAGGCCGTTGTCGTCCCAGCCCATCGGGTAGAACACCGCCTTGCCGCGCATGCGCTGGAAGCGCGCGAGCAGGTCGGTGTGCGTGTAGCTGAAGACGTGGCCGATGTGCAGGCTGCCGGACACGGTGGGCGGCGGCGTGTCGATCGCGTAGACGTCGGCCCGCTCGCGGGAGCGGTCGAAGCGGTAGACGCCGTCCCGCTGCCAGACCTCGTCCCAGCGCTGCTCCACCCCGTCCAGGGTCGGTCGGTCGGGCACCTGGCGGTCCTGTGCGGGGGTGGGCTCGCTCACCCGACCAGTCTAGGGAGGCTCGTCACTCCTGTTCCGGGCCCGCGACGGGATGTGGACGGGCGTCCGTAGGCTCGCTCGACGTGACCGCTCCCGCCCCTGCCCCCACGTCGACCCGCGAGCTGGTCCTGGACGACTCCTGGGCGTACGGCGCCGGCGTCCTGCACGGCGGATGGCTGCTGGAGACGATCGCGTCCGTGGCGCTGGAGGCGACCGGCCACCCGCACCCGCTGGCCGTCAGCGCCCACTACGTCGCGGCCCCGCGGCTGGGCGCCGCGAGCGTCGAGGTCGAGCCGCTGCGCGAGGGACGGACGGTCGGCTCGCTGCGCGCCCGCCTGGCGCAGGACGGACGACCGAAGGTCGAGGTGCTGCTCAGCGCCGGCACGCTCCCGGCGGCGGGGACGGCGCCGTTCCTGATCGACGCCGCTCCCCCGTCGCTGCCGTCGCCGCAGGACTGCCTGCTCCACGAGATGCCGTCCGGTCTGCCGCGCAACGGCATCCTGGAGAACCTCGAGATCCGGCTCGACCCGGCGACCGCCTCGTGGACCCGTGGGTCGTTCGGCGGCAGCGCCGAGGTCGCCGGCTGGATCCGGTCGTCCTCCGGTCGCGTCGTGGATCCGCTGTTCCTGCTGACGGTCGCGGACGCCCTGCCACCGGTCACGTTCGACCTCGGCATCGGCGGCTGGGTGCCGACGGTGGAGCTCACCGTCCTGCTGCGGTGCCAGCCGGTCGACGGCTGGCTCCGGGTGGTGCAGCGCGCCCGCTCGGTGCACGGCGGCTGGCTCGACGAGGAGTGCGAGGTCTGGGACAGCGCCGGCCAGCTCGTCGCCCAGGCACGGCAGCTCGCCGGCTACCGCGAGCCGTCGGCGTGACGGCGTCGGCCGTGACCCGGTCCGAGGTCGACGTCGACGAGAGCTGGTCGGTCGGGGGCAAGCCGCACGGCGGCTACCTGCTGCGCAGCGCGGTGGCGCTCGCGCTGGACGAGCAGCACCCGCACCCGCTCGCCGTGAGCGCGCACTACGTCTCCTCCCCGGAGCACGGCCCGGCGGCCGTCGAGGTGGAGCGGCTGCGGACGGGCCGCCGAGTGGCCTCCTCCCGGGTGCGGATCAGCCAGTCCGACGACGTGCGCGCCGAGGTCCTCGTGTCGGCCGGTCGGCTGTCGGCGGCGGAGCCCTACTGGACCTCTCCCGTCGCGCCGCCCGTGCTGCCCGCGGTCGAGGACTGCCCGCGCACGCCGGCCGTCGGACCGACCGGCATCCGAGTCGGCTACTTCGACCACGTCGACCTGCGCATGGACCCGGCGAGCGCCCAGTGGGCGGTCGGTCGTCCGGCCGGCCAGGCCGAGGTCCGCGGCTGGATGCGCCGGGCCGACGGGGCCGACACCTCGCCGCTGGACCTGCTGGTGTTCGCCGACGCGATGCCACCGGTGACCTTCGACCTCGGCCTGTACGGCTGGGTGCCGACCCTCGAGCTGACCGTCCACCTGCGCGGGCTGGCCTCGCCGGGCTGGCTGCGGGTGGTCCAGCGCGCGACGGTGCTGCGCGACGGCTGGCTCGACGAGGAGTGCCTGATCTGGGACAGCAGCGACCAGCTCGTGGCGCAGGCCCGCCAGCTGGCCGGCTACCGCCTGCCGGAACTGCCCGCGTAGCGCGAAGTGCGGGCGTGCCCCCGCCCGGGGACAGCCCGGCCGGCGCGGGCAGCCCTGCACCGGCTTCCCCTGCGTTCCCGTACGCCTGAGCGCCGCGGGCGTACCCGATCGAAGGGGAAGCGCGGCCGGCCCGCAGCCCCGCGCCGGCTTCCCCTGCGTTCCCGTACGCCTGAGCGCCAAGGGCGTACAGCAGCGCAGGGGAAGCCGGTCAGCAGCGAGCCCGACCCCTCGGGTCCCCGAACGAGCACGGCGCCCAGGCCCACGAGGGGCCGGGCGCCGAGGCAGGCGTACGGAAGAGCTAGGCCGACTTCTCGCGGCGCTCGCGGCGGGCGGGGGTGGCCGCATCGCGCGGGACGAGGGTCGGGGCGACGTGCTCGAGCACGACCTCCCGGTTGACCACGCACTTGGAGACGTCGCCGCGGGACGGCAGGTCGTACATCACCGACAGCAGCACCTCCTCCATGATCGCCCGCAGACCGCGGGCACCGGTGCCGCGCTTGATGGCCTGCTCGGCGATCGCCTCGAGGGCGTCCTCGGTGAACTCGAGCTCCACCTGGTCGAGCTCGAACAGCCGGCGGTACTGCCGCACCAGCGCGTTCTTCGGCTCGGTGAGGATCTGGATGAGCGCTTCCTTGTCGAGGTTGTGCACGCTCGTCAGGACAGGCAGGCGCCCGATGAACTCGGGGATCATGCCGTACTTGAGCAGGTCCTCGGGCATGGCCTCGGCGAAGACGTGCCCGGCATCGGTCTCGTGCTTGGAGTGCGTGATCGAGGTGAAGCCGATGGCCTTGTGGTTGGTCCGCTGCTCGATGACCTTGTCCAGCCCGGCGAAGGCCCCACCCACGATGAACAGGACGTTGGTCGTGTCGATCTGGATGAACTCCTGGTGCGGGTGCTTGCGCCCGCCCTGCGGTGGCACCGACGCCGTGGTGCCCTCGAGGATCTTCAGCAGGGCTTGCTGGACGCCCTCGCCGGAGACGTCGCGGGTGATCGAGGGGTTCTCGCTCTTGCGGGCGATCTTGTCGACCTCGTCGATGTAGATGATGCCGGTCTCGGCCTTCTTCACGTCGAAGTCGGCGGCCTGGATCAGCTTCAGCAGGATGTTCTCGACGTCCTCGCCGACGTAGCCGGCCTCCGTCAACGCCGTGGCGTCGGCGATGGCGAAGGGCACGTTGAGCATCTTGGCCAGGGTCTGGGCGAGGTAGGTCTTGCCGCAGCCCGTCGGGCCGATCAGCAGGATGTTCGACTTGCCCAGCTCGACGCCGTCGTCCTCGGCGCGGCGGGCCGGGTTCGCCGCCTGCGCCTGGACGCGCTTGTAGTGGTTGTAGACAGCCACGGCCAGCGCCTTCTTGGCGCCGCCCTGGCCGATCACGTACGTGTCCAGGAAGGAGCGGATGGCGTGCGGCTTCGGCAGCTCCTCCAGCAGGCCCACCTCGGTGCCCTCGGAGAACTCCTCCTCGATGATCTCGTTGCAGAGATCGATGCACTCGTCGCAGATGTAGACACCTGGACCGGCGATGAGCTTCTTGACCTGCTTCTGGCTCTTCCCGCAGAAGGAGCACTTCAGCAGGTCGCCGCTCTCTCCGATGCGCGCCACGACCGTTCCTTTCCTCGGTGGTGCAGCCCGGCGACCCGGAGGTCGCCGGAGAATCAGGTTAACCCGGCCCGGGGACGATGTGCAGGACCTCGTCGACGGGCCGGGCCTCCCCGGTGGGATCAGGCGTC
>CADCUE010000264.1 GCA_902805805.1 uncultured Frankineae bacterium | reverse complement strand
GACGCTGCGACCTGACTTCGCGCAGTCCCTGGCCGACCTCCCCGCCGGCCCCGTGCGGCGCCGGAGCGGTCCGCGGTGATCGACTTCCGCTACCACCTGGTGTCCCTGGTGGCGGTGTTCCTGGCGCTGGCGGTCGGCATCGTCGTCGGCACGGCGACGCTGCACGGACCGCTGCAGGACAGGCTGACCCGGGACCTGAGCCGGACGAGCTCGGACAACCGGCTGCTGGAGGACGAGGCCGCCGGGCTGCGGGCCCAGCTCGCGGCGTCCGACGCGTTCGCGGTCGCGGCCGGGCCGCGCCTGCTGAGGGGTGCGCTCCCCGGTCGGCGGGTCCTGCTGGTGACCACACCGCAGACACCGCCCGAGCTCGTGGAGCAGCTGACCCCCCTGCTGCAGACCGCAGGCGCCCAGGTCACCGGCACGCTGCAGCTGATGCCGGAGCTCTCCGACCCGACGCAGAACCAGCTCGTCGAGGACCTCGTGGCGCAGGTCGTGCCCGCCGGCGCGGTCCTGCCGGACACCGGCCCCGTCGACCGTGCCGCGGCCGAGCTGGCCGCGGCCCTGGTGCGTCCCGGCCGTGGTCCGGGCGTCGAGTCGCAGGAGGCGCAGGCGGTCGTCGCGGCCTTCTCGGAGGCCGAGCTCGTCCGCTTCACCCCCGCCGCCGACGTGCTGGAGCCGGCCACGCTGGCCGTCGTCCTGACCGGCGCCGCTCCGGCGGAGCTGCCTGCGGCGCAGGCGGCGGAGCAGTCGGCCGTCCTCGTCCTGGCTGCGGCGCTCGACGAGCGGTCCGACGGCACGGTCGTCGTCGGACCGTCCGGCTCGGCGCAGGAGCGCGGTCCGGTGCGCCGGCTGCGCGCCGACGCGGCGGCCATCCGGCAGGTGTCCTCCGTCGACAACGGCGACCGCGGGACCGGTCAGGTGGCCGCGGTGCTCGCGCTGGCCGAGCAGCTCGCCGGCCGGTCGGGGCAGTACGGCGCCGACGCGGGTGCCTCGGCAGCGCTGCCGGGGCCGGCCGCGCCCTGAGCCGCGGGCGCCGAGGGCCACGACCAGCGCGTCGGCGACGGACGGCGGAGCGGGATCTGTAGACTGAACTCCCGTGCAGTGGACCGCTCAGGTCCGCTCCGAGGCACGGGAGCCGCCCAGTGGTCCGATCGTCCGGCGGCTCGACCGCCCCCTGCCACCTGTTCGTCACCGGCGGGGTCGCGTCCTCGCTCGGCAAGGGGCTGACAGCGTCCAGCCTGGGACGGCTGCTCAAGGCGCGCGGTCTGCGCGTGACGATGCAGAAGCTCGACCCCTATCTCAACGTCGACCCCGGGACGATGAACCCGTTCCAGCACGGCGAGGTCTTCGTGACCGACGACGGGTCCGAGACCGACCTCGACGTCGGCCACTACGAGCGCTTCCTCGACGAGGACCTGCACGGCAGCGCCAACGTCACCACCGGTCAGGTCTACAGCGCGGTCATCGCCAAGGAACGGCGCGGGGAGTACCTCGGGGACACCGTCCAGGTGATCCCGCACATCACCGACGAGATCAAGGGCCGCATCCGGGCGCTGGCCACCGACGACGTCGACGTCGTCATCACCGAGGTCGGCGGCACGGTCGGCGACATCGAGTCGCTGCCGTTCCTCGAGGCGGCCCGCCAGGTGCGCCAGGAGGTCGGGCGCGACCGCTGCTTCTTCCTGCACGTGAGCCTCATCCCGTACATCGGCCCGAGCGGTGAGCTCAAGACCAAGCCGACGCAGCACTCGGTGCAGGCCCTGCGCACGATCGGCATCACCCCCGACGCGCTCGTGTGCCGCTCCGACCGGCCGATCTCCGAGGGCATCAAGCGCAAGATCGCCAACATGTGCGACGTCGAGCAGGAGGCCGTCGTGTCGTGCGTGGACGCGCCCTCCATCTACGACATCCCGAAGGTCCTGCACAGCGAGGGCCTGGACGCCTACGTCGTGCGCCGGCTGGGTCTGTCCTTCCGCGACGTCGACTGGAAGGACTGGGACCGCCTGCTGCAGCGGGTGCACGCGCCGGCCAAGCACGTCCGGGTCGCGCTGGTCGGCAAGTACGTCGACCTGCCGGACGCCTACCTGTCGGTCAGCGAGGCCCTGCGGTCGGGCGGCTTCGCGAACGACGCCAAGGTCGAGATCCGCTGGGTCGCCTCCGACAGCTGCGAGACGCCCGAGGGCGCGGCGGCAGCCCTGGCCGGAGTCGACGGGGTGCTCATCCCCGGCGGCTTCGGCGTCCGGGGCATCGAGGGCAAGATCGGCGCGATCCGGCACGCCCGCGAGTCCCGCACCCCGGTGCTCGGCCTGTGCCTCGGACTGCAGTGCATGGTCATCGAGGTGGCGCAGCACCTGGCGGGGATCGAGAAGGCCGGGTCGACGGAGTTCGACCCGGCGTGCCCCGACCCGGTCATCGCCACCATGGCCGACCAGCACGACGTCGTCGCAGGCGAGCGCGACATGGGCGGCACGATGCGCCTGGGCCTGTGGCCCACCGCGCTGGTCAAGGGCTCGCAGGCGGCGCTGGCGTACGGCGACGCGCCGGCCGACGAGCGCCACCGTCACCGCTACGAGGTGAACAACGCCTACCGCCCGCAGCTCGAGGCAGCCGGACTGGTGTTCTCCGGCACGTCGCCCGACGGGACCCTCGTCGAGATCGCCGAGCTGCCGGCGCAGACCCACCCGTTCTTCGTGGGCACGCAGGCGCACCCGGAGTTCCGCTCCCGCCCGACGCGGGCCCATCCGCTGTTCCGGGCGTTCGTGGGCGCCGCCGTGCGCAACGCCGAGGGACGGATGCTCCCCCTCTCGGACTGAGGCGCGCGCCTGAGAGGGTCTGCGCATGACCGCACCGCACGACCACCGCGTCGAGGACAGCCAGACCGTCTTCGAGGGCCGCATCATCAGCGTCCGCAAGGACATCGTGACGATGCCCGGGGACACCACGTCGCAGCGCGACTACGTGGTGCACCCCGGCGCCGTCGGCGCCGTCGTGCTGGAGGACAGCCGCGTGCTGCTCGTCAACCAGTACCGCCACCCGGTCCGCCGGCGCCTCGACGAGCTGCCCGCCGGGCTGCTCGACAAGCCGGGTGAGCCGGCCCTGGAGGCCGCGCAGCGCGAGCTGGTCGAGGAGGCCGGGCTGGCCGCCGACACCTGGCACGTGCTGGTCGACACGCTGACCAGCCCCGGGATGAGCGACGAGGCGATCCGGATCTTCCTCGCCCGGGACGTGCGCGTGGTCGACCGACAGGCGCAGCAGCACGAGGAGGCCGACATGACCACCGAGTGGCTGCCGCTGGACGAGGCCGTGCGCCGGGTCCTCGCCGGTGAGATCGAGAACGCCATGGCGGCCGTCGGGATCCTGGCCGCGGACCGGGCCTCGCGCGACGGGTTCGCCGGACTGCGACCGGCGGACGCGCCCTGGCCCAGCCAGAAGACGCTCTGAGGCCCGCGTCGGCTCAGCCGCGCAGTCCCTGAGCGCGCCGCTCGAGCCGGGCGAGCGCCTCAGCCGCACCCGGCTCGCCCCGGCGCCACCGCCCGACCGGGTCCGGGCCCAACCTGGCCAGCTCGTGCAGCGGCCGGTTCAGCGCGGCCCGCAGCGCCCACAGCTCGACGTCGTCGCGCAGCGCGGCGGCTGCCCGGTGGTCCCGGGCGAAGGCCAGCCTGCCCGGCAGCCAGCGCTGCACGGCCCAGGCGATGGGCACCCCGGCGAGCAGCAGGGCCAGCACGAGCGCCAGCACCTGCACCGCGTCCTGCTGCGCCGCACCGGCCCGCTCCAGCGCTCGCCCGGCTCGCGCCGCTGCGTCCAGGGGAGCGCTGAGCCCGCCCCCGACGAGCGGCACGTCGTCGGCGCGCTCGGCCGCACCGGACAGCCCACCGGACAGGCCGTCCCCGGCCTTCTCCAGCTCGCGCCCGGGCGCCGCCAGCCGGCTCACGGCCCGGTGCACCGCCGCACCGATCCTGACCCAGACCAGCACCCAGAGCACGACGAGGACGTCGAGCAGCAGCTGTCGGGAGCGCAGGGCGGGGGTCTCGGCGTACCACGGCATGGGCGTGCACTGCCCCCGCGTGCCCGTCCGGACTCCGGCTACCGGGTCACGACATGGCTGGGACAGGACCGCCTGCCCGCCCCGCGCGGACCGGGGTGCGAGAGTGTCACCCGCGGCGGTCGGGCGGAGGAGGAGGGCGTGAACCTCGAGAAGGTGGTCTTCGGCTTCTTCGTGCTGCTCGCCGCGACCCTGAACTTCGGCTTCTTCGTCGGCGACATCGACGACCCGTCGCTGCACAACATCTACGAGCTGTTCGCGGCCGTCGTCGTCAACCTCATCGCGACGGTCCTGAAGTTCGGTGACCGGACGCAGATCGGCGCGGTGCACCTGGCGACCAGCCTGGTCGCCGACCTCCAGCTCATCGCGGCGGCGGCGATGTGGGTCTACGCCTCGCGGATCGCGGGCGACGGACTGAGCCCGGCCGAGATGGCGTCCGTCGTGTCGCTGTCCGGCGGCGCGCTGCTGGCCAACATCGTCTCCGTCGTCCTGCTGGTCGTCGAGACCGTGACGTACCACCGGACGCAGTAGCGGCATGGCTGCCGGCACCCGCCGAGGCCAGCGGAGATGGCCCGCGGCGCAGGGCGCCGTCCCGACCGGGACCGGAGGGACCGGCGACGGCGAGGCGTCGGCGGCCGTCTTCCTGCTGCTGCGGCGCATGCGCGTCCCCCTCATCACCCTCGTGCTCGTCTTCGCCGTCAGCGTGCTCGGTCTCGCCCTCATCCCCGGGCGGGACGACGAGGGGCAGCCGGTCGACATCGGCCTGTTCGACGCCTTCTACTTCATGAGCTACACGGCGACGACCATCGGCTTCGGCGAGATCCCCTACGCCTTCACCGACGCCCAGCGGTTGTGGGTGATCATCTGCATCTACTCGACGGTGGTGGCGTGGGCGTACGCCATCGGCGCGCTGCTCACGCTGCTGCAGGACCGCGCGTTCCGCTCGGCGCTCGCCGTCCAGCACTTCGAGCGCAAGGTGGGGCGCCTGTCCGAGCCGTTCCTGCTGGTCGCCGGCTACGGCGAGACGGGAGCCCTGCTCGTGCGCTCCTTCGACCTGCTGGGCCGCCGGCTGGTCGTGCTGGACCTGTCGGCGGACAAGATCGACGCCCTCGAGCTCACGTCCTACCGCGGGGACGTGCCCGCGCTGGCGGCCGACGTCCGCAGCCCGCACCAGCTGCGGCGCGCAGGGCTGCGCTCGCGCTGGTGCGAGGGCGTGCTCGCCCTGACCGACGACGACGAGGCCAACCTGGCGGTCGCCCAGGCCGTCGCGCTGCTGCGGCCCGACCTGCCCGTCGTGGCCCGCACGGTCTCGGCCACCGTCGCCAACCGGATGCGGGCGTTCGGCTCGCCGATCGTCGTGAACCCGTTCGACCGGTTCGGCGAGCACCTGCTGCTCGCGCTGCGGGCTCCCGCGACCTACCGCCTCATGACCTGGCTCGAGGCCGGTCCGGGCGCCGAGCTGCCGCCCGAGGGCGATCCTCCGCAGGGCGGGCGGTGGATCGTCTGCGGCTACGGGCGGTTCGGTCGTGCGGTGGCGGCCGATCTGCGCAAGGCCGGCATCGAGGTGACCGTCGTGGAGCCGTCCGAGGCGGCGCAGGACGCCGTGACCGACGGCGTGGAGCTCGTGGCGGGCGACGGGACGGTGACCGGCGTGCTCAAGCGCGCCGACCCGGCCACCGCCGTGGGGCTGGTCGCGGGCACGGACAACGACACGACCAACCTCTCGCTGGCGGCGACCGGGCGGGCGCTGAACCCCGAGCTGTTCCTCATCGGCCGCCGCAACCTGCCGAGCAACGAGGTCCTGTACTCGGCCATGGCGATGGACGCCGTCCTCGTCCCGACCGAGCTCGTGGCGCACGAGGCGTACGCGCACCTGAGCACCCCGCTGCTGTGGCGCTTCCTGCAGGAGATGCCGGCGCAGGGCGATCCGTGGGCGGCCCGGCTGCTCGAGCTGATGGTCGAGCGGTGCGGGGAGCACCTGTCCGCGCTGTGGAAGGTGCGGCTGACCGGTCGGGAGGCGCCCGCCCTGCAGCGGTGGCTGGCCAGCGGTGACGTGACCGTGGGCGACCTCCTGCGGTCCCCCGACGACCGGGAGCAGCCCCTCGACGCCGTCGTCCTGCTCGTCCTGCGCGGTGACCTCAGCGTCCTGACCCCGGACCCCGACTTCCTGCTGCTGGCCGACGACCAGCTGCTCGTCGCCGGTCGACCGATCAGCCGGCGGGCCATGGACAGCACGCTCGTGGTCGAGCCGACCTGCGACTACGTCGTCACGGGCGAGCGGCAGCCGATCGGCAGCGTCTGGCGCGCCTTGAGCCCCCGGTCGACCGCCGGCCGCTGAGCGCGGAGCAGCCGCCGCCCGGGTCCGCGACGGGCCGGGAGCAGGTCAGGCGGGCTGCTCGCCGAAGTGCCGGGCCTGGCGGTCGCGCAGCTCGTCGACCAGCCGTCCGGGCGGGAGCTCGACGTCGTCGTAGGTCAGCACGGCGTCCTGCGCGACGTCCCTGAGCAGGCGGCATCCGGCAGCGACGCCCATGGGCAGCAGGCGCTCGGCGGCGCAGGCGCGAGCCGTCTCCGCCACTCCGTAGGTGAGGTAGCCGCCGAGGTCGTCGACCACCGTGCCGGCGGTCAGGTCGGTCTTGGCCGTCGCCACCACCTCCACGGCGGGCGGTCCGGCGGCGCGGATGACGGCGTCCCCGAACAGCACCGCTCGGGCCAGCGAGCCGGGCACCTCGAAGTGGCACAGGTGGTAGGGCGTGTAGAAGCTGTAGAGCGGTCCCTCGCCGAGCTTGTACAGGTTCAGGTAGTGCTTCGAGGCGGGGTCGTCCACGGTCCCCAGGACGAACACGCCCGGCCCGGGCCGAGCACCGACGACGTAGTCCACGACACCGCCGAGGGCCAGCAGCTCGTCGACGTCGTACGCCGACGTCAGCTCGTCGACGTGGCCGCGATGGTCGGCTCCGCCCATGCCGCGACGCGCCACCGTCATGCCGGTGGCGTTGGCGACCACCGCCTGCTCGAACGAGACCTTGGTGCCGTCGGCGAAGCTGGTGACCATGTGCGGGTCCTGCCCCCACCGCCGGGCGAAGCCCTCCTGCGTCGTGGGGGTGCGGTACGGGTCCTGCAGCCCCTTGATGTTGCCGCACACCAGGGGCGTCACGCCGATGCCCGTCACGAAGCGGTGCAGGTTCATCTGCACGCCCGGCTGATCGCCGTCGACGCCGCTGAAGACGACCCCGGCCTCGTCCGCCAGCACCGCGAGCAGCGGACCGACCGTGCCGTCGAGCTCGGCGTTCATCGTGACGACGTGCTTGCCGTGCGCAAAGGCGTCGAGGGTGACGTGCGCGCCGAACTCGACCGCGCCGGTGACGTCGCAGACGACGTCCACCGACTCCGCCGCGCACAGCGCGGCGGCGTCCTCGGTCACGGCGGTGACGCCCGCGGCCACCGCCTCGTCGATGCCCCCGGCGTCCGCGACGGCGCGGACGTCGGTGATCCCGGCCTCGCGGCAGGCCCGCTCGGCGCCGGCGAGGTGCCGGTTGGCGACGGCGACCAGCCGCATGCCCGGGGTCTGCGCGAGGCGCGCAGCGACCCCGCGCCCCATGAAGCCGGCGCCGACCATGCCGACCCGGACGGGCCGGCCCTCGCGCTCCCGGGCCTCGAGAGCGCGGTCGACGATGATCACGCAGGCCCCGTCAGCAGCGGCCAGGAGGCGTCCTTGTCCGAGATGGTGCTGACCGGCAACGGCCACGACAGGCCGAGCGCCGGGTCGTCGTGGCGCAGGCCGCGCTCCGTGCCGGGGGTGTAGGCCTCGCTGACCTGGTAGGTGACCTCGGCGCCGTCCACGAGGGTCTGGTAGCCGTGCGCGAACATCGGCGGGACGTACAGCGAGCGCCGGTTCGCGGCGGTCAGCTCGACCGCGACGTGCTGCAGGTAGGTCGGCGAGCCCTCCCGCACGTCCACGACGATGTCGAGCACCGCCCCGGCGGTGCAGCGCACCAGCTTGGCCTCCGTCGCCGGAGCGACCTGGAAGTGCATGCCGCGCAGCGTCCCGGCGCGGTGGTTGAACGACACGTTGCACTGCTCGACCACGGGCTCCAGGCCGGCCGCGGCGAACTCGGCCCGGTCGAAGCTGCGCGCGAAGAAGCCGCGGTCGTCCTCGCGGAGCTCGAGGTCGATGATCGCCGGTCCGGCGAGGGCGGTCGTCGTGATGATCACGGGACGGTCCAGAACAGCTCGGCGTCGACCTGCTGCGTGGCCAGCAGGTGCTCCAGCTGCTTGAGGCGGGTGTGGCCCCGGCCGACGAAGGTCTCGCGGTCGAGCCTGATGCCCGCGAAGACCGTCGCGAGCTGCTGGGCGCCCCGGTCGGCGTCCCAGTCGCAGGAGAAGCCGGGCAGCTGCTGCGAGATCTTGGTGAAGTCGACCCGGTAGCTGCGGTTGTCCGCGCCCTGCTCGCCGAAGCTGGTGGTGCAGCCCGGGAAGGCGGCGGCCACCCGCTCGGCGATGTCGCGGACCTGGTAGTTCTGGTCGTCGCTGCCGACGTTGAAGACCTCGGCGTGGACCGTCTCGCGCGGCGCCGTGAGCACGCACCGGATGGCCTTGCCGATGTCCATCGCGTGCACCAGCGGACGCCACGGCGAGCCGTCGCTCGTCATGGCGATCTCGCGGGTCGTGAACGCCAGTCCCGACAGGTTGTTGAGCACGATGTCGAAGCGCATGCGGGGCGAGGCGCCGAACGCCGTGGCGTTGCGCAGGAACGTCGGGGAGAAGCTGTCGTCGGCCAGCAGGCCGACGTCCCGCTCGACCAGCCCCTTGCAGACGCCGTACGCCGTCTGGGGGTTGATCGGCGACGTCTCGTCGACGACGCCGTCCGCGACGCCGTAGACGCTGCAGGACGACATGTAGACGAAGCGCTCCACCCCCGCCTGCTTGGCGAGGGTCGCCAGGCGCACGGACCCGGCGTGGTTGACGTCGTAGGTGATCTGCCCGATCAGGTCGCCCAGCGGGTCGTTGGACAGCTCCGCCATGTGGACCACGGCGTCGAAGCCCCGCAGGTCCTCGACGGTCAGCCGGCGGACGTCCTGGTCGAGGGTGTAGACCGTCCGGTCCACCCCGCGGTACAGCCAGCCGTTCCTGTAGAAGCCGGTGTCCACGCCGACGACGTCGTGGCCGTCGCGCAGCAGCTCCGGGCCGAGCAGGCAGCCGAGGTAGCCCTCGCTGCCGGTGAGCAGGACGCGCATGTCTCTCCGGTGGTCGTCGGTGGCTAGCGGGTCGACGGGCGCCGGGGCTCGTCCTTCCAGACCTTCCAGGGAGCGTCGCCGCGGTCCCACCGCTCGTTGAGCTCGGTCCAGTCGCGGAAGGTGTCCATCCCCATCCAGAAGCCCTCGTGCGGGTTGAGCCCGAGCTGCCCGTCCGCAGCAAGAGTCTGCAACGGACGCCGCTCGAGCAGCAGGGCGGGGTCGTCGTCCAGGTAGTCGTCCACGAACCGGCGCTCGAAGGCGAAGAAGCCGCCGCTGACCCAGCCGTCGGCCATCGTGGGCTTCTCGTTGAACTCCGACACGGCTCGGAGATCGCTCGTGACGTGCATCTCGCCGTACCGGCTGCTGGGGTGCACGGCCGTCACCGTCCCGACCCGCCCGCCCGCGCGGTGGCGCTCGAGCAGCGCGTCGAGGTCCACGTCACCGATGCCGTCGCCGTAGGTCAGCAGGAAGGTCCCGGCGTCCGCGAGGTACGGCGCGACCCGACGGATGCGGGCCCCGGTGCCGCTCAGCAGCCCCGTCTCCGCGAAGGTCACCTCCCAGTCCTCCTGCTCGTAGGAGTTGTGGAACTGCTGCCGGTGGCCATCGCCCATGTGCAGCGTGAAGTCGGAGACCTCGGCCTGGTAGTCCAGGAAGTAGCGCTTGATCAGCTCGCTCTTGTAGCCCAGGCACAGGACGAAGCGGCGGAAGCCGTGCGAGCCGTACAGCTTCATGATGTGCCACAGGATGGGCTTGCCGCCGATGTCGACCAGCGGCTTGGGGAGCTTCTCGCTCGCCTCGCGCAGGCGGGTCCCCATCCCTCCGCACAGGATGACCACGGGGATGTCCGCCTTCTCAGCCGGTGTCAGCATGACGCCATCCTCGGCCACAGCCCGGTGGGACGGGCCGTCCCGCGGAGCAGTTCACCCACACGGGTCACGTCCGGGACCCCCGACCGCGGACTAGCCTGCGGAGGTGCCCAGGGCCTCGACGTCGCGGCCACCGGCGTCGCCGTCGCAGGACAGCCGCGTGCTGGTGCTGTCCCAGCGGCGCCTGCACACGGCCAAGCACCTGACCATGCTGTACGAGTTCGAGGACGCGATCCGCGGCTTCGACGACGTCACGGTCCTGTCGCCCGGAGGTGTCCCGCACGAGCACCTGGGCTCGTTGTCCCGGCGGCTGGTCAACGGGAGCCTGCACCGGCTCGGCGGCCCGCGCAGATCGCCGCCCTGGGACCACCCGAGCATGCGCCCGACCCGCGTCGAGGGACAGCACGACCTGTTCTTCGCGATCTTCTCCGACTCGTTCGAGCTCTCCTACCTGCGCCGTCTGAAGGGCTGGCGGGAGCGCTGCCGGCGCGCCGTCTGCTTCCTCACCGAGGTCTGGTCGCCGGGGGTCCAGCAGAACGCCGACTACTACGACGTGCTCCGCGAGTTCGACGCCGTCTACCTGTTCACCCCGGCGGCGGCGCCGGCGCTCGCCGCCCTGGGAGCCCCCAGCCCGTCGGTGCTGCAGGTGGGCGTCGACGCCGAGCTGTTCGCGCCGCTGCCGGTGCCACCGGAGCGGGTGCTCGACGTCTACGCCTTCGGACGCACCTCGCCCGTCATCCACCAGCAGCTGCTCGACCTGGTCAGCACGAAGGGGCTGACCTACGTCTACGACACGACCTTCCAGGCCAAGGTGCCCCTGCACGGTGAGCACCGGGCGCTGCTCGCCAACATGCTGCAGCGGAGCAGGTTCTCCCTGGCGCACCGCATCAACGACTCCTCGCAGCGGCTGCTGCGCACCGGAGGTGAGGAGTCGCTCAGCTCGCGCTACTTCGAGGGGTCCGCCGCCGGAGCGGTGCTGCTGGGCAGCCGCCCCCGCACCCCGGAGTTCGACGTCTGCTTCGACTGGCCCGACGCCGTCATCGACCTGCCGTACGACAGCCTGGAGGTCGCCGAGGTGCTGGCGGACCTGGCCGGCCAGCCCGAGCGGCTCGCGCAGGCCAGGGCGCACGGCGTGCGAGCGGCCCTGACCCGGCACGACTGGGTGCACCGGTGGGAGCAGGTGCTCACCGACGGCGGGCTGGAGGTGTCGCAGGGAGTGCACCGGCGCAAGGCCCACCTGGAGGAGCTGGCCGCCCAGGTGACCGTCGAGGGCGTGCCCACCGGCGCCTGACCGGCCCCCGCGGCGCGCTCGCGGTGTGAAGACACGGCGAATGCTTCCCTCGCGCGGGTCCGCGGGTGTTCACTGCGGCAACGCCGTCCCTGCCGGGGACGCCTGCTGCGCCGGAGGTCGCTCATGACGCTGGTGGACGAGGACATCGCTGCGGCGCGACGCGCCGTGAGCACCGTGGAGAGGCTCGCCGGCGAGCTCGTCCGGCACTTCGGCGACAGCGTCGACGCGCGTCGGCTGCTCGCCGACGTGGGGCGCCTCGGCGCCGATCTGGACCTGCTGTGCGGCAGCGCACCGCCGCCGGCGCCACCTCCTGCGCCCGCACCGGTGCGCGAGGTGATCCCGGACAAGGACTACACGCACGACTTCTGGATGGACGCCGAGGACGAGGGCGTCGGGCGCTACGACGGGCGCGGACGCTGAGGCCGCCGGGCACGCCGCGGTCCGGCACGGGCGGGGCGGGCCGATGACGACGACCGCGCCGCGCCCGCAGGACACGGCCGGGCGTGCGGACGTCGGCGCCCGCACGCTGCGCACCGACCGCTGGTGGCTCCAGCCGTTGATCACGGTCACGGTGCTGGTGGCGTTCATCGTCTACTCGACCCTGCGGGCCTTCGAGAACGACAACTACTTCGCGGCGCCCTACATCTCGCCGTTCTACTCGCCCTGCCTGACCGACGCCTGCCAGGGCGACACGTTCCCCGAGCTGTTCTCCGGACCGTCGTTCCTCAGCCCGGCGCTGTACATCCTCATCGTGCCGCTGGGCTTCCGCCTGACCTGCTACTACTACCGCAAGGCCTACTACCGGTCGTTCTGGCTCTCCCCGCCGGCGTGCGCGGTCGCCGAGCCGCACCGGACCTACACGGGGGAGACCCGGTTCCCGCTCGTCTTCCAGAACGTGCACCGGTACTTCTTCTACCTCGGCCTGGTCTTCAACGTGATCCTCACGTACGACGCCGTCCTCGCGTTCCGCAACGCGCAGGAGGAGTGGTTCCACATGGGGCTCGGCACCCTCGTGCTGCTGACCAACGCGGTCCTGCTCTGGCTGTACTCGCTGTCGTGCCACTCCTGCCGGCACATCGTCGGAGGGCGGCTCAAGCACTTCTCCGCGCACCCCGTCCGCTACCGCGCCTGGACCGCCGTCTCCCGGCTCAACGCGCGCCACATGCAGCTGGCCTGGATCAGCCTGATCGGCGTCGCCCTGACCGACCTCTACGTCCGCCTCCTGGCCACCGGGGCGATCACCGACCCGACGTTCTTCTGATGGGGTGCTGCGCATGACCGAGCTGGAGCGGCACGAGTACGACGTGGTGGTGATCGGCGCGGGCGGCGCCGGTCTGCGAGCCGCGATCGAGGCGCAGGAGCAGGGCGCCCGCACGGCCGTCGTCTGCAAGAGCCTGCTCGGCAAGGCGCACACGGTCATGGCCGAGGGCGGCATCGCCGCGGCCATGGGCAACGTCTACCCCGAGGACGGCTGGAAGGTGCACTTCCGCGACACGATGCGCGGCGGGAAGATGCTCAACCACTGGCGGATGGCGCAGCTGCACGCGCAGGAGGCACCCGACCGCGTGCGCGAGCTCGAGGACTGGGGCGCGCTGTTCGACCGGACGCCCGAGGGGCTGATCTCCCAGCGCGACTTCGGTGGTCACCGCTTCGCCCGGCTGGCCCACGTCGGCGACCGGACCGGACTGGAGCTCATCCGGACGCTGCAGCAGCGCACGGTCGCCCTCGGCATCGACGTCTTCATGGAGTGCACCGTCACGCAGCTGCTCACGACGTCGTCCGGAGCGGGGTCCGGGGGCAGCATCTCGGGCGCTTTCGGCTACTGGCGCGAGTCGGGGCGCTTCGTGGCCTGGCAGGCGCCGTCGGTCGTGCTCGCCACGGGCGGGATCGGCAAGTCCTACAAGGTGACGTCGAACTCGTGGGAGTACACCGGCGACGGCCACTCGCTCGCCCTCACCGCCGGCGCGACGCTCGTCAACATGGAGTTCGTGCAGTTCCACCCCACCGGGATGGTCTGGCCGCCGTCGGTGCGCGGGATCCTCGTCACCGAGTCGGTGCGCGGCGACGGCGGCGTGCTGAAGAACTCGGCCGGCAACCGCTTCATGTTCGACTACATCCCGGACTACTTCCGCAAGGAGACCGCCGAGACCGAGGAGGAGGCGGACCGCTGGTACACCGACAAGAAGAACAACCGACGTCCTCCTGAGCTGCTGCCGCGCGACGAGGTCGCCCGGGCCATCAACAGCGAGGTCAAGGCGGGCCGCGGCTCGCCGCACGGCGGGGTGCTGCTCGACATCGCCTCCCGCCGCGACGCGGAGTACATCCAGAAGCGCCTGCCGTCGATGTACCACCAGTTCCGCGAGCTGGCCGAGGTCGACATCACGAAGGAGGCGATGGAGGTCGGGCCGACCTGCCACTACGTCATGGGCGGTGTCGAGGTCGACCCCGAGACGGCCGCCGCGGTGGTGCCCGGCCTGTACGCCGCCGGGGAGGTGGCCGGGGGCATGCACGGCTCGAACCGGCTGGGCGGCAACTCGCTGTCGGACCTGCTCGTCTTCGGGCGCCGCGCCGGCGCGGCCGCCGCCGCGCACGCGCACTCGGTCACGCCGGTGCCGCTGGACGAGGACGCCATCACCGCCGCTGCCGCGGCGGCGCTGGCGCCCTTCGCCCGGGAGGGCGGCGAGAACCCCTACACGGTGCAGCACGAGCTGCAGGACGCCATGAACGAGCTGGTCGGCATCATCCGCACCGAGGCCGAGGTCGAGCAGGCGCTGGAGCGCATCGAGGCGCTCAAGGTGCGCGCTCAGGCCCTCACCGTCGAGGGGCACCGGCAGTACAACCCCGGCTGGCACCTGGCGCTGGACCTGCCGCACATGCTGCGCGTCTCGGAGTGCATCGCGCGCGCCGCGCTGGAGCGCCAGGAGAGCCGTGGGGGGCACACCCGCGACGACTTCCCCGGCTCGGACCCCGAGTGGGCGCAGATCAACGTCGTCTGCCGCGCGGACGGCGCCGGCATCGCCCTGCACCGCCAGCCCCTGCCGGTCATGCCCGACGAGCTGGCCGAGATCTTCGAGGAGAGCGCGTGAGCACGAGCTCCGAGAGCCACGGCTCCACCCGGATCGGCACGGAGGCGGCGGCCAGCGCCGACGCGACGCTGCGGGTGTGGCGGGGGGACGCGGCGGGCGGGGGACTGCGCGACTACACCGTCCCGGTCAACGAGGGGGAGGTCGTCCTCGACATCCTGCACCGGCTGCAGGCCACGCAGGCCCCGGACCTGGCGGTGCGGTGGAACTGCAAGGCCGGCAAGTGCGGGTCGTGCAGTGCGGAGATCAACGGGCGGCCCCGCCTCATGTGCCTGGCGCGCATGGGCACGTTCCCGGCGGGCGAGCCGATCACGATCACCCCGCTGCGGGCGTTCCCGGTCATCCGCGACCTCGTCACGGACGTGTCCTTCAACTACGAGAAGGCCGCGCAGATCCCCCCGTTCACGCCGCAGGCCCGCGACGCCGACGGCAACCACCGCATGCAGCAGGTGGACGTCGAGCGCTCGCAGGAGTTCCGCAAGTGCATCGAGTGCTTCCTGTGCCAGGACACCTGCCACGTCGTGCGCGACCACGAGGAGAACAAGGCGGCCTTCGCCGGACCCCGCTTCCTCATGCGCATCGCCGAGCTGGACATGCACCCGCTGGACACCGTCGACCGCAGGGCGTCGGCGCAGTCCGACTTCGGCCTCGGCATGTGCAACATCACCAAGTGCTGCAGCGAGGTCTGCCCGGAGGGCATCCACATCACCGACAACGCGCTCATCCCGATGAAGGAGCGCGTCGTCGACCGGAAGTACGACCCGCTGACCTGGCTCGGTCGGACGATCGGCCGACGTCGCTGAGCCCGCTCAGTCCTCGAGCCGGAAGCCCACCTTCAGCGTCACCTGGAACGCATCGATCTGCCCGTCCGTGACGTGACCGCGGATCTCCGCGGCCTCGAACCACTCCACGTTGCGGACGGTGCGGGCGACCCGCGAGACGCCGTTGGTGATCGCCTGCTGCAAGGACTCGGACGACGATCCGACGACCTCGGTGATGCGGTAGACGTGGTCGCTCACTGTTCCTCCTGGGGGACGGCGGGGTTCCGCAGGATGCCACCGACGGGCGGCGCTGTCTGCAGGGCCCGGTCGGGATGACAGCGCGGGTCCGGGGAAGGCTGGCGACGTGCAGCAGCTCTCCGGCTTGGACGCGAACTTCCTGTACATGGAGACCGGGCCCAACTTCGGGCACGTCTGCGGGGTGGCCCTCCTGGACACCACCGAGATCGAGGGCGGCCTGACGTTCGACGCCGTCCAGTCGGTCGTCGCCCAGCGGCTGCCGCTGCTCCCGCCGCTGCGCCGGCGACTGGTGGAGGTCCCGCTCGGCATCGACCGGCCCTACTGGGCCGACGACCCCGACTTCGACCTCGACTTCCACGTCCGCGAGCTGGCGCTGCCGTCCCCCGGAACGCCGCTGCAGCTGGCCGAGCAGGTCGCGCGCATCGCCTCGCGCCCGCTGGACCGCAGGCGGCCGCTGTGGGAGCTCTACCTCATCTCGGGCCTGGAGCAGGACTCGCAGGCCCTGATGGTCAAGTTCCACCACGCCGCGCTCGACGGCGTCGCCGGCGCCGAGCTCATCACCACGCTGCTGGACCCGACGCCGCAGCCGGCCGGGGAGTCGACCGAGCCCGCCGACTGGCAGCCCGCGGCGCTGCCGGGCGAGCTGTCGATGTGGCTGCGCGGAGTGGCCGGCGTCACCCTGCAGCCGCTGCGCGTGCTGGACTTCCAGCGACGGGTGTGGAGCACCGTGCCCCGGGCGACCCGCTTCCTGGCCCGGTCCGCCACGCCGGCGCTGGGCGAGGGGCTCACCCGGTGGGCGAACGGCGCCGCCGCCACCGACGGCGGAGTGCTGGCGTGGCCGGCCCTCACCGCTCCCCGGACGTCCTTCAACCGGCCCATCACGCCCCACCGCCGTTGGGCCTGCGGCACAGCCTCCTTGCCGGTCGTCAAGGCGGTGAAGAACGCCTTCGGCGTGACCGTCAACGACGTCGTGATGGCCGCCTGCGCCGGCGCCCTGCGTCGGTGGCTCCAGGCCCACGACGAGCTGCCGGCTCAGCCCCTGCTCGCGATGGTGCCCATCTCGGTCCGGACGCCCGAGCAGCAGGGGCAGTTCGGCAACCGGGTGTCGGCACTGGTCGCGGCGCTGCCCACCCACCTGGCCGACCCGGTCGACCGGCTGCGCTTCGCGCACGAGGCCATGCGGACGGCCAAGGAGCAGCACTCCGCCATCAGCGCCGAGACGCTGCAGGACGTCACGCAGTTCGCGATGCCCGCGCTGGCCACGCGGGCCGCCCGGGTGGCCGCGCAGCTGCGCCTCGCCGACCACGTCGACCCGCCGTACAACGTCGTCATCTCCAACGTGCCGGGTCCCCGGACGCCGCTCTGGTTCGCCGGGGCGCGGATGCGCGGCTACTACCCGGTCTCCGTGGTCACGGACGGCCTGGGGCTGAACATCACGGTGCAGAGCTACCTGGACAGCCTCGACATCGGCCTGGTGTCCTGCCGCGAGCTCGTGCCGGACCTGTGGGACCTGCTCGACCACCTCCAGGCGTCGATCGACGAGCTGGGCGAGGTGGCCGAGCAGCGACCCGCCTGAGAGCAGCGCCCGGAGCGCTCGAGGACGGCGTGCGGGAGGCGGCAGGCGGGCAGCGCGGAGCTAGACGGCTTCGACGACCGGGTAGGTCGGCTCCCACATCGCCGCGTGCACCTGCGCCAGCGGGTCGGTGATCTCCGCCTGCGCGAGGCCTTCCGCCACGGCGGCTTCGACGACCGCGACGGCGACGGTGACCGACACCGCCCGCAGGTCCGTCACGGCCGGCAGGAGCGACGCGCCGGGTGAGCTGATGTCGACCAGGCCGGCGACCGCGTCGGCGGACGCCTGGATCATCCCGTCGCTGACGCGCGCAGCGCGCGCGACGTTGACGCCGAGCCCGAGGCCGGGGAAGACGAGCGCGTTGTTGGCCTGGGCGATGGAGTGCGTGACGCCGTCGTGCTCCACCGGCGGGAAAGGGCTTCCGGTCGCCACCAGCGCCCGGCCGTCCGTCCAGGCGATGAGGTCGGCAGGCAGCGCCTCGACCTTCGAGGTCGGGTTGGACATCGGGAAGATGATGGGACGCTCCACGTGGCGGGCCATCTCGCGCACGAGCGGCTCGGAGAAGGCCCCGGCCAGCGTCGAGGTGCCGATCAGCATCGTGGGGTGGACCTGCTGCACCACCTCCTCGAGGCTGGGCTGCCCGCCGCCTGCCGACGTCACGTCACCGGCCGGTCGGACGTACTGCGCCTGGAAGTCGCGCAGCGGGGTGTCCATGTCGGCGGTGAGCAGCCCGCGGCGACCGACCAGCCAGACGCGCCGCGTCGCCTCCTCACGGCTCAGTCCGTCGCGCTCCATCGCCTGGCGCAGGAAGTCCGCGATGCCGACGCCGGCCGTGCCCGGACCGAGGATCACCACCCGCTGGTCGCGCATCCGCGAGCCGGCCGCGCGCACTCCCGCGACGGCCGCCGCGAGGCCGACCGCCGCCGTCCCCTGCATGTCGTCGTTGAAGGTGCACAGCTCGCCGGAGTAGCGCTCGAGGATGCGCCGGGCGTTCTCGACCCCGAAGTCCTCCCAGTGCAGCAGGGCGTTCGGGAACATCCGGTGCGCCGCCTGCACGTAGGCGTCGATGAACGCGTCGTACTGCTCGCCGCGCACCCGCGCGTGCCGGTTGCCGAGGTAGAGCGGATCGGTGAGCAGTGCCGGGTTGTCGGTGCCGACGTCCAGCACCACGGGGATGACGCGCCGGGGGTGCAGCCCGGCAGCGGCGATGTAGACCGTGAGCTTGCCGATCGCGATCTCGATGCCGCCGACGCCCTGGTCGCCGATCCCGAGGATGCCCTCGGAGTCGGTGGCGACGATCAGGTCGACCTCGTCGGCGCTGCGGCCGAAGTTGGCGAGGGACTGCTGGATCTGGTCGGGCCGGTCGATCGACAGGAACACCCCGCGCGGACGCCGGTACTCGTGGCTGTAGCGCTCGATGACCTCCCCGATCGTCGGGGTGTAGATGACCGGGAGCATCTGCTCGAGGTGCTCGCTCAGCAGCCGGTAGAACAGCACCTCGTTGCGGTCCCGCAGGGCCGTCAGGTAGAGGTTCTTGGCCAGGTCGTCGGGCTGGCGGGAGTACTGCCCGTGCACCCGCTGGACCTGGGCGTCCAGCGTCGACTCGCCGTCGGGCAGCAGACCCACGAGGCCGAGCGAGGCGCGCTCCTGGGCGGTGAAGGCCGTGCCGCGGTACAGCAGCGGGTCACGCACCACCTGGGAGCCGCGCGCCCTGACCCGGTAGACCGGGCCGTCCTGCGTCTGCACGATCTCGTACGCCTGCTCCACACCGACCTCATCCGTCGCGGAGGCTGGCCGCCTCGCTCTGCCGGGAACCTATGCCCATGCTGTCGCCGCCCCGCAGGGCGGTCACGCCCCCCGACGCCGACGCCGGCGGTCCACTGCTACGCCGTGGCGTCGGTCCTGCCCTCGGCGGCAGCGAGGACGGCGCGACCGGCCTCGAGCCGCGCGACCGGCACCCGGAACGCCGAGCACGAGACGTAGTCCAGACCGGCGTCGGAGAAGAAGTGCACGCTGTCCGGGTCACCGCCGTGCTCACCGCAGACGCCGACCTTCAGGCCGGGGTGGGCAGCCCGCCCCTCCTCGACCGCCAGGCGGACCAGCCGGCCGACGCCCTCACGGTCGATGGACTCGAAGGGGCTCACGCCGAAGACGCCGAGCTCGAGGTAGCGCGAGAAGAAGGCCGCCTCGACGTCGTCGCGGCTGAACCCCCAGCCCATCTGCGTCAGGTCGTTGGTGCCGAAGGAGAAGAAGTCAGCCGACGGAGCGATCTCGCCTGCGGTCAGAGCCGCCCGCGGGACCTCGATCATCGTGCCGACGAGCGCCTGCACGCCCACCTCCTCGAGCAGCGCCAGCGCCTCGTCCCGCACCAGCTCCAGCTCCTGCACCGTCGCGATGAGCGGCACCATGATCTCCGGGCGGGGGTCGCGTCCCTCGTCCCTCAGCTCCTTGGCGGCCTCGGCGAGCGCCCGCACCTGCATGGCGAACAGCCCGGGGATGACCAGTCCCAGCCGCACCCCGCGCAGACCGATCATCGGGTTGCTCTCGTGCAGCCGGCGGACGGCCGACAGCAGCGTCGACTGCTTGGTCGAGACCTCCGCGCCGGTGGCCTCCGCGACGGCGATCTCCACCGACAGCTCGGTGAGGTCGGGCAGGAACTCGTGCAGCGGCGGGTCGAGCAGCCGCACGGTCACCGGCAGCCCGTCCATCGCCTGCAGGATGGCGCGGAAGTCCTCGCGCTGCAGCGGCAGCAGCGCCGCCAGCGCCGCCTCCTGCGCCTCGGTGCCCTCGGCCAGCACGAGGTCCTCGACCAGCTGCCGCCGGTCACCGAGGAACATGTGCTCGGTCCGGCACAGCCCGATGCCCGACGCGCCGTAGCGCCGCGCCCGCGCCGCGTCCGGCTCGTTGTCGGCGTTGGCCCGCACGGCCAACCGCCGGACCGCGTCGGCGTGCTCCATCAGCCGGTGCACGGCCTGCACCAGGTCGTCGCCCTGCGACGGCTCGAGCTCTCCCTCGAAGTACTGCACGACCGGGCTGGGCCGGACGGGCACGGCACCGAGGTAGACCGCGCCGCTGGTGCCGTCCACGGACACGACGTCGCCCTCGGACACGACCGTGCCGTCCGGCGTCGTCATGCGCCGGTGGTCGAGATCGACGTCGAGGTCCTCCGCGCCGCAGACGCAGGTCTTGCCCATGCCGCGGGCGACCACCGCCGCGTGACTGGTCTTGCCGCCCCTGCTCGTCAGGACCGCCTGGGCGGCGATCATCCCGGCCAGGTCCTCCGGTGTCGTCTCGCGCCGGACGAGCACGACGTCCTCCCCACGGCCCGCGGCGGCCACCGCAGCCTCGCTGTCGAAGACGACCGCGCCGACCGCCGCGCCGGGGGAGGCCCCCATGCCCCTGGCCAGCAGCGTCCGACTGGCGTCCTCGTCGTCGGTGGCGCCGAAGGCCGGGAACATCAGACGCGCGAGCCCGGCGCCGTTCACCCGCAGCAGCGCCTCGTCCAGCGAGATGAGTCCCTCGTCGACCAGCTGGGTGGCGATGCGGAACGCCGCGCCGGCCGTCCGCTTGCCCACGCGGGTCTGCAGCATCCACAGCTTGCCGCGCTCGACGGTGAACTCGATGTCGCACAGGTCCCGGTAGTGCTCCTCGAGGGTGCTCATCGTCTGGAGCAGCTCGTCGTAGGAGGCCTGGTCCAGCTCGCCGAGGTGGGACAGCGGCATCGTGTTGCGGATGCCGGCCACGACGTCCTCGCCCTGGGCGTTCTGCAGGTAGTCGCCGTACACGCCCTGCGCTCCGGTGCTGGGGTCGCGGGTGAAGGCGACCCCCGTGCCGGAGTCCATGCCGAGGTTGCCGAACACCATCGAGCAGACGTTGACCGCCGTGCCGAGGTCGGCCGGGATGCGCTCCTGCCGCCGGTAGATGCGGGCCCGCTCGGTGTTCCACGAGTCGAAGACCGCGCGCACGGCGAGGTCGAGCTGCTCGCGCGGGTCCTGCGGGAACGGCGCTCCGGTGTGCTTCTCGACCAGGTCCTCGAACGCCGCGACCAGCTCCCGCAGCGCCGCCTCGTCGAGGTCCAGGTCGACGCGCGCGCCGTGCTCCTCCTTGACGCGGTCCAGGACCTCCTCGAAGCCCTCGACCCCCAGCACGGTCTTGCCGAACATCTGCAGCAGCCGCCGGTAGGAGTCCCACGCGAAGCGACCGCTGCCGGCCTGGCGGGCCAGTCCCTCCACCGAGGCGTCGTTGAGGCCGATGTTGAGGACCGTGTCCATCATCCCGGGCATCGAGAACTTCGCTCCCGAGCGCACGCTGACGAGCAGCGGGTCGTCGGGGTCACCGAGGCGCTTGCCCATCTGGCGCTCGAGCGCAGCCAGGTGATCGTCCACTTCAGCGGACAGCTCGGGCGGCACGACGCCGGAGTCGAGGTAGGCACGGCAGGCCTGCGTGGTGATGGTGAACCCCGGCGGCACGGGCAGCCCGAGCAGCGTCATCTCGGCCAGGTTGGCGCCCTTGCCGCCGAGCAGGTCCTTCATGTCCCGGTTGCCCTGCGAGAAGTCGTACACCAGCTGTGGCACGGAGAGCCCTCCTCGTCCCGGCGTCGCACCCCGGTGTGCAGTGCCGCGGATGAAACGATCCTGGCACGCGGACCCGACGCTGCCGCCAGGCGGTTCCGAACGCCGGTGAGGGGCGGTACCCGGCGGAAGCGGACCGTGGACGCCGCCGTCGTGCCAGCATGGCGGGATGACGGACGGTGACGCCGCGGGCAGCCGTGTGTCGGTACGCCTGGTGACCCACCCGCACAGCGTCCGGACAGCCCGTCAGCTGACGGCCGACACGCTGCGCGACTGGGACCTGCCGGTGCTGGTCGACGACGCGAGCCTGATCGTCACCGAGCTCTGCACCAACGCCACCCTGCACAGCGGCGCGTCCTACTTCGTCGTCGAGGTGAGCGCGACGTCGCCCGACAGCGTGCGCATCGCCGTGGGCGACGACGGCGACGTGCCGGCGGCCGCCGTCCTCCTGCGTCACGACCGGTCCACCTCCGCCGGGGTGGCCGCGGCCACGACGACCGGACGGGGCCTGGCCATCGTGCAGGAGCTGTCCTCCGAGTGGGGCGTGACGGTCGAGGAGAGCGGCGGCAAGTGCGTCTGGGCCCACCTGTCGACCGCGGGGCAGGGGCGGCACGACATCGACCTGCGGGACCGCCCGGCGCGGCCGGATGCCGGCCTGCCGGCGCAGGCACCAGCGCTGCCGCCGGGCTGGCACGTGGTGCGGCTCGAGCGCTGCCCGGTCCAGCTCGGCCTGGCGCAGGACGACCACCTGGACGACCTCGTCCGCGAGCTGCAGCTGGTCGTCCCGCGGACGGCGCAGCCCGAGCTCGCGTCCGTGATCCGCCGGCTGCTCGACGGGCAGGCGCAGGCGCGCCACATGGGACGGCGCACCGCCCAAGCGGCGGCGGAGGCCGGACTCGAGCACGTGACGGTGGAGATGCTGCTGCCGTCGGTCGCGGCCGAGCAGGTCGAGCAGCTCGACGATGCCGTGGCGGCCGCGGACGCGCTGTGCGAGGCGGAGCGGCTGCTGACCCTCGCCAGCACGCCGGACGTGCGGCGCATCCGCCGGTGGATGCGCGAGGAGATCTCCCAGCAGATCAGCCGGGGCAGGGCGCCCTGCGGCTTCGACGACTGGCTCGCGTCGCGCTCGGACGCCGACCTGGCCGCCGGACGCGGCTGAGCGAGGCCCCGGCGAGCGCCCCAGAACTGATCAGGACGGGGGATGGCCGTCGGCCGCCTCAGTGGCTAGCGTCGGATGCGTCCGTCCATGACAGTCCGGCGGAGGAGGCGGCGTGGCGCCTGTGGAGGCCCGACCAGCCGAGCCCGAGCAGCTCGCCCCTGCCTGGCACGTCCTGGCCGACGGCCGGGCGTGCCAGGACCCGTCGGCCCCGCCCGACCTGCGCCGGGTGCTGCTCGCGGTCGCCGGCGCCAGCCTGCTCTGCCTGCTCGGCCTGCTGGCGGTCGCGGCGTACGCCGGACGCGAGGCTGCGCAGACCGAGGCGCTGCGCGACGTGCGCGCCCACACCGAGCTGCTGGCGACGGCGGTCCTGGCCCCCGCACTGACCGACGCCGTGGTGCGGGGCGATCCCGAGGCGCTGGCGGAGCTCGACGAGCTGGTGCGGGACCGCGTGCTCGTCGAGCCGGTGGTCCGGCTCAAGGTGTGGGACAGCGACGGCCGGGTCGTCTACTCCGACCAGCCGGAGCTGATCGGCGAGGTCTACCCGCTGGCGGCGGAGGAGGCCGCCGCGCTGCGGCAGGACGCGACGACGTCGGGTTTCGCGGACCTGCGCGAGGCCGAGCACCGGCTCGACGGGCTGCGCGACCGCATGCTCGAGGTCTACACCCCGGTGCGGACGAGAGGCGGCCAGCCGCTGCTCGTCGAGACCTACTCGCGCTTCTCGCTCGTGACGGCGCGGCAGGCCGACGTCCTGCAGATGTTCCTGCCGATCCTCGTGGGGGCCATGGTCCTGCTGCAGCTCACGCA
>CADCUE010000263.1 GCA_902805805.1 uncultured Frankineae bacterium | reverse complement strand
AGGGCCCCGGGCTCGGCCGCCGTCACGTGCCCGAGCGAGCCCCAGGAGGCGAACACGCCTCCCGTGGTCGGGTGCCGGAGGTAGACGAGGTACGGCAGGTGGGCGCGGCGGTGCTGCTCGATCGCCGCGGACAGCTTGACCATCTGCAGGAACGCCATCGCGCCCTCCTGCATCCGCGTGCCGCCCGAGGTCGGCGAGGCGACGAGCGGCAGGCCCTCGGCGGTCGCCCGCTCGACCGCCACGACCAGGCGCTCCGCCGCGGCCACACCGATGGAGCCGGCCAGGAAGGCGAACTCGCAGGCGATCACGGCGACCGGGCGCCCGCCGATCGTCCCGGAGCCGGTCAGCACCGCCTCGTCCAGCCCCGTGCGGTCGCGGGCCTCCTGCAGCTCCCGCTCGTACGCGTCCGTGCGCGGCTCGGGCTGGCGCACCGGGGCGTCCCACGACGTCCAGCTGCCGGGATCGAGCACGCGCTCGAGCAGCTCCCGCGCGCCGGGCCGGTCCAGGCGGCTCACGCGGGAGCGGACGACCCGGCGTCCTGCGCGTCGAGCCAGGACCGCACCGACGCGGAGTGCTCGTCCAGCACCGGCGGCGGGCGGTGCCGGGTCGCCGGAGCACCGTCGAAGCGCAGCGGCGGGCCGGGCAGGGTGACCGTGCCGAGCGTGCTGTGCTCGACGTCGACGAGCAGCCCTTGCGAGCGCGTCTGGTCCCAGTCGTAGACCCGGTCGAGGGTGCGGACCTCGCCCGCCGGCACGCCGGCGCGCTCGAGGTCGGCCAGCACGTCGTCGACGAGGCGGTCGCCGAAGGCGGCGTCGACGAGCTCGACGAGCTCCTCGCGCCGCTCGACCCGGGCCCGGTTCTGGGCGAAGCGCGCGTCGTCCGGGTCCAGGCCGATGACCGGCGCGAACTTGCGCCACAGGCTCTCGCTGCCGACGGCGACCTGCACGATCGCGTCGCTGCACCGGAACGAGCCGTACGGCGACAGCGACGGGTGGTGGTTGCCCTGCGCCCGGGGCACCTCCCCCGCCACGGTGTAGCGGGTGCCCTGGAAGGCGTGCACGCCGACGATGGCGGCCAGCAGGGAGGTGCGCACGACCGTCCCGCGGCCCGTGACCGCCCGCTCGGCGAGCGCCGCCGCGACGCCGTACGCGCCGTACATGCCGGCCAGCAGGTCGCCGATGGGGACGCCGACCCGGGTCGGCGAGTCGGCGTCCGGACCGGTCAGGGACATCAACCCGGCTTCGCCCTGGGCGATCTGGTCGTAGCCGGCGCGCCCGCCCTCGGGGCCGTCGTGGCCGAAGCCGGTGATCGACAGGACCACCAGGCGCGGGTTGAGCTCGTGCAGGCGCTGCACGGAGAAGCCGAGCCGGTCGAGCACGCCGGTGCGGAAGTTCTCGACGAGCACGTCGGCGTGCCGGACCAGCCGGGTCAGGGTGTCCCGGCCGTCGTCGCTCTTGAGGTCGAGGGCGATCGACTCCTTGTTGCGGTTGCACGACAGGAAGTAGGTCGACTCCCGGGCGTCGTCCGGACCGACGAACGGGGGGCCCCAGCCACGGGTGTCGTCGCCCGTGCCGGGCGTCTCGACCTTGATCACCCGAGCGCCGAGATCTCCGAGCATCATCGCGGCGTGCGGGCCGGCCAGGGCGCGGGAGAGGTCGACGACGACGGTCCCGGCGAGCGGTCCGGCAACGGGCTCGGTCATCGGTTCCTCCTGAGACGGGGTGGGTGCCGAGGCTATGCCCGAGTCACCGGGCGGCGTCGTCCACCCCGGTGTCCTCGTCGGGAGCCGGGCGCCCCGACCGGGCGGTCAGGTGGCCGGCACCTCGTCCTCGACCTGGCGCGGCTGGGCGGCGTACCAGCCGGAGACGACGAAGACCCCGAGCGTCACGTACAGCAGGACGAACGACCCGCCCCACTCGCCGTCCGCGCCGTGCAGCACGCCGACGAGCAGCGGTCCGCTGCCGGCCAGCACGTAGCCGACGCTCTGCGCAAAGGCCGACAGCGACGCGGTCGCGTCGGAGGTGCGCGTCCGCAGGGCGATCAGCGTGAGGGCGAGCGGGAAGGCGCCGGAGCCGATCCCGACGAGCACCGCCCACAGCCAGGCGCCGGCGGCGGGGGCGAGCAGCATCCCGGTGTAGGCGACGACGTAGCAGCCGGCGTGCAGGACGACCAGCGGCCACTGCGACGGCATCCGCGCCGCGAGCGACGGCACGACCGCGGACACCGGGATGGACAGCGCGGCGACGACGGCGACGAGCAGTCCGGCCTGCGCCGCCGAGAAGCCGCCCTGCTCGCGGAAGAACAGCGCGAACCAGCCGAACGAGACGTAGGCCTGCAGCGACTGCGAGCCGAAGAACAGCGCCAGCGCCCACGCCGTACGGCTGCGCAGCATCCGGCCGCCGCTGCGTGCGGCGCCGGCCGCACCGCCGGTCCCGCGCTCGGTGAGGTGGCCGAGCCAGGGCAGCAGGGCCAGCGCGGACAGGACGGCCCACGCGCCGAGTCCGACGCGCCACCCGCCGTCGCCGGCTGCCTGGGCGAGCGGGACGGCGCCGGCGGCCGCACCGGTCAGCCCGACGGCCAGCGCAGTCGTGTACACCGCGGTCATCGCCCCGATGCGGTCCGGGAAGTG
>CADCUE010000262.1 GCA_902805805.1 uncultured Frankineae bacterium | reverse complement strand
AGGTGACGACGGCGTCGACCGTCCGCACCGTCCGGCTGCCGGTGCCCGACCCGCCGCTCGACGCAGCCGCGGCCCAGCGCCTGTGCGGCTTCGCTCCGCTCGAGGAGCGGCTCCTCCTGCTGCGGCAGGAGCAGGCACGGGTGGGCGGGTCGCTGGTGCTGGAGGTCGACCTGTCCGTCGCAGGCCGCGCACCGGTCGAGGTCCTCACTGCCGACGCCGGGCCGGGCCTGGCTGCCGTCGTCCGCGGCGGCACGGACGGGGCGACCGTGCAGCTGCCGGTCACCCTGCCGGCGGCGGACGACGGGCCCCCGCCGGCCCTGACGTACGAGGTCGTCGTCACCGTGACGGACTGCGCCGCAGCACGCGCCGCCACGGACACGGCCGGCCTGAGCGTCCGCACCGGGGACGAGCAGGGCCGCACCACCGAGACGCTGCTCCCGTACGAGCGGGCGCTGCACACCGAGCTGCTCGCCGACCGCTGCCCGCGCTGACGGCCCACCGGTGGCCGCCGGCGGCGCGCCCTCCGGTCAGGGAGCCGTGACCCGCCTCGCCCGGAACGCGGCCACGTTCACCCGGTTGGCGCAGGCGGTGCTGCAGTACCGGCGGGAGCGGTTCTTGGTCAGGTCGACGAGGACGTCGTCGCAGTCGTCGGCGCCGCACGTGCCGAGCCGGTCCAGCTCCTGCAGCCGGACGACGTCCACGAGGGCCATCGCCGCCTCGACCGCCATCCGGTCCGCGAGCGGCGCCTGCGAGGGCGTCGCGTGCAGGTGGTAGCCCCAGCCGTCGTGCGCGACCAGCTGCGGGAGCGCGCGCGCCTCCTCGAGCATCCGGTTCACCAGCTCGACGACGCCGTCCTCGTCGAGCTCCCAGAGCCGTCGCAGCCGCGGACGCAGCGCCCGCACCGCCGCCAGCTCGGCGGCATCGCCCCGGCGCGACCCGGTCCACCCCCACCGCTCCACGAAGGCGTCGAGCGCCGCCAGGTCGGCGAGCTCGTCGTGCGCGCGCTGCCGGGTGTTCACCAGGGCGGCTGCGCCCGCCAGCGCGATCTCGGTGTCATGGGCGAAGAGCACTTGACCCCTTTCCGACCTCCCCCTAGCGTGCAAGGAGCATAACGCGTTTCGCCGATGACACCTCCGCGATGACAGGAGCACGACAGTGCAGCAGCGCAGCACGGGCGGGCTCGGGCTGGTGCTGGCCCTGCTGTCGGCCGCGACCTTCGGCACGTCCGGCTCGTTCGCCGCGAGCCTCATCGCGGCCGGCTGGACGCCCGGCGCCGCGGTCACCGTCCGCGTCCTCGTCGCCGCGCTCGTCCTGACCCTGCCGGCCCTGCTGCAGCTGCGCGGCCACGGCCGTCTGCTGCGGCGCAGCGGCCGGACGCTGCTCGTGTACGGGATCGCGGCCGTGGCCGGGGCGCAGCTGTGCTTCTTCATGGCGGTCGAGCACCTGTCGGTCGCGGTCGCCCTGCTGCTCGAGTACTCCGGCGCCCTCCTGGTGGTCGGCTACCTGTGGCTGCGGCGGGGTCAGCGGCCGGGCCTGCTGACGGTGTGCGGCGCCGTGGTCGCCGTGGCCGGTCTCGCGCTGGTCCTCGAGCTGCTGGGCGGCGCCGAGCTCGACCCGGTCGGCGTCCTGTGGGGGCTCGGCGCGGCCTTCGGCCTGGCGACCTACTTCGTGCTCTCCGCCGAGGGCGAGGACGCCCTCCCCCCGCTCGTCGTCGCCTGGGGTGGCCTGGCCGTCGGCGGCGCGGCCCTCGCGCTCGCCGGGGGAGCCGGCGTGCTGCCGCTCGCCGCCCCGCGCACCGACGTGACGCTGCTGGAGACCCGGGTCAGCTGGCTCGTGCCGGTGCTCGGGCTGGCGCTCGTCGCGGCCGTCGTCGCCTACGTCACCGGCATCGCCGGCGCGCGGCTGCTCGGGGCGAAGGTCGCGTCGTTCGTGGGGCTGACCGAGGTGCTGTTCGCCGTCGTCTTCGCCTGGGTGCTCCTGGGGCAGTCCCTGGGGGCCGTGCAGCTGGCGGGCGGCGCCCTGGTGCTGGCCGGGATCGCCCTCGTGCGCGTCGACGAGCTCCGCTCGCCGAGCGCGGAGCCCGTGCTGACCCCGCACGAGGACGTCCTCGCCGCCCGACCCTGACGCGTCACGGACAGGACCCTCAGGGCTCCCGTCCGGCCTGCGCCGTCGGGGTGGGCCGCTCGTCGGGCGCCGCGCGCGCCAGCAGCGTGCGGGCGTCGAGCTCGGCAGCGGCGAGGGCCTGGCCGTCGCCCCTGGTCAGGGTGTCGACGAAGCTGGTGCCCTCGAGCGCCCACAGCACGGCCGGGGTGCGCACCGTGAGCGTCGCGGTGCGGGTGCCGTCGCGCAGCAGCGCGATCTCGCCGAACGACGCGCCGGCGCCGAGCACCGCCACGTCGTGGCCGTCGACGGACACCGCCAGGGTGCCCGCGTCGATGACGAAGAAGGTCGACCCCGGCTCCCCCTGCCGCACCACGACCTGACCGGCGGCGTGCTCCCGCCGCTCGAGCCGCAGCGCGAGCGCCTCCAGCTCGGGGGTCGGCAGCAGGGCGAACGGCGCGAGCCCGCGCAGCAGGGCCACCTGCCGCGTCGGCGCCCTGAGCTCGCGGTCCAGCCGGCGCAGGGGACCCGCTGCGACCGCG
>CADCUE010000261.1 GCA_902805805.1 uncultured Frankineae bacterium | reverse complement strand
CTGGCGGCCGGGCTCGGGACGTCCCCCCTCGGCGGCTGCAGCCGCACCGGGTCGAGGTGGAGAGCACCGAGACGGGTCCGGTCGACGACGCTGCTTCACTGAGCGGGGCCCCGTCGGCCCCGCAGGTCCTGCGCCCCCACGATCGGAGCCACGCGTGCTGAGCAGCGACGCCGTCGAGCCGCGCGTCACCTACCTCGTCATCGACGGCGAGAACCTCGACGCCACCCTCGGGCAGAGCATCCTCGGCCACCGCCCGGCCCCGGACGAGCGTCCTCGGTGGGAGCGCGTGCTCGCCCACACCGCCGCCGTGTGGGGGCAGCCGGTCAAGGGGCTGTTCTTCCTCAACGCCAGCTCCGGGCACCTGCCCATGCCGTTCGTGCAGGCGCTGCTCGCGCTCGGCTTCCGGCCGGTGCCGCTGTCAGGACCGCCCGGCATGAAGGTCGTCGACGTCGGCGTGCAGCGCATGCTCGAGGCCATCGCGGGGCGCGACGCCGACGTGGTGCTCGGCAGCCACGACGGCGACTTCCTGCCGCAGGTGCAGGGGCTGCTCGGCGCCGGACGGCGGGTGGCGCTGCTCGGGTTCCGCGAGTTCGTCAACAGCGGGTACGCCGAGCTCGCCGAGGACGGGCTGCAGGTGTTCGACCTCGAGACCGACGCCAAGGCCTTCACCCGCCCGCTGCCGCGCGTGCGCATCCTCGACATCGAGGCCTTCGACCCGGCGGCGTTCCTGTAGTCAGAGCGAGGGCGGGACCGGCTCGCCGAGGATCCTCGGCCGGTTGGACTCCGGGAGGTGTCCGTGCTCGTCCGTGACCCCGTACGCCGCCGCGACCTCTGCCGCGACGAGCCACCGGCCGGTGAGCCGCAGGACGTCGGGGTCGGCGGCCAGGGCGGCCACCGTGCGCCCGACGAACAGCGGCGTCTCGCGGTTCGGCTCGTCGGCGAAGAACTGCAGGTTGGCCACCACGCTCTCGGTGAGCACCAGACCCGGGTAGAGCGAGACCGAGGTGACGCCGTGCGGCCGCAGGTCCTCGGCCGTGTCGCGCGCGAGCCGGTCGATGGCCGCGTGGGCGACGCCGTACGGGACGGGTGGCACGACGACCTGGCCGGCGAACGACGACACGCCCACCACGAGCCCGCCGCCGCTCGCGACCAGCAGCGGCGCTGCCAGCGCGGTCGTGACGTAGTGGGCCCGCACGCCGGTGCGGTGCATCGCGTCCCACAGCCCGAGGGGCTGCTCCCAGAACGGCCCCGGGTTGAACGGGGTGCCGTCGGTGAAGCGCTCGTAGCCGCCCCACACGCTGTTGACGAGCACGTCGAGCCGGCCCTGCTCCGCCGACACCCGGGCGACCAGCGCCGCGAGCTGCGCGTCGTCCGTGGCGTCGCAGGCGACCGCGATGCCGGTGCCGCCGAGCTCGGTGACCTCCCGCGCGGTCGTGTGGACGCTGCCGGGCAGGCGCGCCGCCGACGTCCCCTCCTCGACGGTGCGGCCGGTGACGTAGACGGTCGCACCGGCCTCGCCGAGGCCGCGGGCGATGCCCTTGCCGACGCCGCGGCTGGCGCCCGTCACCAGCGCCACGCGTCCGCGCAGGTCGGCCACTACTGGTAGCTGACGAAGACGGGGGTCGGCTCGACTGCGAGGGTCTGCGCCGGGGTGAGCGTCGGGGAGTCCTCGTCGTAGAAGTTCTTCCACCCCCAGCGCATGCCCTCGCGCGTGCCGGGCCGCAGGACGTTCCACGTCTCGAGCTTGGTGCTCGGCGCGCCGTGGCCGTCCATCTGCGTGACGACCGACAGCTCGTCGCGCGAGAGGTCGATGCGCTCGCGGTCCTCGAGCATGAACGTCTTGAACTGGTGCAGCAGCAGCATCTTCTGCGGCAGCTCGCGGTCGCGGGTGAGGTCGGCCAGCCAGGTCACGACGCTGTTCACCTCGTCGGCGCTGACCCGGCCGATCTGGCGCATGTGGCGCTCGCCGGGCTTGAGCCGCCACTCGGGGTCGAGCGCCAGGCCGACGTGGGGCAGCGCGAGCAGCTCCTCGTACATCTTCGCCTGGGTGAGGAAGTCGTCGTAGCCGGGCTGCAGGTCGAGCACGACGTAGACGCCCTCGCGCCCGGCTGCCTCGACGAGCGGCCGGACGTGGTCGAGCTCGGACTCGTCGGAGTAGTCGCCGTCGCCGAGCGCCGAGGAGGCGACGCTGGTGATGATCTCGAGCGTCGGGACGACGGGGACCGTGCTGCCGGCCGCCTCGTACTCGGCGGCGAGCCGCTTCGCCCGCGCGACGGTCTCGGCCACGCCCTGCTCGCCGAGCACCCCCAGCGCGGACGACCCGGGGTGGCCGTACAGCGCGACGTAGAGCTTGCCCGGCAGGACGAGCTGGCCGCCGGCGGGCAGCTGCGCCCCCGTCGACGCCGACGCGAGGCGGGTCTCGAGCCGGGCCGGGTCGCCGAAGGCGTCGCCGAGGGCCAGCACGGCCGACGGCTTCGCCGCCGCGAGCGCGGTGACGATCTCGCCGCTCGCCCGCGGGTCGGGGGAGCTGAGCAGGTGGACGTCGGCGCCTGCGGCACGGGCGGTCGCGACCGCCGCGAGCGCGTCCGGGGCGGTGGCCGAGGCCAGCACCACCAGGCCGTCCTGGCGCTCGGCCGGCTCGGC
>CADCUE010000260.1 GCA_902805805.1 uncultured Frankineae bacterium | reverse complement strand
TCGACCTCGACCGGGCCAGCTCAGCGCGTTCACCGCCGCCGCCGGGCCGGGCGAGCAGCGGGCACCGGTGCCTCACCGCGGGTGACGACGACGACCCGCGCGTCGGTGAGCAGCTCGGACCGGCCGACCGTCACGACCTCGCTGGTCGAGGCCCCGGCTGCGCGCAGCGCCGCGCCGGACGTCGCGAGCTCGCGATCGGCCCGCTCCCCCTTGAGGGCCAGCAGCCGGCCACCCGGGCGCAGCAGCGGGAGCGACCAGGCACCCAGCCGGTCCAGGGGCGCCACGGCACGCGCGACGACGGTGTCCACGAGCGTCGTGCCGGCCAGCTCCTCGGCACGGGCCCGCCGGACGACGGCCGTGCGCAGACCGAGCTCGGCGACGACCTCCTCGAGGAAGGTGCTGCGCCGCAGCAGCGGCTCGACCAGCAGCACCGTCACGTCCGGACGCAGGACGGCGAGCACCACACCGGGCAGCCCGGCGCCCGAGCCGACGTCGGCGACGACCTGGCCCGGGACGAGCAGCTCCGCCAGTCCGGCGCAGTTGAGCAGGTGCCGCTCCCACAGGCGGGGGGCCTCACGAGGTCCGAGCAGGCCGCGCTCGACACCGGGTCCGGCCAGCAGAGCCGCGTACGCCTCGATCTGCGGCAGCGCCGCCCCGAAGACGGTGGCCGCCTGCTCCGGGACCGCGGTCAGCAGGGGTGGGACCGTCATCAGCTGCCGTCGGGCAGGACCACCACGCGGCGCTCGGGCTCCAGCCCCTCGGACTCGCTGCGGACCCCGGCCACGGCCGCGACCGCGTCGTGCACGACCTTGCGCTCGAACGGCGTCATCGGCGCCAGCCGGACCCGCTCCCCGGACTCGGCGCAGCGCTGCGCGGCGCGGGTGCCGATCGCCGTCAGCTCCTCCTTGCGCGCGGCCCGCCAGCCACCGATGTCGAGCATCAGGCGGGACCGCACACCGGTCTCCCGCACGACGGCCAGGCGCGTGAGCTCCTGCACCGCTTCGAGGACCTGGCCGTGCTGCCCCACCAGGGCGTCCAGCCCCTCCCCGACGATGGCGACGACGGCGCGCTCGCCCTCGACGTCCATGTCGATGTCACCGTCGACGTCGGCGATGTCGAGCAGCCGCTCGAGGTAGTCACCGGCGATGTCCCCCTCCCGCACCAGCAGGTCCTGACCGGACAGGTCGTCGTGCGCCGGGGTGTCGCCGGGGGCAGCGGCAGTGCTCTCGCTCACGGGGGTCCTTCGCAGTGGGATCGGTCCTACGGCGTGCGGTCGGCGCTGCAGTCGCTGCGTCGCGGCACGGTCTCGTCCAGCAGGCTAGCGGCGGCCGCCGCGGCGGCTCTTGTTCTTGCGGCTTCCCGCGGGCCGGCGGTTGGCGGGCGCGGTGACGGGGGCCTTGGGCGTGGCGCCCACCCGCGACCCGCCGGTGGTCAGCGGCGCCGGCACGGCCGGTGCGGCCGGCTCCTCGGCCGCCGGGGCCGCGACCGCCGGGTCCGTCTTGGTCGTCCCCGTGGCGGCGCTGCTGCTCGACGAGTCCGCCGCGGCCGCCTTGCCGGGGTTGAGGTTGACCGGCGGCATGCGCTTGATGACGTAGGCCTGCTGTCCCATGGACCAGACGTTCGTCGTCAGCCAGTACAGCAGGACACCGATGGGGAAGATCGCCCCGGAGACCGCGAACGACAGCGGCAGGACGTAGAGCAGCACCCGCTGCACCATCAGCTGCTGGGGGTCGGTCGTGCCGGAGCGCGCGATCATCTGGCGCTGCGTGTAGAAGGTGGACAGACCCATGAGCACGACCATCACCGCGGCGACGACGCGGACGACGGTCAGGCTGGCGTCGAGGTCGGCGAGCGAGCTGGCCGAGCTGTTGAAGGCCGCCGAGATGGGCGCCCCGAAGACCTTGGCCGCCGCACCCTCCCCCAGCTGCTGCGCCGTCAGGCCGTAGCGCGCGTCGGCACCCGGCTTGAACTCGCGGATGACGGTGAACAGCGCGAAGAACACCGGCAGCTGCAGCAGCAGCGGCAGGCAGCCGCTGATGGGGTTGGCGTTGTTCTCCTTGTAGAGCTTCATCATCTCGACGTTGAGCGTCTCGCGGTCGCCCTTGTGCTGCTTCTGCAGCTCCTTGATCTTCGGTGCCAGCTCCTGCATGCGCCGCTGGCTCTTGATCTGCTTGACGAACAGCGGGAACAGCAGCAGGCGGACCACGACCGTCAGCAGCACGATCGACAGCGCCCAGGCGGGACCGCTCGACGGGATGAGCACCATCGACAGCAGGCTGTGGATGTACGCCAGCAGATGACCGACGGGACTGGCGAGGACGTCAAGCACGGGTCTGCTCCGGAGCGTCGGGTCGAACGAGGACGGCGCGGGACGGGTCGTGGGCGTCCACTCGAGTGTGGGGCGTCACCCTAGGACGAACGGGCGGGACCGGATCGTGCCCGCCGGGGTGGAAGGGGTGGCAGCGGCCGATCCGCCGGGCCGCCAGCCAGGACCCGCGGGCCGCACCGTGCGTCCGCAGTGCGTGCGCGGCGTAAGCGCTGCAGGTCGGGACGAACCGGCAGTGCGGCCCGAGCAGCGGGCTCACCCACCGCGAGTAGACGAGGACCAGCCCGAGCAGCACCCGCGCGACAGCACCGTCCGGACGCTGGACCGCGGCACCGCCCGAGGGGCTCATCGGGAGCCGGCCGGCCGGCCGGTGGACCGCCGAGCCCGCCCCAGGGCCTCGTCGAGATCGTGCCCGAGCCGGGCGCTGCTCGCCTGCGCCGCCCCCGGTGCGGCACGCACGACCAGCCGGGTGCCGCCGGGAAGGCCGGCGAGCCGGTCTCGCAGCAGGTGCCGCAGGCGTCGCGAGACGGTGGAGCGCACCACGGAGTTCCCGACGGCCTTGCCCACGACCAGCCCGGCACGCGCCGGCGGGGACCCCGAGCCGTCACCGAGCACCAGGTGCACCGTCAGCGTCGGTCGCGAGGCCCGGCGTCCGCGCCGGATGGCCTCCGCGAAGTCGGAGGAGCGGTGCAGCCGCGCGGACCGGGGGAGCACGAGGCGTCCGGCGGCGCGGCGGACCGGAGGTCGAGCGGGACCGACGCTCAGGCCGACAGCTCGTTGCGGCCCTTGCGACGGCGACCGGCGAGGATGGCGCGACCGGCCCGGGTGGACATGCGCAGCCGGAAGCCGTGGGTCTTGGCGCGACGGCGGTTGTTCGGCTGGAAGGTGCGCTTGCTCACGGGAAGGACTCGCTCTCGGCTGCTGCTCGGATGTCGAGCACGGGGTCGCACTCGGGTCGTGCGCCGGCCGCCGGGAGAGGCGCCTTGCGGGCACAGACCTCTCCAAGGTACGGACCGGCTCCGAGGGGGTCAAACACCACGGACGCGACGCGCCGGGGTCCTGGCAGAGCACCGAGACAGGCCCTTGCCCGCGGCGCCGCCGTGCTGTTAGCGTCCCCGCCTGCCGGACCCCCGGTCAGGAGCGTCCTCAGAAGCTCTCGAGGGGGCTGCTGATCACGCTCGAGACCCGACGTGGGTGACGTGGCGGCGTGCCGGTCTCGGGTCCGCCGACGCGTACCGTTCCTGTCTCCACAGACTGTGGACACAGGTGTGGACAGCCGCCGACGGCACGGGCAGGGTCACGCGGGCCGGCACTCCGGCCCGGGCCGGCGAGCCAGGCCGCTGATCGTTGCGAACGAGGGGACCGCGTGACCGAGGCAGAGGTCGGCCCGGGCGACGGCGCCCCGTCGTCCATCGAGGACGTCTGGACCCGGGCGGTCGCCCGGCTGGCCGCCGACGGCGTGATCTCCCCGCAGCACCGGGCGTGGGTCGCGCTGACCCGGCCCCTGGGGCTCATGGCCGACACCGCGCTGCTGGCCGCCCCCAACGAGTTCGCCAAGGACGTGCTGGACAGCCGACTGCGCACGGTCATCGTCGAGGCCCTGTCCGCGGAGTACGGCCGGGAGATCCGGATCGCCTGGACCGTCCGGCCGATGCCCGGCCCCGGCGAGGAGCCGGCGAGCGGTCCGTCGACGAGCGGTGTCGCGGGCCATCCGCTCGACGGCAGCGCCGAGACCTACGACGGCGCGGCCGGTGCACCGGGTCACGGCTACGACGCGCCGTTCGGTGCGGCGCGCGACGAGCCGGACCACTACGCGGACGGGCGCGACGCCGACGGCCGCGGCTCCGACCCCCGCTCCGGGGGACCGCAGGACAACGTGCGGCAGCTCCCCGGCCTGCCGGGCACATCAGCCCGCGGCCCGGTCGAGCCGGCCCGGCTGAACCCGAAGTACGCCTTCGAGACGTTCGTCATCGGTGCCTCCAACCGCTTCGCGCACGCAGCGGCCGTGGCCGTGGCCGAGGCCCCCGCCAAGGCCTACAACCCGCTGTTCGTCTACGGCGAGAGCGGGCTCGGCAAGACGCACCTGCTGCACGCCATCGGCCACTACGCCCAGCACCTGTTCGCCGGCGCGCGCGTGCGCTACGTGAGCTCCGAGGAGTTCACGAACGACTTCATCAACTCCATCCGCGACGGCAAGGCCGAGACGTTCCGGCGGCGCTACCGCGACGTCGACATCCTGCTCGTCGACGACATCCAGTTCCTCGAGCACAAGGAGGGGACGCAGGAGGAGTTCTTCCACACCTTCAACACCCTCCACAACGCCAACAAGCAGATCGTCATCAGCTCCGACCGGCCACCCAAGCAGCTGTCGACCCTCGAGGACCGGCTCCGCACGCGCTTCGAGTGGGGCCTGATCACCGACGTCCAGCCGCCCGACCTCGAGACCCGCATCGCGATCCTGCGCAAGAAGGCCTCCCAGGACCGCCTGGCGGCCCCGCCGGACGTCCTCGAGTTCATCGCGTCGAAGATCTCGCGCAACATCCGCGAGCTCGAAGGCGCGCTGATCCGGGTCACGGCGTTCGCGTCGCTGAACCGCCAGACGGTCGACCTGGCGCTCGCCGAGGTGGTCCTCAAGGACCTCATCCCGGCCGACGGCGGACCGGAGATCACCGGTGCGACGATCATGGCGGCGACGGCGGAGTACTTCAACCTCACGATGGAGGACCTCTGCGGGTCGTCCCGCTCGCGCATGCTCGTCACCGCTCGGCAGATCGCGATGTACCTGTGCCGGGAGCTGACGGACATGTCGCTGCCGAAGATCGGGCAGATGTTCGGCGGCCGCGACCACACGACCGTGATCCACGCCGATCGGAAGATCCGTGCGCAGATGCCGGAGCGCCGGGTGACCTACAACCAGGTCGCCGAGCTGACCAACCGCATCAAGACCCGCTCTCGCCAGCCGTGACGCGCTCGTCGACGGACGTGGGCCGGGTCACACCGTCCCTGCACAGTGTGGGGACATCCCTGTGGACAACTGGGGACAACACCCAGGTCGCCGGTGGACGGCCCGGGACGGCGCCGCCGCTGTCCCCAGCCGTCCACGGCCGCACCGGGTCCTCGTCCACATCGACCGCACAGCGCGCCACGCCGCAGGACCTGCGCCGACGCTCGTGCTCCACAGGGACGCACACCCCGAGTACGACAGACAGGACATCTCCCTCCAGAGCTCAACCCCGTGTCCTGGGGGAGGCGTTCCTGTGGAGGAGAGCTGTCTGGCAGGGTCTGTCGCACACCGACGACCGGAACGACATCTCCCGGAAGGCCCACATGTCTCGAAGGGCACGGCACGCATGGAGCTGAGGGTCGAGCGCGACGCGCTCGCGGACGCGGTGGTCTGGACGGCTCGGTCGCTCCCGGCGCGTCCGCCCATGCAGGTGCTGCTCGGGCTGCTGCTGGAGAGCGGTCCCGACGGGCTCGAGGTGTCCGGGTTCGACTACGAGGTCAGCTCGCGCGTGCGGCTGGACGCGGTCTCCGACGAGCCGGGCCGGATCCTGGTGCCGGGTCGGCTGCTGTCCGACATCGTCCGCTCGCTGCCGGCGCAGCCGGTGCTGCTGCGCCTCGAGGGCACCCGCGTGGTCCTGACGTGCGGCCCGGCCCGGTTCACCCTGCCGACGCTGCCGGTCGAGGACTACCCGGCTCTGCCGGCCATGCCCGAGACCGCCGGCACCCTCGGCGCCGACGTCTTCGCCGCGGCGGTCGCCCAGGTGGCCCTGGCCGCCGGACGCGACGACACGCTCCCGGTCCTGACCGGTGTCCGCTTCGAGATCGAGGGCGAGACCCTCACCCTCGCCGCCACCGACCGCTACCGCCTGGCCGTGCGCACGCTGCCCTGGCGCCCGGTGTCCGGTGACGTCTCGACGACGGCGCTGGTCCCGGCCCGGACGCTCGCCGAGACGGCTCGGGCCCTGACCGCGGCGCCGGAGGTGACGCTGGCGCTGTCCGGGAGCCGGGGCACCGGCGCGTCCGAGGGCATGATCGGCTTCGAGGGGGCCGGCCGGCGCACGACGTCCCGGCTGCTCGAGGGCGAGTTCCCGAAGTACCGCTCGCTGCTGCCGAGCGAGAGCACGGCGGCGGCCGAGGTCGCGACCGGACCGTTCGTCGAGGCGGTGAAGCGCGTGGCGCTGGTCGCCGCGCGCAACGCACCCGTACGCCTCGGCTTCTCCGCCGACGGCGTCGTCCTCGAGGCAGGGGGCGCCGACGACGCGCAGGCCAGCGAGCAGCTCGAGTGCGGTTGGGAAGGCTCGGCGAGCGGCGAGCCGTTCTCCATCGCCTTCAACCCGCAGTACCTGCTCGACGGGCTCGGAGCCGTGGACAGCGACACGACGACGCTGTCGTTCACCGGTCCGACCCGACCCGCCGTGCTCACCGGCAAGCGCGACGACGGCGGGGACGCGGCTGCGGCGGACTACCGCTACCTGCTCATGCCCGTGCGCCTGTCGGGCTGAGCTCCGGTGCACTCCGCCTGCCCGACCTCCCGCACCTCCACCGACGGACGACTCCGAGGAGATCCATGGCAACGCTGGGCATGATCGGGCTGGGCCGCATGGGCGGCAACATGGCGGAGCGACTGCGCCGGGGTGGGCACACGGTCGTCGGCTACGACCGCTCGGAGGGCAGCGACCGGCAGGTCGCCAGCCTGGAGGAGCTCGTCAGCACCCTCGAGGCTCCGCGCGTCGTGTGGGTCATGGTCCCGGCCGGCCAGCCGACGTACGACACGATCGACGCCCTCGCTGCACTGCTCGAGCCCGGTGACGTCGTCGTCGACGGCGGGAACTCCCGCTACACCGACGACCAGCGCCACGCCGCGGAGCTCGCGCCCTCGGGCATCGGCTTCGTCGACTGCGGCGTC
>CADCUE010000259.1 GCA_902805805.1 uncultured Frankineae bacterium | reverse complement strand
TGCCGTCACCGGCTCGGCGGGTCCCGAGGGCGACGACTCCGCAGGCCCGGCCGAGGACGGCGGCGCACCGCGCCGGCGCCGTCGTGGTGGGCGAGGCCGTGGACGCGGCGCCGGCGAGTCCAGCGGCGAGCCCGGCGCCCCGGCCGGCGCCACCCCCGCCGAGTAGCTCGCCCCGGCCGGGCCGCAGCCGCCGATCGGCCAGACTGACCGGCGTGCGCCTCGTCCTGCTCGCCGACACCCATCTGCCCACCCGCGCGAAGGACCTGCCGGCGCAGGTCTGGGCCGCGGTGGAGACGGCCGACCTGGTGGTGCACGCCGGCGACTGGGTGGGCGTCGACCTGCTCGACCGGCTGGAGCAGCGGTCCCGGTCCCTGCTCGCCTGCTGGGGCAACAACGACGGCCCGGCGCTGCGGGCCCGGCTCCCGGAGGTCGCCCGGGCCACCCTCGAGGGGGTCCGGGTCGCCGTGGTGCACGAGACGGGTGGGCGGACCGGACGCGAGGCCCGCGCCGACGCCGCGCACCCCGACACCGACCTGCTCGTCTTCGGCCACAGCCACATCCCGTGGGACACGACCACCCCGGGCGGTCTGCGCCTGCTCAACCCCGGCTCGCCGACCGACCGGCGGCGCCAGCCCACCTGCTCGTACATGACGCTCGACCTGGTCGACGGCCAGGTCCTCGACGTGGAGCTGCACCCGACGGCCCGCGACGCGTGAGCCTGCTCGCCGGCGCGTTCGTCGTGCTGGCCGCGTTCGTCACGGCCACCGTGTCCGGGGTGCTGGGCATGGCGGGGGGCCTGCTCCTCATGGGAGCGCTGCTGCTCGTGCTGCCCGCGACCACCGCCTTCGTCGCCCACGGGCTGCTGCAGCTCGTCAGCAACGGCTGGCGCGCGTGGCTGCAGCGCCGGCACGTGTGCGGCCCGGTCGTCGGCTGGTACGCCGCCGGATCGGTGCTGGCGGGGCTCGCCGTCGCGGCGGTGGGCTACGTGCCGTCGACACCGCTGACCTGCCTGTTCCTCGGTCTGGTGCCGGCTCTGGTGTGGCTGCCCAAGGGCGTGCTCCGACTGGACGCCACCCGGCCGGCGCACGCCGTCGCGGCGGGTCTGGCCGTCACGTCGGTGAACCTCGTCGCGGGCGTCGCCGGTCCGCTGCTCGACGTCTTCTTCGTCCGCGCCGAGCTCGGGCGGCACGCGGTGGTCGCGACCAAGGCCGCCACGCAGGTGCTGTCCCACACCGCCAAGGTCCTGCTGTACGGCGGTCCGCTGCTGGTCGGGCGCGGGGACGGCCTGCCGACCGCCGTCCTGCTGCTGGCCGTGCCGCTGTCGATGCTCGGCACCGCGGTCGGCGGTCGGCTGCTCGACCGGATGTCCGATGCCGGCTTCGCCTCCGCCACCCGCTGGGTCGTGTCCGGCATCGGGGTGGTCTACCTGGCGCAGGCTGCCCGGCTGTCCTGACCGGACCCGCCCCTAGCCTGGACGGCGTGCCCCTCCACCCCATCTGCACCGACCTCGACGTCGAGCTGGTCCGGCTCGAGGTCCCCGGCGGCCCCCTCGCCGTGCTGCGCGCCGAGCCCCGGGTCCGCTCGCGCTCGACGGTGCTGCTCGTCCCGGGCTACACCGGCAGCAAGGAGGACTTCCGGCTGCTGGTGGCGCCGCTCGTCGACGCCGGCTCCCCGGTCGTGCTGCTCGACCAGCGCGGCCAGCACCAGTCACCCGGCCCGCACGAGCTGTCGGCCTACACGACCGCGGCGCTCGGCGCCGACGTGCTCGCCGTCGTCGACGCGCTGGGCGAGGGGCCCGTCCACCTGGTCGGGCACAGCTTCGGCGGTCTGGTCTCGCGCGCGGCCGTGCTGCAGCGGCCGGAGGCGTTCCGGTCGCTCGTGCTGATGTGCTCCGGACCGGCCGGGCTGACCGGACCGCGGGTCGACGTGCTGCCCCTCATGCGACCGCTGGCCGAGCACGGCATGCCCACCGTGGTGGCCGCCGTCGACTCGCTCAACGCCGCCGACGCCCGCTGGCTCGCCCTCGACGCCTCGACGCAGTGCTTCCTGCGCGACCGCATGCTCGCCTCGAGCGCCCGGGGGCTGCTGGGGATGGCCGACAGCCTGGTCGGAGAGCCGGACCGGGTCGACGAGCTGCGCGTCACCGGCCTGCCGGTGCTCGTGCTGCACGGCGAGGACGACGACGCGTGGACGCCGGCGCTGCAGCGCGACATGGCCGAGCGCCTGGGCGCGGCGTACGCCGTGATCCCGGACGCCGCGCACTCCCCGGCCGTCGAGCAGCCGGACGCGACCGCCAAGGCGCTGCTCGCCTTCTTCCCCGAGCCGGCGCAGCCGTAGAGAGCGCTCAGGTCCCCGCGCCGTCGGAGACCTGCACCACCTCGAAGGCCCAGATCGTCGATCCGGTGGCGGCCGGGCGGGTCCCCTCGGGCCGCCCGCTCGCCTGCGCGTGCCCGGCGCCGAACGACTGCGAGGACCGCCAGGCCGTGAAGTCGGCCTCGCTGCGCCAGCGGGTGTAGACGAGGTAGTCCGCGGTGCCCTCGAGCGGGCGCAGCAGCTCGAAGTGCTCGAAGCCGGGGGCGCTGTCGACGGCGCCCTGGCGGGCGGCGAAGCGCTCCTCCAGGGTGCTGCCGGCGCCCTCGGGGACGGTCAGGACGTTGATGGCGACGTACGAGATGGCTCCTCCTCGGGACGGGCTCCGGCCACGAGCCTCCCGCACGCGCCCGGCCCGCGCCGTCTCGAGGTGTGCGGCAGGACCGGCCGTGGGACTGTCGAGGCGATGAGCACCCAGCCCGACCGGCCGGACGAGTCGGCTCCCGATCCCGGGCTCTACGGCCCGCAGAGCGTCACGTGGCGCGTGCACGCCGACCCGTCCATGGCGCTCGCCGGCCTGCGGGCCCTGCTCCTGCAGGCGGTCCACCCGCTGGCGATGTCCGGCGTCGCCCAGCACAGCGACTTCCGGCAGGACCCGTGGGGCCGGCTGTTCCGCACGGCCGAGTACGTCGGTGTGACGACGTACGGGACCACGGCCGAGGCGCAGCGCGCCGGGGCCAAGGTGCGCGGCATCCACCGCAAGCTCGCCGGCATCGAGCCCGAGACGGGCACGGCCTACCGGGTCGACGACCCGGAGCTGCTGCGCTGGGTGCACTGCGTCGAGGTGGAGTCGTTCCTGTCGACGGCGGTCCGGTGCGGGCTGCGGCTGTCGTCGGCCGACCGCGACCGCTACTACGCCGAGCAGCTCACCAACGCCGAGCTCGTCGGGCTCGATCCCGCCACCGTGCCCTCCTCGGTGGGGCAGATGGCGGCGTACTTCCGCGACGTGCAGCCGCAGCTGCGCGGCACCGCCGGCGCCCGGGAGGCTGCCCGCTTCGTGCTGTGGCCGCCGATGTCGACGAAGGTCCAGCTCGGCACGCCGGCCCGGCCGGCCTGGGTCGCGCTGGCCACCGCCGCCTTCGCCATGCTGCCGCGCTGGGCCCGCCGCCTCTACTCGCTGCCGGGCCTGCCCACCACCGACGTGGCCGCGACCGCCGCCGGGCTGGCCTTCCGCAGCGGGCTGCTCGTCGTGCCCGACGCGCTGCGCGCCGGACCGCACCTCAAGGACGCCCGCCGCCGGCTCGCGGAACTCCCTGGCGCCCGTCCCTGACCCCTGGCAGGGTGCGGCGCCATGACCTCGCAGCCTGCCGCCGGACCGCGACCGGTCGTCGAGCGGCCGGCCCGACGCGACGACCTGCCGGCGGTCGTCGACCTCTACTGCGCGTACGAGCAGCAGGTCCGCGGCGCGCCGGACACCGAGCCCTCGGACGTGTCGCGCGACTGGGACGAGCCCGGCTTCGACCCGTCGACCGGGACGCGGGTGCTCGAGGTCGACGGCCGGGTGGTCGGCTACGCGGTGGTCAACGACGAGGAGGCCGACAGCGTCATCGACCTGCGCCTGCGCGACGCGGGCCTGGAGGACCGGCTGCTCGCCTGGCTCGAGACCCGCGGGACGGCGGTCGAGCACTACGCGCCGGACGCCGACCCGCCGCTGTCCCAGCTGCTGGCCGCGCGGGGATGGACGCCCGCACGGCGCTTCTGGCGCATGCGGCGCGAGCTCGACGTGCCCAGCCCGGTGCCGGTGTGGCCGGACGGCGTGCGCGTCCACGACTTCGCCCGCCCCGACCACGACCGGGCGGTGCACGCGCTCGTGCAGGCGGCGTTCGCCGAGATCGGCGGCCAGCACGAGCGCACCTTCGAGCAGTGGTCGTCGTACGTGCTGGACGCCGACGCCTTCGAGCCCTCGCTGTGCCTCGTCGCCACCGCCGGCGAGCAGGTGGTGGGCGCCGCGCTCGGCCAGGCCAACCGCGACTACGGCTTCGTCCGCCAGCTCGCCGTCGCACCGGCCGCCCGCGGCCGCGGCCTGGGCCTGGCGCTGCTGCACGAGAGCTTCCGCCGCCACCGGGACCGGGGTCTGCCGGCGACCGTGCTCGGCGTCGACGCCGCCAACCCCACCGGGGCGCTCGTGCTGTACGAGAAGGCCGGCATGCGCGTGGTGGAGCAGTTCACACGCTGGGAGCGCCCCGCGCCGGACTGACGCGGGGCGCCGCGGGGCACGGAGCGGGGCATGGCGGAGCTGACCGGGCTGGCGGGCGTGGCCACCGACGTGATGGACGCCCTCGGCGAGGTGGGCGTCGGCGTCCTGGTCCTCGGCGAGAACGTCTTCCCGCCGATCCCCAGCGAGGTGGTGCTCCCCCTGGCCGGCTACCTCGCGTCGCGGGGGCGGATGGAGCTCGGCCTGGTGGTCCTCGCGGCCACCGTCGGCTCGGTGCTCGGCGCCCTCCTGCTGTACGAGGTGGGCGCCCGCACCGGACGCGCCCGGATGCGCCGGCTCGTCGACCGCATGCCGCTGCTCGAGCTCGACGACCTCCTGCGGGCCGAGTCGTGGTTCGGCCGGCACGGCGAGCTGTCGGTGCTGATCGGCCGCTGCATCCCGGTCGTGCGCAGCCTGATCTCCATCCCTGCCGGGATCGAGCAGATGCCGCGCTGGCGCTTCGCCCTGCTGACCGCGGTGGGCAGCGGGCTGTGGAACGCCGTCTTCGTCGTCGGCGGCTGGGCGCTCGGCTCGCGGTTCACGCAGATCGAGCGCTACAGCGGATGGCTCAACACCGCCGTGTACGCCGCCCTCGCGGTGCTGCTCGCGCTCGGTGTCCGGCGGGCGCTGCGGCGGCGGGCGGCGCAGCGGGCTGCCTAGTCCGCAGCGTCGGGGGTGGCGGGCAGCCGGACGCGCAGGCGCGCTCCTCCTGACGGTGACGACGCGACCGTGACGGTCCCGCCGTAGGAGCCGACCAGCTCGCGGACGAGCGCCAGCCCCAGGCCGGCCCCGCCCGCCTCGCGGCTGCGCGGGCTGTCCAGGCGGTGGAAGCGGTCGAACACCCGCTCCCGGTCCTCGGCCGGGATGCCGGGACCGTCGTCGTCGACGAGCAGCTCGACCGGATCGCCGGGCGCGACCGTGACGGTCACGGTGGAGGCCGCGTGGCGGAGCGCGTTGTCGACGAGGTTGCGCACCACGCGGGCCAGCCCGTCCCGGTCGGCCAGGACGCGCGCCGGCGCCAGGTCGAGCTCCACCTGTCGCGCCCCGACGTCCCCCGCCGGCCCGGCCCCGAGCAGTCCCCGCACCACCTGCGCGACGTCGACGACCTGCGGCTGCCGGGGCGCACCGGCGTCGAGGCGGGCGAGCAGCAGCAGGTCGTCGACCAGCCGGCCCATCCGCAGCACCTCCTCGTGCGCGGTGCGCAGCGCCGGCTCGGGGCCGGCCGGGTCCGGGTGCACGAGCGCGACCTCGAGCACCGTCCGCAGGGCGGCCAGCGGGCTGCGCAGCTCGTGCGCGGCGTCCGCGACGAACGCCCGGGAGCGCGCGCCGCCCGCCTCGAGCCGGTCGAGCATGCCGTTGAGGGTCTCGGCGAGCCGGCGCACCTCGTCCTCGGCCGCCGGCACGGGCAGCCGTCGCGCCGGGTCGGCGGCCGTCACCGCCTCGGCCCCCGCCCGCAGCTGCTCGACCGGGCGCAGCGTGCGCCCCACCGTCAGCCACACGCCGGCGGTCGAGCCGAGCAGCAGCAGGGGCAGTCCGACGAGCAGAGCCGTGCGGACCAGCCGCAGGGGGTCGTCCACGGTGCTGACCGGCCGGGCGGCGAGCACGACCGGTCCCCGGTCGGTGCCGCGCACGAGCACGCGCAGCTCGTCGCCGTAGCCGACGCGGCTGCCGTCCACCCGGACCGCGCCGTCGTCCTCGAGCGCCCGTCGCACCTCCGCCGGGCTGAGCAGCGGCACGGCGCGGCTGGCACCGGTCGACGCGGCGAGGACCCCGCCGCCGGGCTCCAGCACCTGCACGAGGACGGTCGGATCCGTCCCGGGCAGCCGGGGCGGCAGCCGGCCCTCCTGCACCAGGCGCTCCACCTCGGCGGCGCGCTGACGTGCCCGCTCGTCGCCGACGTCCGTGAGCCCCGCCCGCAGCACCGTCACCAGGAGCACCGCGCCGGCGAGCAGCGCCACCGCCACGGCAGCACCGGCCAGCACGGTCACCCTCGTCTGCAGACCCGTGCGGTGCCACCGTCGGCGCAGACCGCCCAGCGCCCGCGGCGCCCCGTCCGGGCCGTCAGCCATCCGCGCGCAGCCGGTAGCCGGCGCCCCTCACCGTCTGCAGCGAGCTGCGCCCGAACGGCGCGTCGACCTTGCGGCGCAGGTAGCCGACGTAGACCTCGACGAGGTTGAGGTCGGTGTCGAGGTGGGCGTCCCACACGTGGGCCAGCAGCTCGGACTTGGACACGACCTCGCCGGCCCGGCGCAGCAGGTACTCCAGCAGCGAGAACTCCCGGGCCGTGAGCGCGACCTCGACGCCGGCCCGCGTCACCCGCCGCGTCGCCGGGTCGAGCGACAGGTCCCCGGCGGTCAGGACGGCCGGCCGCTGCGGGGCGCCGCGCCGCAGCAGCGCCCGCAGCCGGGCGACCAGCACCACGAACGAGAAGGGCTTGGTGAGGTAGTCGTCGGCACCGACGTCCAGGGCGTCGGCCTCGTCGTGCTCGCCGTCCTTGGCGGTCAGCATCAGCACCGGCACCCAGCTGCCCCCGGCCCGCAGCGCCTGCACGACCCGGTAGCCGGACTGCCCCGGCAGCATGACGTCGAGCACCACGGCGTCGTAGTCACCGGTCCGGGCCCGGGCCAGGCCGTCGTGCCCGTCCTCGCTGAGGTCCACGGCGAAGCCCTCCGCTCGCAGGCCGCGCTGCAGCGCCGCGGCGAGCGACCGCTCGTCCTCGACCACCAGGATGCGCACGTCGGGCAGCATGCCCGACCTCCGCGGCCGAGGCCCGCTGTCCTCAGGCGGCTCTCAGGCGGGTCGGCGCATCCTGAGCAGGTCGTCGATCGAGAGGTGACCGCAGTGGTCTCCACCGCCCTGTCCCGCCGTCTGCGCTGGACCGCCCCCGTGCTGGCCCTCGGCGTCGTCGCCGCCGGGCTGACCGTCCCGCGACTGGCCGGTGCCGCGGGCGCGGACGCGCCCCTGCCGCCCCGCACCGCCGCCGAGCTGCTCGCGGCCGTCTCCACCGCCGAGGTCGACGGCCTGTCGGGCACGGTGGTCGCCACCAGCCGGCTCGGCCTGCCCGAGCTCCCGTCGTCCGGCGGGGGCGGCAGCGCCCTGTCGCTGCCCGGACTGCTCTCGGGGTCCACGACGGCCCGCGTGTGGAAGGCCGGAGACGACCGCTCCCGCGTGGCGGTGGACGACGCCTCCTGGGCGGAGTTCGACGTCGTGCGCGACGGCCGGGACGTCTGGACCTACGACAGCGTGTCGAACGCCGTGACCCACCTGGTGCTGCCCGAGCACGACGACGAGCCCTCGCCGCAGCCCCCGCCCAGCGGCGCGGCGACACCGCAGGAGATCGCGGACGCGCTGCTGGCCTCCGTCGACCCGACCACCACCGTCACCGTCGGACGCGCGGAGGAGGTGGCCGGCCGACCGGCCTACGAGCTGGTGCTCGAGCCCAAGGACGAGCGGACCCTCGTCCGGACCGTGCGCATCGCGGTCGACGGCGAGACCTCCGTCCCCCTGCGCGTGCGGGTGTACGGCACCGGCCAGCCCGATCCGGCTGCCGAGGTGACCTTCACGGAGGTCGACTTCGAGGTGCCCGACGCACAGGCCTTCCGCTTCGACCCGCCGCCCGGCTCGACGGTCACCGAGCACTCGCTCGAGGGCCCGGAGTCCCGCCCCGGCCCGCACGGGGCGCCCCAGCCGTCCCGCCGTCCGGTCGTGCACGGGCAGGGCTGGTCGACGGTCGTCGAGCTGACCGGGGTGGAGCTGCCGGAGCAGGCGGCCGGGCTCGTCGACTCGCTGGCCGAGCCGACCGAGGGCGGTCAGGTCGTGACCAGCGCCGTGCTGTCGGTGCTGCTGCTCGACGACGGTCGCGTCCTCGCCGGCGCCGTCCCGGCGGACCGGCTGGAAGAGCTGGCTCGCCCGTGACCGCCGCGCTCGACGCGGCGCGCACGGTCGACACCCCAGCGGCGGACGTCGACGCCGCCGTCGCCACCTCCGGGTTGACCAAGCGCTTTCGCAGCGGCCAGGTGGCCGTCGACGACCTCGAGCTGGTCGTGCCACGCGGCAGCGTCATGGGGTTCCTGGGCCCCAACGGGTCGGGCAAGACGACCACCATCCGCATGCTGCTGGGCCTGGTGACCCCGACCAGCGGGCAGGTGCAGCTGCTCGGCGAACACATCCCGCAGGCCAGCGCACGGGTCCTCCCCCGCGTCGGGGCGCTCGTGGAGGGACCGGCGTTCCACCCGTACCTCTCGGGCCGCGCCAACCTCGTCCGGCTCGACGCCGCCGACCTCACCGTCGACCGGCGCACCAGCCGCACGCGGATCGACACCGCCCTCGAGCGGGTGGGGCTGGGAGCCGCCGCGACCAAGCGCTTCCGCACCTACTCGCTCGGCATGAAGCAGCGGCTCGGGCTCGCCGCCGCGCTGCTGCGCCCGCGCGAGCTGTTCGTGCTGGACGAGCCCACCAACGGGCTCGACCCGCAGGGGACCCGGGAGGTCCGCACGCTGGTGCGCGAGCTGGCGGCGGACGGCTGCACCGTGCTCGTCTCCTCCCACCTGCTGGCCGAGATCGAGCAGATCTGCGACCGGGTGACGGTCATGCGCGCCGGTCGGGTCGTCGCCGCCGGCACCCTGCAGGAGCTGTCGCTGCTCGCCCGACCGTCCGTGGTCGTCGAGACCCCTGCGCTGGAGGCCGCCGCCAGCGTGCTGCGCCGGCTCGGGGCCAGCTCCGCCGTCCCCGACCCGGACGGGCTGCGGCTGTCCGCCGACCTGCCCGACGTCCCGGTCGAGGACGTCACGCGCGCGCTCGTGCACGCCGACGTGCCGGTGCGGGGCATCGGCCGCAGGGGGCGCTCCCTCGAGGACCTGTTCGTCGAGCTCACCGGAGAGGGCTTCGATGTCGTCGGTTGAGGCGCCGGTCGCGACGCGGTCCGCCGGACCGGCGCCGGCGGTGCGGCGACGCCGGTCGCTGTCCGCACGGCTGCTGCGCTCCGAGCTGCGGCTGCTGTTCGGACGCCGGCGCAACCAGGCCCTGCTCGTCGTGCTCGCACTGCTGCCGGTGCTCATCGGCGTGGCCGTCCAGGTCTCCAACGGCCCGTCGGAGCCGGGCGAGGGCCCGCCGTTCCTCGAGCGGGTCAGCGGCAACGGGCTGTTCCTGGCCTTCACCGGTCTGGCGGCGGTCGTGCCGTTCTTCCTGCCGCTGACCGTCGGGGTCGTCTCCGGCGACGCGGTCGCCGGCGAGGCGCAGACCGGCACGCTGCGCTACCTGCTCACGGTGCCGGTGTCGCGCACGCGCCTGCTGATCGTCAAGTACGGCGGGCTGCTGGCCTTCGTGCTGGCCTCCGCGCTGCTGGTCGCGGCCGTCGGGCTGGCCGTCGGCTGGGCGCTGTTCCCCACCGGCGAGGTGACCCTGCTGTCCGGGACCACGATCTCCCCGCTGGCCGCCGTCGGCCGGGCCCTGCTCGTCGCGCTCTACGTCACGGCGTCCCTCGCCGGGCTGGCCGCGCTCGGCCTGGCCGTGTCCACGTTCACCGAGGTCCCCGTCGCCGCCATGGCCACGACCGTGGTGCTGGCCATCACGAGCCAGATCTTCGACGCCATCCCGCAGCTGTCCTGGCTGCACCCGTTCCTGTTCACCCACCAGTGGCTCGCCTTCGGCGACCTCCTGCGCGATCCGGTGCCGACCGACGCGCTGGTCGACGGCCTGGTGCTGCAGGCGGGATGGATCGCCGTCGCGCTGACGGTCGCGTGGAGCCGCTTCACCACGCGCGACATCACCAGCTGAGGACGGGGCCGCTCGCCCGACGGAGCGGACGGGGCCCGGACGGCCCCGGCACCGCTCCACGCGCCCTACCGGACTGCTCTCGCCTGCGAGAGCAGTTCGGTACACGGGCCCGCCTGGCCCTGGCCGTCGCGGTCAGGCAGCCGGAGCAGGCACCCGCTCGGTGCGGCCGGGGGCGACGGTCGTCCCGCTCAAGGACAGGACGACGGCGCCGAGCGCGCTGGCGGCGCCGGTGATCACGAACGCGATGCCGTAGCCGCCGACCGCGTCGTACAGGGCGCCGACGAACAGCGGGCCGCCGGCGACGCCGAGCGTGGCCACGAGCTGGCTGCGCGAGTAGATGCGGCCGTAGTCGAGCACGCCGAAGCGCTCGGCCAGCAGCAGCGGGTGCAGCATGAGCAGGTTGCCGACAGTGATCCCGAAGACGACGGTCGTCAGGAGCAGAGCGCCGCTCGAGCTGAGCCCCGCGAGGACGGCGAGCGCCGCCGCCTGGACGACCATGAGGACCACGGCCATGCCCCGCAAGGACGTGCGGCCGGCGACCAGACCGCCCAGCAGCCGGCCGACCAGGGACGTCACCGCCAGCAGGGACAGCGCGGTCGCGGCGAGCACGGGGTCGCGCCGCTCGGCCACCAGGTTGTACAGGTGCGCGATGCCGCCGACCTGGGCCAGCATGGCGAGCAGGTGGGCCGCGGTGACGCAGGCGTAGTAGCGGGTCCTGAGCGCGGTCGCGGCCGGCACGCCGAGGAAGGCCGCGGGTGCACCGGCAGGCGGCGCCGGGTCGCCGTCCGGCTGCAGCCCGAGCAGCTCGGGTGACGGGCGCAGGAGCCAGGCGGTGATCGGGACGACGCCGAGCACGAGACCGACGGCGAGCCACGGCGCGACGGCGGACAGGCCCTCGCGCTCGACGAGCCCGGCGACGGCCGGCGTGATGGCGACGCCGCCGAGGGACAGTCCCGTGGACGCGACCGACAGCGCGACGGACCGGCGGCGGACGAACCAGCGCGTCACCAGGGTGGTGCCCGGCACGAGCGAGGAGGCCGAGAAGCCGGCGCCGAACAGGACGTAGGCGGCGTAGACCTGCCACACCTGCGTCACGCGACCGAGCAGCACGAGGGCCAGACCGCAGGCGACGGCTCCGGCGGCGATCAGCGGGCGTGGGTCGTGCCGCGCCATCCAGGCGGCGACCGGCAGGCCGGTGAGCCCGCCGACGAGGAAGAACACCGCGGTGGCGCCCGACACGGCGCTCACCGAGAAGCCCTGCTCGACCGTCAGAGCGCGCAGGTAGACCGGCAGCCCGTAGAAGCCGAGTCCGGCGGTCACGGTCAGCATGGCGAAGACGCCGGCGACGACCGACCAGCCGCGGAAGACGCGGCTCACGCCGGGGTCCCGGGGAGCGAGGTCGGACTCCGGCCTCACCAGCTCCCGCCGCCGCTGTCTCCCCCGCCACCAGAGTCCCCGGCGCCACCAGAGTCCCCGGCCCCGCCGAAGTCCCCACCGGTGTCCCAGGCGCCGCCGTCTCCGCTGCCCCAGCCGTCGCCGCCGTGCTCCCAGCCGCCTCCGCCGCCATGGCCGCCGAAGCCGCCGGCCCCGAGGACGACGTCGGGGCCGTGGTCGTACGCGCCGCCGTCGAACCCGTCGCCGAACATCGCGTCCGCGGCCGGAGCCCCGAGGACGAAGCCGCCGAGCCCGCCGAGGACCACCGCGGCCGGCCAGAACGGCGCGTCGTACCAGCCGCCCGGCAGGTGGTGCCCGTCGTAGGAACCGCCGGGGAACCAGTGCGGCCGGCCGGGCTCGTAGTCCGGACCGCCGACGTGGGAGCGCCCGGCGACGGCGACCCGGGTGGGAGCCTGCAGGCGGGGTCCGGTGGGGGGCAACGGGATCGCGGGGCCGGGCTCGAGCCCGAGGCGGCTGCGGACCAGCCGTGAGGCGGTCAGCCCCTCGACCGCCGCGAGCCAGGCCGTGCGGAGCTGGGCGTCGGAGTCGGCGCGCTCGAGCAGCGTCGTGCAGGTGCTCAGGCGCTCGGACGCGTCGGCCATCGCCTGGCGCGCCACCGGGTCGGCGCCCGGGTCCAGCGTGCGCACGTCGTGACCGAGGCGGTCCCGCAGCGACACCACGTCCGCCGGCGACACGGGCGGCAGGACCGGCTCCTCGGGCACCTGCCAGCCGCCGGCGGGACCGCTCGCCGGCCACGGGGACTGCCCGGGGAGCGGGGCGCTGCCGGGGAGCGCCGAGCGGCGACCCCTCACGACCGCGACCACCGTCATGGCGAGCACCCCGACGATCACCAGGGCGATCAGCAGACCGCCGACGGCGACCAGCAACGTCACCAGCAGAGGGAAGCCGCCCTCGTTCACCAGCTGCCTCCGCCGCCCCTGCCGCCGCGTCGCCCGCCGCCGCCCCAGCTGCCCCCGCCACCGAAGCCGCCGAAGCCGCCGCCGCCGCGCCGACGTCCGCCGCGGCCGCCGCCGAGTCCGCCCAGACCGCCGCCGCCCAGACCGCCGCCGCCCATGAACACCCCGCCGCCGCGACGACGGCCGTACGAGCCGTAGCCGGTGCCGGGGCCGTGCCCGCCCAGGCCGCCGGACAGCACGCTGCCCATGAGCAGCGTCTGCCAGAACGGCGTGGCGTACCAGCCGCCCGGGACCGGCTGCCCGCCGTAGTAGCCGCCCTCGTAGTAGTGCGGACGGCCCGGCTGGTAGCTCGGCGAGCCCTCGTACTCCTGCTCGCCGATCTGCACGCGGGACGGCTCGGTCAGCTGCGGACCCGCGCCCTCCGGCAGGGGCACGTCGGGACCCGGGTCGAGGCCGAGCCGCTCGCGCACCACCCGGGCGGCGGCGATGCCCTCGACCGCGGTGCGGCGCGCGGCGGCGAACTCGCCCGGGGTGTCGGCCTTGGCCAGCAGCGCACCGGTGGCGGTGTAGCGCTCGCTCGCGTCGGCCAGCGCCTGCCGCGCGACCGGGTCGTCACCGGGGGCCAGCAGCTGCACGTCGCTGCCCAGCCGGCCGTACAGCGACTCGACGTCGGCCCGCAGGTCCTCGAGCTGCTGCGCCCGGCGCTTGCCCGCGCGGCGCGAGCTCAGCAGCACGTAGCCGCCGACCCCGGCCGCTCCGACGGCGAGCAGCGGGAGCAGTCCGAGGCCGCCCGCCGTGGAGCTCCCGCCGCCGACGGCCTGCGCGTCCACCGCCGCGGCGAAGTCCCGGACGAGGTCCGTCACGCCCGCCTCGTCGAACTGTCCCCGTGGTGTGTCGCGCAGCGCCTGCCCGGCGTTGACCCCGCGGTCACCGACGTCGGTGCCGTTGTCGGCGTAGACCGACGGCGCGTCGGTGATCAGCAGCACCACCGCGCTCGAGTCGCCGATCCCCCGACCCAGCGACGTGGTCAGCGCGGCGTCCCCGCCGGCCCGCTCCGCGGTGGCGGCGGACACGCCGGCCACGTAGATCTGCACCTCCGACGAGCGCACGGCGTCCCGGGCGGCGTCGACGTCGAGCGGCACCCGCGCGTCGTCGGCGAGGACGACCTGCTCGGCCTGCAGCTGGGCGACGAGGCTCTCGACGGAGGTCACCGTCGAGGCCGCGGCCGACGACGCCCCGAGCAGCGTCAGGACGAGCACCCCCACGGCCGTGAGACCGGCCAGGACGGTCGGGCGCGGGCCCGCGAGAGGGGAGGCGGAGCTCATGCGTCCAGTGTCCCCGCCGCCGGACCCAGCACGCGCCGGCCGGCTGCTCGCTGCCGGGTTCACCCCTCTGCGAGGAAGCCGCGGACGGAGTCGGCGAGCAGCTGCACCGCGATGGCGGACAGGAGCAGCCCCGCGATGCGGGTGAGCAGCACGATGCCGCTCTCCCGGATCAGGCGGGTGATGCCGACGCTGAAGCGCAGTGCGAGGTAGACGGCCAGGTGGATGGCCACGATGCCCGCCGCGATGGCGGTGACGTCGGCGACCCCCTCCGCCTGCTCCACGAACACGATGGTGGCGACGATGGCGCCGGGACCCGCGAGCAGCGGCGTGCCGAGCGGGACGAGGGCGACGTTGACGTCCGGCACCTCGGACGGGTCGTCCTGGCGATCGGTCAGCAGCTCGAGCGCGACGATCAGCAGCAGCAGCCCACCGGCGCCCTGCAGGGCCGGGATGCCGATGCCGAGGAAGCCGAGGATCTGCTGGCCGACCACCGCGAACAGGCTGATGACGAGCAGCGAGACCAGGACCGCCTGCCCGGCCAGCCGGGCGCGGGTGCGGTTGGTCCGCCCGCCCGTCAGCCCGAGGAACAGCGGGATGCTGCCCAGCGGATCCATGATCACGAACAGGGTGACGAAGACGGCTCCGAACAGCGTCGCGTCGAACCACGCGCTCACGCGCGCAGGACCGGCACACCGGTCGCGGCGGCGACGAGCCGCTCGTAGGTCTGCTCGTCGGTGGTGTGCGCGCCGAGCTGCACCGTCTTGGCCGTGCCGTGGAAGTCGCTGCTGCCGGTCGTGAGCAGGCCCAGCTCGGCCGCGAGACCGCGCAGCTCCTGCCGCACCGCCGGGTCGTGGTCCACGTGGTCGACCTCCAGACCGCCCAGCCCGGCCTCGGCCATGTCCACGATGACCTGGTCGGAGACCGTACGGCCGCGCTTGGACGCGCGGGGGTGCGCGAAGACGCTGACGCCGCCGGCCGCAGCGACCATGCGGACGGCGTCGAGGACGTCGACCTCGGTCTTGTCGACCCAGTAGCGGCCGTTCGTCCCGATCCACTCCGGCGCGAACGCCTCGGACACCGTCGTGACATGGCCCTGCTCGATGAGCGCCTGCGCCACGTGCGGTCGACCCACCGTTCCGCCGGCGATCTGCTGCACCCGCGCCCAGGTGACGCCGGTGCCGTCGCCCTCGAGCAGGCGGGCCATCCGCTCGGCGCGCGAGGTCCGCGAGTCGCGCAGCTCCAGTCGGGACGCGGCGAACACCGGCTCCGCCGGGTCGAACAGGTAGGCCAGCAGGTGCAGGCTGATGCCGTCCGCGATGCACGAGATCTCCGCGCCGCGCACCAGGCTCAGGCCGTCGGGCAGCGCCGCCGCCGCCCGCTCCCAGCCGCCGGTGGTGTCGTGGTCGGTCAGGGCGATGACGTCGAGACCGGCCGCCCGGGCCTCGCGCACGAGGACCTCCGGAGGCGTCGTGCCGTCCGAGGCGGTCGAGTGGGTGTGCAGGTCGATCCGGCGGGCGGGCACGGCGGTGCTCCTGAGGAGAGTCGGGGCTCCCAGGCTAGTGACCGCGGGCGGCGCTCAGAGGCGGGACGTCGGGGCGCCGATGGGCAGGTCGAGGCCGCCGTGGGCCCCGGCGCGCAGGTCGTGCAGCACGACGTGCTCGAGAAGGACCAGCTCCGCGGCGGGCGGCCAGAGCACGGCCCAGAGCCACACACCGGCGGCCTCCCCGGCGAAGGCGACCCGGTCGTCGGCGCTCGCCGTGCGCCACAGGGGGGTGTCGTGGCCGGCGGCCTCGAGCTTGCCGTCGGGTGCGCCGTCGGCGACCTCCCCCGGGTCGAGCGAGTCGGTCCCGGCGCACCGTGCGCCCAGGCCGGTCCCCGGCTCCTCGGCCACCAGGACCAGGTCGGCCGGGCCGCCGAGAGGCGAGGGCCCGGACAGGGCGAGGGCGGTGGCCACCCCGCCGGTGCGGTCGTCGCCCGCCAGGCCGAGCCCCGTGACCGTCCACCCGGGCAGCAGGGGCAGCGGGCACCACAGCGGGACGCGCGCACGCCCGGCCGTCTGCCCGAGCAGCTCGGCGCTCAGCCGGGGATAGGTGTGCAGAGGGGCCACGGACCCGTGCAGCTCGCAGTCCCAGGTGCTCGACATCAGGCCCGGGGGGCGTACGGGCCCACCGCAGCGCGGGCAGGTCGCAGGTGTCACGGGCGCCACGGTCCGCTGCCCGACCGGGCAGCGTCAAGCGCCGGGGTCGGCAGGCGGGCTCAGAGCCCGTCGACGGGGCGCTCCACCACCCGCTCGACCGGACGCTCGACGACCTGCTCCTCCACCACCACCCGCCGGCGTGGAGCGGGCTCGACGACCCGCTCCCGGCGGACCCGACGGGTCCGGTCGAGCGCACCGCCGGCGGCCAGCAGCGCGACGGCGACGAGAACAGCCACGGTGATCAGCGCGAGGGTCATGCTGTCGAGGTGCCCGTCCGGCGGGCGGCACAACCGGGCCGTCCGGGTGAGGGCTACGAGCGGGTCGGGGGCTCCTGCAGCTCGGGCCGCCCGGGGAACTCGCCGCCGGTCCGCTCCGCGTACCGGCGCTTGGGAACCATGACCTTGCGCCGGAAGACGCAGACCAGCACGCCGTCCTGGTTGCAGCCCTTGGTCTCGACGTGCACGACCCCGCGGTCGTCCTTGCTGGTGCTCTCGGTCTTGCCCAGCACCTCGGTCTGGCCGTAGATCGTGTCCCCGTGGAAGGTCGGGAAGACGTGCTTGAGCGACTCGACCTCGAGGTTGGCGATGGCGCGCCCGGAGACGTCGGCGACCGACATGCCGAGCAGCAGCGAGTAGACGTAGTTGCCGACCACGACGTTCCTGCCCTGCTGCGTCGTCGCGGCGTAGCTGGCGTCGAGGTGCAGCGGGTGGTGGTTCATGGTGAGCAGGCAGAACAGGTGGTCGTCGTACTCCGTGACGGTCTTGCCCGGCCAGTGCTTGTAGACCGCACCGACCTCGAACTCCTCGTAGTACCGGCCGAACTGCACGTCGTCTCCTCCGGGGCGTGGGTGCTGGCCCGAGCATGGCAGTCCGTCAGCGCCAGGTGACCGGCGGTCCGTGCCCCTCGCAGTCGGCGAGGACGCGCGAGGCGGCCCCCGGCCAGGTCGTCAGGCTGACGAGGTAGCGGAACTCGACGTCGCCCACGCGCTGGGGCTCCAGGGACAGGTGCGCGACGGGGGCGGCGACCGTGGCCGCGGCCCCGGCGTGCTCGACCAGCGCGAGCAGCCGCACGCGCTCGAGCTCCGAGAGGTACTGCCGCACCACCGAGTGCCAGACGACCGTGGCGACTCCGGCCCGCGGCTCGCGCAGCTCGCGCTCGAGGAAGTCGCTGCCGGTCCGGCGGTCGACCGGCTCGCGTCGCGCCGCGGCCACCTGCAGCGCGGCGCGCAGCCGCTCGAAGCGGTCGAGCTGGTCGGCCCAGACGTACGACGTGAGCGTCAGCCGGTCCTCGGTGCTGCGCGGGTCCAGCGGCGCGGGGTCGCAGCCCCGGCGCTCCACGATCCGCAGCGGCGCCGACAGCGGCGGCAGCGGTCCGTGCCACCGGGCGTCGAGGACGACCGGGGAGGCCGGGTCACCGAGCACGACGCCGTCGGCGACCTCGTGCCGGTAGCGGTCGACGTGCAGGTTCAGCCCGCCGCTGGCGCCGACCTCGAGCAGGCGCACCGGCAGTCCGGTGGCGGCGGCGACGTGGAGCAGGCCGCCCAGCAGGGCGCTGCTGCGGCCCACCTCGTTGGTCTGCACGGGGCGGCGGACGAGCTCCTCGAGCCGGCTGCGGTGCTCCGCGACGGCCGCGCGGGCCGCGGGCCAGACGTCGCCCGGCGTGCCGCCGACGCTCGGGTAGTGCACGGCGAGGGCCGGCGCGCGCCGCTCGAGGACCAGGCGGTGCAGCGCCCCGGCGAAGCGCAGCGCCGGGACACTGGCCGGCGGGTCCTGCTCCAGCGGGGCGAGCAGGTCGGCCACCGGACCGCCGGCGACGAGGTCGTCGGCCGCTCCGTGCAGCAGGTCGGCGGTCAGTCGGCTGCCGGCCGCCCGGCACTGCTCGGCCTGACCGCGGAAGCGGTCGACGAGCGGTTCGGGACTGCGCACCGTCCCGACGCTGCCATGCGCGGGCCGCGGCGGTCAGCCGAGGGCGACCAGCCGGGGCCCCGGGATGACGCCGGCGGGCCGCCCGAGCCAGGCGAGCAGGCGGTCGTGCGGCAGCGGGCGGCTGATCAGGTAGCCCTGGGCGGTGTCGCAGCCGAGCTCCTGCAGCACGCCGAGGCTGCGGGCGTCCTCGACGCCCTCGGCCGCGACGCGCAGTCCGAGGTTGTGCCCGAGGTCGACGATGGCCCGCACGATGGCGACGTCGCCCTCGTCCGTCGCGAGGTCCGACACGAAGCTGCGGTCGATCTTCACCTCGTGGACGGGCAGCTTCTGCAGGTAGGCCAGCGAGCTGTAGCCGGTGCCGAAGTCGTCGACGGACAGGGTGGTCCCGAGCGCGTGCAGCGCGTCGAGGACGGCCGTGGCGCGGCGCGGGTCGTGCATGACGCTGCTCTCGGTGATCTCCAGCGTGAGGCGGTGCGCGGGCACGTCCGTCCGGGCGAGGACCTCCGCGACCTCGAGGACGAAGTCCGGGGCGAGCAGCGCCCGGGGGGACACGTTGACCGCGACCTCGAGGACGTGTCCGGCGTCGGCCCACTGGGCGCAGTGCTCGAGCGCGGTGCGCAGGACCAGCGACGTCAGCGGCACGATGAGACCGGTGTGCTCGGCGATCGGGATGAAGTCGTCGGGCACGACGTTGCCGAGCGTCGGGTGCTGCCAGCGCACCAGTGCCTCGACGCCGGTGACGGAGGCGTCCGCCACGCGGACCTTGGGCTGGTAGTGGCACGTCAGCTGCCCCGTCTCGACGGCCGTGCGGAGGTCGTTGACCAGGGCCAGGCGGCGCGGGTTGGAGCGGTCGATGGCCGGGCTGTAGAAGCGGACCGGCTCCTGCGCGCCCTTGGCGGCGTACATCGCCACGTCCGCGTGCCGCAGCAGCACCGAGCCGTCGTCGCCGTGGTCGGGGCACACGGCGACACCGACGGACGCCCGGATCTCGAGCTCCACGTCGCCCACGACGACCGGCGAGCGCAGGGCCCGGTGCACGCGGGCGGCGGTCTGCGCGCCACCCTCCGGGTCGTCCTCGCCCGGGACCAGCAGCGCGAACTCGTCGCCGCCGAGACGAGCCACCGTCACACCGGGGGGCAGGGCCGCGGTGAGGCGGGCGGCGACCTCGACGAGCACCTCGTCACCGCTCTCGTGACCCAGGGTGTCGTTGACCTCCTTGAAGCCGTCGAGATCCATGAGCAGGACCCCGAAGGACTGCCCGCGGGCACGGCGGTCGAGGGCGTCGTCGAGCCGCTCGTGGAACAGCGCGCGGTTGGGCAGGCCGGTCAGCGTGTCGTGCGTGGCCTCGTCGCGGAGCCGCTCGACCAGCTGGGCGCTGCGCAGGGCGATCTCGAGGTGCGCCGCCACCATCTCGAGCAGCGTCAGGTCGGCGCCCGTGAACGACGAGGTCTCGCCGAGCCGCTGGCTGACGACCAGGGCTCCCACGACGCCGTCCGGTCCGGTCACGGGGACGAGGAGGGCGTCCCGCACCCCTGCCGCGGCGAGCCACACCCGCTCCTGCGGGTCCTGCGTGCCGCGGACGACCCGCCTCGAGCCGCGGCCGGCCAGCACGTCGGCGACCAGGTCGGAGGGAGCCGCCACGTCGGCCCTGCACCTCGTCTCGCCGCACTGCCGCAGCCCGCGGGCCGGCCCGAGGTCGGGTCCGGCCAGCACGACGACCTCGGCGCAGTCCGCCGCGAGCAGCGTGCGGGTGTGCCGCAGGGCCTGCGACAGCAAGGTGTCCGCGGTGCCGCCGGCGCCCATGGCGGCGGTGAAGGCCTGCACCAGCTCGAGGGTCGAGTGGCGCCGCAGCAGCCGGCCGTACGCGCGGTAGCCGCCGACGAGCAGCAGCGCCAGCAGCACGAGCAGGGGGAGGGCGCGGGAGTCGGCGGCCAGCACCAGCAGGGCGAGCAGGGCCGCGGACGTGGTGAGCAGCGCGCTGACGACGAGAGGGGCCAGCCACACGAGGACGTCGGAGCGGGGGACGGCCCCCTGCAGGCGGACGACGGCGAGGACCAGCAGCGCGCCGGTCACCACGGTGACCGACACGGTCGCGGCGTACGCCGCCGCCCAGGCCTGAGGGCCGCCGTCGGAGGCGCCGCGGACGAGGCTGAACAGGCTCACCGCGAGGGCGACCTCGAGGGTGAACAGCACGGTGTTGAAGGCGGTCTTGAACAGGCGGGGCCGGCGCCAGGCCGCGACGAGCAGGCTCCCGCCGAGCCGGACGAGCAGCAGCGCCAGCGGGTCGACCAGGAACAGCCCCAGCACGAGGGGCAGCTCGCTGAGGCTGAGCGACACGGTCTGGCGGCGCAGCTCCACGTGCAGCTGGGTGCTCTCCGCGACCACGAACGCCACGAGCAGGCAGGCCCAGGTCAGGAAGGTGTCCGGTGCAGGTGCGGGAAACCACGGAGCGGTCACGCCCGTTGCGGTGGTGACCGGCACGACGACCGCCCAGCCGAAGACCGCACACAGGGCGAGCAGGGCGGTCAGCGGGGCGAGCCGACGCCCTGGCGTCGTCTCGGACGGGGCTCGCGGGTCCATGGCGCACCTCCTGTCGTGCCGGGCCTCCCCTCGGCCGGCGAGCGGCCGAGGGGACGCCGCGGACTAGTTGAGGCTGCCGCCGTTGAGGCTCCCGCCGTTCAGGCTCCCGCCGTTCAGGCTCCCGCCGTTCAGGCTCCCGCCGTTCAGGCTCCCGCCGTTCAGGCTCCCGCCGTCGAGGCTCCCGCCCTTGGCGGGCCGGTCCTTGAGCGTGCCGCCGGCCAGCGTGGCGCCGACAGCCGGTGCCGCGCTGACGACGAGGGCGATGCCGGTGGCGAGGACTGCGGTGAGCACGGCGGTACGACGGGACGGGCGGGCTGGCAGTGACACGGGCTCTCCTCGGTCAGGCACGGGTGCCCTCGGACATGGGCGGGCGCCGCACTCGTGGCACCTCGGCAGGTGCCGCGTCGGCGGACTCCTGCTGTCTCGGCAGGGCGACCGCGCACCTTGAGGTCGTCCGGGCGCCGCCGTCAGGGCGAGCGGAGGTCCACCTCGGCCCGTCGGGGGTCGCGCAGGTCCGTGCCGGTCTCCAGCCAGCGCTGCTCCAGCGCCGCCGACCCGTGCACCCGCTTCCAGGCCGCCTCGTGGGGCGTCATCGGCAGCAGCGGGAGGAAGCGGACGGGCTCGTGGTCGGCGTCCAGGACCAGGTCGGGCACGTGCCCGCCCGGTGCGCCGACGAGCACGGCGTGGAAGGCGGCGCCGTCCCACAGGGGCTCGCCGAGGTCGAGCCCGGCCCCGGGGACGAGCACCACGCCCTCGACGGCCGGGCTCGCGGCCAGCACCGCCAGGCGCCGCAGGACGCTGTCGTGCCGGTCGACCACGCTGAGCAGCAACTCGGCGCGCGGCCCGTCCTCCAGGACGACGAGCGCGCCCGGGTCGCCCATCGGCGACCGGGACATGCCGAGGGTGGCGTAGCGGACCAGCCCGTCGGGATCGGGGCCGAAGCGCAGGACGTCGATCCGCTCGGCGCCGAGGAAGCTCACCCCGGCGCGGCCGCTGTCCTGCCCGAGCACCGTCAGCAGGTGCGCCTCGACCTGCAGCAGGACGGAGTCGGGGTCCAGCGCCACGGCGACAGCCTAGGCAGGCCTGCCCCCGTGGCCGTCGTCACGAAGCTCGCCGGAATGTTGACAGATCAACCACGTTGACTCCCGTGAACACCACTGCCTCCGGAGGTCCCCGTGAACGTCCTCGTCCTGACCGGCTCCGCCCGCCGCGACGCCTACACCCGCCAGCTGGGCGCGGCCCTCGCCGAGGGCCTCGACGGCGGACTGCTCGGCCCCCGCCTGACCACGCTCCCGTACTTCGACCAGGACCTCGAGCCGGCGCCGCCCGGAGAGGTCGAGCAGCTGCGCGCCCAGGTCGCCGGTGCGGACGCCGTCGTCGTCGTCACGCCCGAGTACAACGGGACCATCCCGGGCCTGCTCGGCAACGCCGTCGACTGGCTGTCCCGGCCGTACGGCGCCGGCGCCCTGCGGGGCAAGCCGGTCGTCGCCGTGGCGGCCTCTCCCGGAGGTGTCGGCGGCGCTCGGGCGGTCGTCGCGCTCCGCACCGTGCTCGGCAACGCCGGCGCCCTCGTCGCGGGTGCGCCCGTGACGGTCGACGCCGTCCACGAGCGGCTCCAGGACGGCAGCGTCGACGAGGTCGTCGAGCAGGTCGCCCAGGTCCTCGCCGAGGCTCTCGCGCCGGCCGCCCGCGCCGCCTGACGGCAGTCCGTACCTCAGCCGCGGAGCTGGTACTCCTTGAGCAGGCCGCGCGAGATGATCGTCTTCTGGATCTCGCTGGTGCCCTCGCCGATGAGCAGGAACGGCGCCTCGCGCATGAGCCGCTCGATCTCGTACTCCTTGGAGTAGCCGTAGCCGCCGTGGATGCGGAACGACTCCTGGGTGACCTCGGCGCAGTACTCGCTGGCGAGCAGCTTGGCCATGCCGGCCTCGACGTCGTTGCGCTGGCCGGCGTCCTTCATGCGGGCCGCGTTGACCATGAGCAGGTGGGCGGCCTCGACCTTGGTCGCCATCTCGGCCAGCTTGAACTGGATCGCCTGGTGCTGGGCGATCGGCTTGCCGAAGGTGACGCGCTGCTGGGCGTAGGCGATGGCGAGCTCGAAGGCGCGGATCGAGATGCCGCAGGCGCGGGCGGCGACGTTGACGCGGCCGACCTCGACGCCGTCCATCATCTGGTAGAAGCCCTTGCCCTTGCCGTCCTCGCCGCCGAGGATCGACGAGGCGGGGACGCGCGCGCCCTCCATGACCATCTCGGTGGTCTCGACGCCCTTGTAGCCCATCTTCTCGATCTTGCCGGGGATGGTGATCCCCTGGGCGGTCTGGCCGAAGCCGGGCTCCTTCTCGATCAGGAACGTCGTCATGTTCTTGTAGACCGAGTCGGCGCCCTCGTCGGTCTTGACCAGCGTGGCGATCAGGCCGGCGCGCGCGCCGTTCGTCAGCCACATCTTCTGGCCGTCGAGGACGTAGTCGTCGCCGTCGCGCACCGCGCGGCTCTTGATGGCCGCGACGTCGGAGCCGCACTCGGGCTCGGACATCGAGAAGCCGCCGCGCAGCTCGCCGGTCGCCATGAGCGGCAGCAGCCGGTCCTTCTGCTCCTGCGTCCCGTGCTGCTTGAGCATGTAGGCCACGATGAAGTGGGTGTTGATGACGCCGGAGACGCTCATCCAGCCGCGGGCGATCTGCTCGACGACCAGGGCGTAGGTGAGCAGCGACTCGCCGAGCCCGCCGTACTCCTCCGGGATCATGAGGCCGAACAGCCCCATCTCCTTCATGCCCTCGACGATGGCCTCGGGGAACTCGTCCTTGTGCTCGAGGTCCGTGGCGTAGGGGAGGATCTCCTTCTCCACGAAGCTGCGGACGGTGGAGAGGATCTCCTGCTGCACCTCGGTGAGGCCCTCGGTGGCGGCCAGACGTCCCATGTCGCGCTCCTGTCGTACGGCGGTTCGTGAGGCGGAGCTCCGCGCGCGCGGCCGCCCAGGAAGTTGCAGCAGTGTCCCACCCCGCGCTCGGCCGCTGCCACCGGGAGCGGCGTGAGACTGCTCTCGCCGGGGCTCACGTCACCGCCGACGGGGTAGTCGTCTCGACGTGCTGACCCTGCCCCCAACCGCCTCTTCTCCCCTGCTCCGTGTCGGCGCAGGCGCGGTCCGTGCGCTGTCGCTGGTGCGCGGCGAGCGCGTCATCCACGCCCGCGGGCTCGCGTTGCGTGGCCGGCTCACCGTCCCCGGCGGCGCCGCGACCGGCGCCGCGCTGCTCGACCGGCCCGGGACG
>CADCUE010000258.1 GCA_902805805.1 uncultured Frankineae bacterium | reverse complement strand
GCGACCACTACGTCGTCCACCTCGACCTGCCGGGCGTCGACCCGGGCAGCGTCGACCTGTCGGTGGAGGACAACGCCCTCACCGTCCGCGCCCACCGCACGACCCGGCCGCAGGGCGAGGGCATGCAGGTGGTCGTCGCCGAGCGCCCGTCGGGCGAGTTCGTCCGGCAGCTGTTCCTGGGCGAGGGGCTCGACACCGAGCGCATCGAGGCGACGTACGACCAGGGCGTCCTCACGCTCAACATCCCGGTCGCCGAGCGCGCCAAGCCGCGCAAGATCGAGGTGGCGGTGGGCAGCCAGGAGTCGCCGCAGGTCATCCAGGGGTCGACCGAGCAGACGGCGGTCGGCGCCGGCTCGGGCAGCTAGTCCGGTGGACGGCACCCCGCCCCGGGTCCCGCCCCCGGGCGGGGTGCCCGACCCGCTGAGTCCCTGGACCGACCCCGACGCGGCCTTCTTCACCGTCGGGCAGGCCGGTGACCTGCTCGGCGTCCCCGCGGCCACGCTCCGGCGCTTCGACGCCGCCGGTGCTGTGAGCCCGGAGCGCTCAGCCGGTGGCCAGCGCCGCTACAGCTCCCGCCAGCTCACGCACGCCCGGCGCCTGGTCGACCTCGTCGCCGAGGGCCTGTCGCTGCAGGCGGCCACCCGCATCGCTGCGCTCGAGGGCGAGGTGGCCGCACTGCGCCAGCGCCTCGACGACGACGGGCTGGCCGGCCCGACGTAGGGTCCGGCGCATGACCCTGACGCCCGTCCACCTCGGCCGCACCGGCCTCCGTGTGTCCCCGCTGTGCCTCGGCACGATGAACTTCGGCCCCGAGACGAGCGAGCAGGACAGCCACGCCATCCTCGACCACGCCCGCGAGGCCGGCATCGGCTTCGTCGACACCGCCAACGTCTACGGCTGGCGCCGCGGCGAGGGCTGGACCGAGTCGATCCTCGGCCGGTGGTTCGCCCAGGGCGGCGGGCGGCGCGAGAGCACCGTGCTCGCCACCAAGCTGTACGGCTCGATGGGCGACGCCCCGCACGAGACCGGGCTGTCCGCCAAGGCCGTCCGGCAGCAGTGCGACGCGTCGCTGCGGCGGCTGCAGACCGACCACATCGACCTCTACCAGATGCACCACATCGACCGGTCGGCGCCGTGGGACGAGCTGTGGGAGGCCTTCGACGTCCTCAAGCAGCAGGGCAAGGTCCTCTACGTCGGCTCGAGCAACTTCCCCGGCTGGAGCCTGGCGCAGGCCAACGAGCAGGCCGCGCGACGCGGCAGCCTCGGCCTGGTCAGCGAGCAGAGCCTCTACAACCTGCTCGAGCGCACCGTCGAGCTCGAGGTGGCGCCGGCCTGCCAGGCGTACGGCATCGGCCTGATCCCCTGGTCGCCCCTCGGCGGCGGGCTGCTCGGCGGCATCCTGCGCAAGCAGGCCGAGGGCCGCTCCGCGTCGGCGCGCACGCGGGAGGCGCTGGAGGAGCACCGCCCGGCCGTCGAGGCGTACGAGGCGTTCTGCGACGAGCTGGCCGAGAAGCCGGCCGACGTGGCGCTCGCCTGGCTGCTGCACCAGCCTGCGGTGACGGCACCGATCATCGGTCCGCGCACGCTCGAGCAGCTGACCGGCGCCCTGCGCGCTCCCGAGCTCTCCCTCGACGAGGCCGCCCTCGCGCGGCTCGACGCGATCTTCCCCGGTCCCGGCGGTCCGGCGCCGGAGGCCTACGCCTGGTAGCCGCCCGGTCGGGTCGCCTCCTCCAGCAGGTGCACGACCGAGCGGTAGGCGTGCCCGCTCTCGCGGCTGAGCCCGATCTCGCAGGTGCGGTTGCTCGACACGTACGCGTCGTGCTGCTCGCCCGCCAGCTCCTCGACCTCGGGGCGCAGGGCGGCGGCGGGCAGCTCGGGGTGGAGCCAGCCGCGGTCGCCGGCGAAGCCGCAGCAGCCGGCCGACACCGGGTTGACGACCCGCTCGGCGACCGCCCCGGCCAGCTGCTCGAGGACCGCCGCCGTCCCGAGGTGGTGCACCGAGCAGACGGCGTGCACCGCGACCGAGTCGACCTTCCGCTCGACCTCCAGCTCCGGAAGCAGCACCTGCGCGGCGTACTCGAGGCTGTCCAGGACGGTCACCCGCTCGTAGCGCTCGCGCAGGTCGGGCGCCAGCGACGGACCCAGGCCCCGCAGCCCGAGCGTGCACGAGCTCGCGTCCATCACGACCGGCAGGCGTCCGCCGTCCGACCACCGCACGAGCGCCTCGGCGGTCCGCCGCGCCATGAGCGCCGCGCCGTCGGTGTAGCCCTTGGAGTTCCAGGGCGTCGCGCAGCAGACGCCGGCGACGTCCGCCGGCACGTGGAGCACCTGCCCGGCGCGCTCCGCCAGCGCGACCATCGCCGCCGGCAGGGACGGCCCGTCGTCCGGGCCGAAGATCCGGTTGGTGCACGACGGCAGGTAGACCGCCGTGGCGGCCGCGGCGCTCGTCACCGGCAGCGGCGGCGCGGCGGGCGGCATGTGCGCGTCCCACCGCGGCACGAGGTCGGCGTCGAGCGCGCGGCGCAGCAGGTCGGTCATCCCGACGACGAGCCGGTCGCCGACGGTCCGCGCCGTCAGCCGGCCCGCGCGCACGGCGGTCCGCGCCGCCCGCTCGACCAGCGCGTACTGCTCGGCGACCTGGGCGGCGACGGCCTGCTCGCG
>CADCUE010000257.1 GCA_902805805.1 uncultured Frankineae bacterium | reverse complement strand
CCTCGACCGCACCGACGTCCCGTTCGTCACCATCGACCCGCCGGGCAGCTCGGACCTCGACCAGGCGCTGCACCTGGCCCGGACGCCGGCCGGCTACCGGGTCTGGTACGCCATCGCCGACGTCGGGGCGTTCGTCGACCCCGGCAGCGTCCTGGACGGCGAGGTCGAGCAGCGCGGGGTGACGCTGTACGCCCCCGACCGACGCGTGCCGCTGCACCCGCCCGTGCTCGGCGAGCGGGCCGCCAGCCTGCTGCCCGACGGTCCGCGGCCGGCTGTGCTGTGGGAGCTCGAGCTCGACCGCGACGGCGAGCTCACCGGGACCCACGTGCGACGGGCGCTGGTCCGCTCGCGCGCCCGCCTGGACTACGCCGGCGTGCAGGCCGACTTGGACCAGGGCACAGCCGGGGAGGCCCTCGAGCTGCTGCGCGAGGTCGGAGGGCTGCGCCAGGAGCGCGCCCGGTCCCGCGGCGCCGTCGACCTGCCCACGCCCGAGCAGGAGGTCGAGCTCGACGCGCAGGGCCGGCCGCAGCTGGTCCTGCGGGCGCCGCTGCCGGTCGAGGGCTGGAACGCCCAGATCAGCCTGCTCACGGGGACGGCCGCGGCCGCGCTCATGCTCTCGGCCCGGATCGGCTTGCTGCGCACCCTGCCCCCGGCGGCCGAGCAGGACGTGGCGGCACTGCGGCGCAGTGCGACGGCGCTGGGCGTCGCGTGGGCCGACGGCACGTCGTACGGGGAGGTCGTCTCGGCGCTGGACCCGGCCGACCCGGGCTCGGCGGCGCTGCTGGTCCTCGCCACCCGGCTGCTGCGCGGCGCCGGCTACACCCCCTTCGACGGCGCGCTGCCCGAGCAGTCGCTGCACAGCGGGGTGGCGCTGCCGTACGCCCACTGCACCGCGCCGCTGCGGCGCCTGGCCGACCGGCACGTCAGCGAGGTCTGCCTGGCCGTCGCGGCCGGTCAGGAGGTCCCCGGCTGGGCCCGCGCGGCGCTGCCGCGGCTGCCCGAGCTCATGACCGCCGCGCACCGGCGGGCCTCGGCCCTCGAGCGGGCGGTCGTCGACATGGCGGAGGCAGTCGTGCTGGCCCCTCGCGTCGGGGAGCGCTTCGACGCGGTCGTCGTCGAGGCCGGCGGCAGGGGCGGTCTCGTGCAGCTGGGCTCGCCGGCGGTGCGCGCGAAGTGCGAAGGCGCGGACCTGCCGCTGGGGGAGCGGCTGCAGGTGCAGCTGGTCACGGCCGACCCGGCGACCCGCACGGTGCTGTTCCGCCCGGTCTGACGGCACCTGCCAGGATGCCGGCATGACCGCCCCTGACCCCCGTCCCGATGTCTCCCGTCTCGTCGTCGCCGTGCTGGGCGGTACCGGCCCGCAGGGGCGAGGACTGGCCCGCCGTCTGGCGCTCGCCGGCTCGCAGGTCGTGCTCGGCTCGCGGGACGCCGGGCGGGCCGCGGCTGCGGCTGCCGAGCTGCCGGACGGCGTGAGCGGCACCGACAACGCGGCGGCGGCCCGGGCCGCGGACGTCGTCGTCGTGGCGGTGCCCTGGGAGGGCCACCGCGAGCTGCTCCTCGCGCTCGCCGACGACCTGGCCGGCAAGGTCGTCGTGGACTGCGTCAACCCGCTCGGCTTCGACAAGCAGGGCGCGTACGCCCTGCCGGTCGAGGAGGGGAGTGCGGCGCAGCAGGCGCAGGCCGTCCTGCCGGGCAGTCGCGTGGTGGCTGCCTTCCACCACGTCAGCGCGGTGCTGCTGCTCGACGAGACCGTCGAGCAGGTCGACACCGACGTGCTGGTGCTCGGCGACGACCGCGAGGCGACCGACCTGGTGCAGGCCCTCGCCGACCGGGTGCCCGGCATGCGGGGCGTCTACGGGGGCCGCCTGCGCAACGCCGCGCAGGTCGAGGCCCTCACCGCCAACCTCATCTCGGTGAACCGCCGCTACAAGGCCCATGCCGGGCTGCGCATCACGGACGTGTGACGCGGGTGCGAGACGACCTCGGCACGCTCGTCGACGTGCCCGACCGGGTCGCCCGGGTCGTGTCCCTCGTCCCGTCGCTGACCGAGGCGGTCGCCGCGACCGCTCCAGGGCTGCTCGTCGGGGCCACGGCGTGGTGCTCGCACCCGCCGGAGCTCGACGTCGTCCGCGTCGCCGGGACGAAGAACCCCGACGTCGCCCGCGTCCTCGAGCTGCGGCCCGACCTCGTCGTCGTGAACGCCGAGGAGAACCGCCCGGTCGACCTGGACGCCCTGCGCAGGGCCGGGCTCGCCGTGTGGGTCACGGCGCCGGAGACCGTGCCGCAGGCCCTGGTGTCGCTCGGCCGGATGCTCGCCGCCTGCCGGCTCGACCGGCCGACCTGGCTGGCGCAGGCCGAGCAGGCGTGGGCGGAGGTCCGTCCGGGGCGGCCGCGCCGGGCCGTCGTCCCGGTCTGGCGGCGTCCGTGGATGGCCCTCGGCCGCGACACCTTCGCCGGTGACGTCCTGGCCCGCCTGGGTGTCGCCAACGTCCTCGCCGGGTCGCCGGACCGCTATCCGAAGGTCCGGCTCGACGACCTGCCCGCGCACGACCTGGTCGTGCTCCCGGACGAGCCCTACGCCTTCTCCGCCGACGACGGCCCGGAGGCGTTCCCGGGCGTCCCCGCAGCACTGGTCAGCGGCCGTCACCTCACGTGGTACGGCCCGTCGCTCGTGACGGCGCCGGACGTGCTGCGGCGCGCGCTCGAGGCGTAGCGGTCAGCGGAAGCTGTGCTCCGGACCGGGGAAGCGGCCCTCGCGCACGTCGTCGGCGTACGCCCGCGTCGCCTCGGCGAGCGCGCCGCGCAGGTCGGCGTAGCGCTTGACGAAGGTCAGTGGCGCGCCCGGGGTGAGCCCGGCCATGTCGGTCCAGACCAGGACCTGGGCGTCGCAGCCGACGCCGGCGCCGATCCCGATGGTCGGGACGAGGAGCTCCTTGGTCACCCGCTCGGCGAGGTCGGCCGGCACGGCCTCCAGCACGACGGCGAACGCCCCGGCGTCCTGCAGGGCCAGCGCGTCGGTGATGAGCTCGTCCCCCTCCTCGCCGCGACCCTGCACCCGCAGGCCCGTGACGAGCTCGGACTGGGGGGTCAGGCCGACGTGCCCCATGACCGGCACGCCGGCGGACACGAGCAGCTCCACCTGGGCCGTCACCCGGCGGCCGCCCTCGAGCTTGACCGCGTGGGCGCCGCCCTCCTTCAGGAAGCGCGCCGCGGTGGCCAGCGCCTGCTCGGGTGAGGCCTGGTAGGAGCCGAACGGCAGGTCGGCGACGACCATCGGCCGGGTCGTCGAGCGGACGACGGCCCGGACCAGAGGAAGCAGCTCGTCGACGGTCACCGGCACGGTCGTGGCGTGACCGAGCACGTTGTTGCCGGCCGAGTCACCGACGAGCAGCACCGGCAGCCCCGCCTCGTCGAAGATCGCGGCGGTGAGCATGTCGTAGGACGTGAGCATGGCCCACCGCTCGCCGCGGTCCTTGGCCCGCTGCAGGTCGCTGGGACGAACGCGGCGGTTGGTGACCCCGCCGTAGAGGCTCGGGAGCTCGGACACGGCACTGCCCTCCGTCGTGACTCAGGGCCAGCTCCCTCGGGTGGGAGCACCGGTCCCCGGACCTGCTCAGGGTCGCACTGCTCCGCGGTCTTGCCCATGTGGGACGGGTCACGCCTGCCGCACTAGCGGAACGGTTGCGTCTCGCAAGTGCCGCCCGTACGTTGGGCACGCGGCCGGACCGCACCGTGGAGGAGGCCGCATGACCACCGTCGTCGACGCCGCTGCGCCTCGGCAGCTCGGGCGGCCCCGCGACCCGCGGGTCGACGCGGCCATCGTCGACGCCACGCTCCGCCTGCTCGCGGAGGGCGGCTACTCGTCGCTGACGATGGAGGCGGTCGCCGCCCTGGCCGGGATCGGCAAGGCGACGCTCTACCGGCGCTACGCCGGCAAGGAGCAGCTCGTCGTCGACGCCGTCGCGACGCTGAGCGAGGCGCCGGAGGTCGTGCAGGGCGCGAGCGTCCGTGACGAGCTCGTGGCCCGGCTGGAGGCGGTGCGCCGCAAGAGCGACTCCTCGCTGGCCGGTCAGATCTTCCCCCGGCTCCTCAGCGCGAGCGCCGACAACCCCGAGCTGATGCGCCACTACCGCCGGCAGGTGCTGGAGCCCCGTCGCGCCGCCTTCGCCGCCGCCCTGCAGCGGGGGGTGGACGAGGGGCTCGTACGCCCCGACGTCGACCTCGACCACGCCGTCGACCTGCTGGTCGGGCCGATGGCCTACCGCAACCTGATCCGCAACGAGCCGCCTCCGGGGCCCGAGCTGGCCGGCCGCATCGTCGACGACGTGCTGGTGGGCCTGGCGCCGCGCGCGGCCCCCTGCGCTCCGCAGGACGGCTCCGCATGACCGCCGAGGCGCCGCCGGTCCTCACGCACAAGCAGATCATGCTGGTGCTGTCGGGGCTGCTGCTCGGCATGTTCCTCGCCGCGCTCGACCAGACCATCGTGTCGACGGCCATGCGGACCATCGCCGACGAGCTCAACGGCCAGACCGCGCAGGCGTGGGTCACGACCGCCTACCTGATCACCTCGACGATCTCGACACCGCTGTACGGCAAGCTGTCCGACCAGTACGGCCGCAAGCCGTTCTACCTGTTCGCGATCGTCGTCTTCGTCGTCGGCTCCGTGCTGTGCGGTCTCGCGCAGTCCGTCTACGAGCTGGCGGCCTACCGCGCCGTGCAGGGCCTGGGTGCGGGTGGGCTGATGTCGCTCGCCTTCGCCATCGTCGGCGACCTGGTGCCGCCCAGGGAGCGCGGTCGCTACCAGGGCTGGTTCCTGGCCGTCTTCGGCGCGAGCAGCGTGCTCGGACCCGTGCTGGGCGGGAGCCTCGCCGGTCAGGACACGCTGCTCGGGGTCGACGGCTGGCGCTGGATCTTCTACATCAACGTCCCGATCGGGCTGCTCGCCCTGGCCGTCGTCAGCCGGCGGCTCACCCTCCCGCGACGGACCAGCCAGGCGCGCGTCGACCACCTCGGCGCGGCGCTGCTCGCCTCGACGATCGTGCCCGTGCTGCTCGTGGCGGAGAAGGGCCGGGACTGGGGATGGGCCTCCGCGCTCACCCTCGGCCTCGTGGGCGTCACCGTCGTGTCGCTCGTCGGCTTCGTGCTGCGGGAGCAGAAGGCCGGCGAGGCGGCGATCCTGCCGCTGCGGGTCTTCCGCAGCGGCGTCTTCAGCCTCACCAGCGTCACGGCCCTGCTCGTCGGGGCGGGCATGTTCGGCGGTCTGGTGATCCTGCCGCTGTACCTGCAGATCGTCCGCGGCTCCTCGCCGACCGAGGCCGGGCTGCAGCTGATCCCGCTCATGGTGGGCATCTTCGCCACGTCCACGCTGTCCGGCGTCGTGATGAAGCGCACCGGCCGCTACAAGCTGCTGCCGGTCTTCGGAACGGCACTGATGTTCTTCGCCCTGCTGCTGATGTCGACCCTCGACGTGGACACCCCCATCGCGCTCGCCATGCTCTGGATGGTGGTCATGGGCGGCGGTCTCGGGCTCTCGATGCAGACCCTGGTGATCAGCGTCCAGAACGCCCTGCCCCCGCAGGACATGGGCGTGGCGACCTCCTCGGTCACGTTCTTCCGCTCGCTCGGCGGCACGCTGGGCGCCGCCGTCTCGCTCGCGGTGCTGTTCGGCTCGCTCGCCGACAACATCCAGTCCCGCGCCGCGGCCGCCGGGCTGCCGCAGGCGGTGGTCGACCGCTTCGCGAGCGCCACGGCGCTCGACGACAGCACCGTCATCGCCACGCTGCCCGACGCGGTCCAGCAGGTCGTGCTGCAGGGCTTCGCCGACTCGACCTCGACGGTCTTCCTGACCGTCGCGCTCCTGCTCGTGCCGGCGTTCGTGCTGAGCCTGCTCGTCGAGGAGATCCCGCTGCGGGCGCAGGGCGGGCTGGCCGCGGCGCACGCCGACGCCGACACCGAGGAGCAGCTGTCAGCCACCCGGACGGAGAGCGCCGTCCTCTAGGTTCGGGATCCCACCGACGCGAGGAGGACCCATGGCCGCCCTGGACGACCCCGGTGTCGAGGCGCTGCTCGACAAGCCCAACCACGCCGTGCTCTCGACGCTCGACGCCGACAACGCGATCCACAGCACCGTGGTGTGGGTGAGCGTGGAGGACGGCCGGCTGGCGGTGAACAGCGCGGTCGGCCGGGCCTGGCCGACGAACCTCGAGCGCAACCCGACCGTCGCGGTCGTCGTCTACGACGAGGACAACCCGTACGACTACGTCGAGGTGCGCGGGACGGCCCGCGGCACGACCGAGGGCGCCGACGAGCACATCGACCGGCTGGCGCACAAGTACCTGGGCGTCGACGAGTACCCCTTCCGCCAGCACGGCGAGCAGCGCATCACCTACCTCGTCGACGCCACGCGGGTGCGGCACCAGAAGCAGCGCTGACGACTCAGTGCCCCTCGGGCCGGGCCTGCTCCGGCTCGGCGACCGTGGGCGCCGCCTGCTCGCGCCAGCGCGACGTGATCGGCAGCCTCCGGTCGCGGCCGAACGCCCGCCCGGTGATCTTGGGTCCCGGCGGCGACTGGCGGCGCTTGTGCTCGGCGGCGTCGACCAGCGCGATGACCCGGTCGACGGTGCGCTCGTCGAAGCCGGCGGCCAGCAGCTCGGCCCGTCCACGGTCCTGCTCGACGTAGGCGTCGAGCAGCGGGTCGAGCACGTCGTACGCCGGCAACCGGTCGCTGTCCAGCTGACCGGGCGCGAGCTCGGCCGAGGGCGGCTTGTCGATGCTGTTCTCGGGGATGGGCGGGACCTCGCCCCGCTCGGCGGCGACCCGGTTGCGCCAGCGCGCCAGGGCCCACACCAGCGTCTTGGGCACGTCCTTGATGGGGGCGAAGCCGCCGGCGCTGTCGCCGTACAGCGTGGAGAAGCCGGTCGCGGCCTCGCTCTTGTTGCCGGTGGTCAGCACCAGGTGGCCGTGCTCGTTGGACAGCGCCATCAGGGTCGTGCCCCGCACGCGTGCCTGCAGGTTCTCGACCGACAGGCCGGTCAGCGGCACCGCGGCCAGCCAGGCGTCCACCATCGGCCGGATCGGGACGACCGACCAGGTCAGGCCCTGCCGCTCCGCCAGCTCCTCGGCGTCGGTCACCGAGTGGTCGGACGACCACTCGCTCGGCATCCCGACGACGTGCACCCGGTCCGGGCCGAGGGCGTCGCAGGCGATCGTGGCGACCAGGGCGGAGTCGATGCCGCCGGACAGGCCCAGCACCACCGAGCGGAACCGGTTCTTCTCGACGTAGTCCCGCACCGCGGTGACCAGCGCCCCCCACACCTCGGCCTCGTCGTCGAGCGGTACGGCGACCCCGGGCGTGACGGGCTCGTACGGCGCGAGGGGCTCGCCGGACAGCACGACCCGCTCGACGGCCATCCGGGTCCCGTCACCGGCGTCCACCGTGCCCGTGCCGTCGTCCGAGGCCTGCGCCAGGTCGAGGTCGACGACCATCAGCCCCTGCTCCCACAGGGGTGCCCGCCCGACGAGGGCGCCTGCGGCGTCCACGACGAGCGAGTCGCCGTCGAAGACGAGCTCGTCCTGGCCTCCGACGCAGTTGACGTAGGCCAGCGGCGCGCCGGCCTCGGCGGCTCGCCGCGCGGCGAGCGGTCCGCGCAGGTCGTCCTTGCCCCGCTCGTAGGGCGAGCCGTTGATGCACACGACGAGCCCCGCCCCGGCGGCGCGGGCCACCGAGACCGGCCCGCCCTCCTGCCACAGGTCCTCGCACACCACCGTCACGACGTCGACGCCGTGCAGCCGCACGACCGGCAGCCGGTCACCCCGCACGAAGTAGCGGAACTCGTCGAAGACGCCGTAGTTCGGCAGGTGGTGCTTGGCGTAGCGCGACACGACGCGCCCCCCGAACAGCACCGCCGCGGAGTTCTGCGGCTCCCCGGCGGGCCGGCCGAGCGCCGGCGACGGTGTCTCGCTGCGCCCGCAGTAGCCGACCACGACGGCCATGTCGCCCGCCCCCTCGGCGGCGAGCCGGTCGGCGAGCGCCTCGAGCGCGTCCAGGCTCGCCTGGACGAACGACCGGCGCAGCACGAGGTCCTCCGGCGGGTAGCCCGTGAGGACCATCTCCGGGAAGGCCACGAGGTGGCAGCCGGAGGCGAGCGCGTGGGACGTCCACCGGCTGACGAGGTCCGCGTTGCCGGTCAGGTCCCCCACGGTGCTGTCGACCTGGGCGAGTCCGATCCTCAGCTGCGCCATGCTGCGGAAGGCTACGGGCCAGGACCTGCTTACTGCCCGGCTGCGGTCAGGGCGTCGTACTCCTCGTCGGTGAGCTCGACGGTCGCCGCCGCGCAGTTCTCCTCCAGGTGGGCCGGCGATCCGGTGCCGGGGATCGGCAGCATGACCGGCGACCGGCGCAGCAGCCAGGCCAGCGCGAGCTGCGCGTGCGTCGCCGCGTGGGCGGCGGCGATCTCGTCCAGCAGCCCGCCCGGGCGGGCCAGCTCGCCGGCTGCGACCGGGAACCACGGGATGAAGCCGATGCCCTCGGTCTCGCAGTAGGACAGGACCTCCTCGGACTGGCGGTTGCCGAGGTTGTAGAGGTTCTGCACGCTGACGACCTCGATCACCTCGCGGGCCGCCCGGATCTCGTCGACGGACACCTCCGACAGCCCGAGGTGGCGGAGCTTGCCCTCGTCCTGCAGGTCCTTCATGACGCCGAACTGCTCGGCGGCGTCCACCGTCGGGTCGATCCGGTGCAGCTGCCACAGGTCGATGCGCTCGACGGACAGGCGCCGCAGCGACATCTCGACGCACTGGCGGAGGTACTCGGGCCGGCCGCACACCGGCCAGGCCTCCGGACCGGTGCGCAGCAGACCGCCCTTGGTGGCGACGACGACGCCGTCGTACGGGTGCAGCGCCTGGCGGATCAGATCCTCGGAGACGAAGGGCCCGTAGCTGTCGGCGGTGTCGATGAAGTCGACGCCGAGCTCGACGGCGCGGCGCAGGACCGCCCGCGCGGTGTCCTCGTCGGCGGGCGGACCCCAGATGCCCTTGCCGGTGATGCGCATGGCGCCGAAGCCGAGGCGGGAGACGGGCAGGTCGCCGCCGAGGGAGAAGATGCCGCTCGCGGCGACGGGGCTGGTGGTGCTGGTCATGCGTCCTCCAGGTGGGGTGGTCCGGTCGCCCTACCCCCCGGCCCGGCGCCGCACCCCGGCGGTGTCGTGCGGCGTCAGCGGGGCAGGTCAGCGGGGTCCGTCCGACCCGTCAGGGAGCCGCCGCATGAGCACCTCGACCGCCCTGCTGGCCCGCGGGTTGGGGCTGGCGAGCCTCGCGCTCGCTGTCCCGCAGCTCGCCGCCCCCGACCGCTTCGCCGAGGCCGTCGGGACCACGCCGAGGGCCGGCACGAGGGACCTGACCCGAGGCGTCGGCCTGCGCGAGCTCAGCGCCGCGGCAGGGCTGCTCGCCCGCGGCTCCTCGCCGACCTGGCTGTGGTCGCGGGTCGCCGGCGACGTCATGGACCTCGTGCTGCTGGGCCGCGCGCTGCGCAACGGGGACAGCTGGCACCGCGGCCGTACGGTCGCCGCCACTGCCGCGGTGGCCGGCCTGACCGCCGTCGACCTGCTGGCCGCCCGGCGCTCCGGCAGCACCGCGCCGTCGTCCGGTGCCACGTCGTCCTCCGACCTGGAGCTCACGGCAGCGGTGACCGTCGCGAAGACGCCGCAGGAGGTCTACGACTTCTGGCGGGGGCTCGAGCGACTTCCGTCGTTCATGGAGCACCTGCAGTCGGTCGAGTGGACCGGCGAGGGCCGGACCCGCTGGACCGCGAGCGCGCCGGTCAAGAAGTCGGTCAGCTGGGACGCCGAGCTGGTCGAGGACGTCCCCGGCGAGGTCATCGCCTGGCGCTCCCTGCCGGGCGCGGACGTCGACAACCACGGCAGCGTGCGCTTGGCCGCGGCGCCCGCGGGGCGGGGCACCGAGGTGCGCGTCCACCTGCGCTACGCGATGCCCGGCGGAAGGGCCGGAGCGCTGGTCGCCCGGCTCGCGGGTGAGGACCCCCACCAGCAGGTCGAGGACGACCTGCGCCGCTTCAAGCAGGTCATCGAGACGGGCGAGGTCGTGCGGTCGGACGGCAGCCCGGACGGCCCCAGCGCCCGGCGCCAGCTCGTGCAGCACCCGGGTCAGCCGACGGCCTCGGCGTGACCGGTACCGGCATCCCGACCCCCTCGACCGCCCCGATCGGAGAGACGACGTGAAGGCCACCTGCTGGATGGGACGCAACACCGTCGAGGTCGTCGACGTCCCGGACCCGAAGATCCTCAGCGATCGTGACGCGATCGTGCGCATCACCTCGACGGCGATCTGCGGCTCCGACCTGCACCTCTACGACGGCTACGTGCCGGAGATGAAGCGCGGCGACATCCTCGGTCACGAGTTCATGGGGGAGGTCGTCGAGACCGGCAGGGGGGTGGGCAACCTGTCCGTCGGCGACCGCGTGGTGGTGCCCTTCCCCATCGCGTGCGGCAGCTGCAGCCAGTGCCGCAACGGGATGACGTCGATCTGCGAGAACAGCAACCCCAACGCCGGACTCGCCGAGAAGCTGTGGGGCCACGCCACCTCCGGCATCTTCGGCTACTCGCACCTCACCGGCGGCTACGCCGGAGGGCAGGCGGAGTACGCCCGGGTGCCCTTCGCGGACGTCGGCCCGATGAAGGTGCCGAGCTCGCTGACCGACGAGCAGGTGCTCTTCCTCACCGACGTCTTCCCCACGGGCTGGATGGGCGCCGAGATGTGCGACATCGAGGAGGGGGACACGATCGCCGTCTGGGGGGCTGGCCCGGTCGGCCAGTTCGCCGCCGCCAGCGCGTTCCTGCTCGGCGCGCACCGCGTGGTCGTCATCGACCGGCTGGACTACCGGCTGGACATCGTGCGCCGCCACACCGGTGCCGAGACGCTGAACTACGAGCAGGTGGACGTCCGCGACGCCCTGCAGGAGATGACCGCCGGCCGGGGGGCGGACGCCGTGATCGACGCCGTCGGCCTCGAGGCCCACCACGACAACGCCGCACTGCAGACCTACGACCGGGTCAAGCAGGCCACGCGCCTGGAGACCGAGCGCGGGCACGCGCTGCGCCAGGCGATCCTGTCCTGCCGGAGCGGCGGGGTCGTGTCGATCGTCGGCGTCTACGGCGGCTTCATGGACAAGTTCCCGATCGGCTCGCTCATGAACAGGTCGCTCACGGTCCGCACCGGCCAGACGCACGTGCACCGCTACCAGCACCACCTGCTCGAGCGGATCGAGCGGGGCGACATCGATCCGAGCTTCATCGTCACGCACCGGGCCTCGCTGGCCGAGGCGCCGCAGATGTACGAGACCTTCAAGCACAAGAACGACGAGTGCCTGAAGGTGGTGCTGACGCCGTAGCCGCCGGCCGGACCGGCGCCGCCGGCCGTCCGAGCCCGGCGTCGGCAGGCCTTTCTCCGCAAGAAGCCGTGCGCTCCGCCCGTGCCTGAGGCACCCTTGCACCACCTCCGTCGAAAGGGACATGCCGTGACTCCGCATGTCAGTACGCAGGACTCCGGCGTGCCGCGGTCCCGCCGTCTGCTGCCGGCTCCCCTCGACCGCCTGGCGGGCGCCGTCGCCCCGGCCTGGCGCCCCGGCGCGCTGAGCAGCGGGGCCCTGGCCGGCAGCGGTGCGCGCCTGCTGCGCCCGGCGCTGCTGCTGCTGGTCGCCGCGGCCGCGGTCCAGTCGCTCCTGCACCTGGTCGACCTGGCGGTGTTCGACCTGCGCCTGGACCGCATCAACGCCGACAAGGACGCCAGCGTGGCGGGCTGGCTCGGCACGGTCACGACCTGGTCGACCGCGCTCGGGGCCCTGCTGCTGGCGCTGCTCGCCCGCGCCGTGCGCGCTCCGATGCTGGCCCTGGCCGGGCTGTGCGGCTTCCTCTCGCTGGACGACATGGTGGTGCTGCACGAGATCGTGGCCAACGTCGCGCAGCGCTTCGACGCCTACGGGCACGACGGCTACACGTTCTGGCCGCTGGTCTACTTCCCGCTGATGTGCGTGGTCGGCTGGTTGCTGCTGCGCACCGCCCGCAGCGTCGACGTCGGGACGGGTCGCTTCCTGGTGGCCGGTCTGGCCTGCCTGGTCAGCGCCGTGGCGCTGGAGGCCACGGCGCCGGTGCTCTACGCGCTCGGGTCGGACCACGGCCAGCCGCTCTACGAGCTCGAGGTCACCGTCGAGGAGGCCCTGGAGACGCTCGGCTGGGGCGCCATCGCGCTCGGGCTGCTGTCCGTCACCGTCGACCTGCTGCTGGCCCGTGGCGCGGTGCTGGGCGCACCGTTCGACCGTCGCGGCCCCGTGACGTCGGCGCGCCCGGACGGCCAGCGGCGGGGCGATCGGGTCACCGCTCCCTAGGCGTCCCGGACCCGCGGTCCCGCTGCGCTGAGAAGAAGGCCATGCAGGTGCGCAGGTCGCCGCGGACGTGCTCGTCGTAGAGCTCCGCCGTGAAGCCGTGCCGAGCCAGGTGGGAGATCAGATCCGAGCGGGTGTGCGGGATGGTCCGGGACTCGTGCAGCTCGGCGACGATGTGGTCGATGCGCGCCAGCACCGGCGCGTCACAGGAGAGCAGGGCGTCGTACTCGCTGCCCTCGCAGTCGAGCTTGAGCAGGTCGACGTGCTCGACGCCGTGCTCCTCCAGCGCCTCCGGCAGGGTCACGCAGCGCACCTCGACGGTCGTGCCGCTGCCGCTGTAGCGCGTGCTGAAGAACGTGTGGCGGGCGTCGTTGACGGCGCTCAGCGTGAACGGCTTGACGCCGGCCGTGTCGGACACGGCCGCCTGCACCGCCGTCACGTTCGTGAGCCCGTTCAACGCGACGTTCCTCAGGACGTACTCGTAGTTCCTCTCGGTCGGCTCGAACACGACGACCCGGTCGGCGGCCGAGCCGGCCAGGACCGTGAAGTAGCCCTTGTGCGCACCGACCTCGACGACCGTGCCGCCTCGCATCAGCGGGACGACGACGTCGAGCCGGTACGCGTCCTCATCGCCGAAGATCTCCCCGAAGACGTGCTTGTCGCTCGTCGAGACGCCGCAGGCGCGCAACCCGCGGGCGCTCAGCTCCAGACCTGCCCGCCGGTAGTAGGCGTTGAGCGCGGCCTTGCGCAGCTGCATCGCCCGCCACCGGGCGTGGTTCACGACCCGTCTCGGCGTGATGCCCTTGGGCGTCATGCCTCCATCCATGGCCCAGGTCGCCGTGCGCTGTCAAGCCGCTCCGTGCGCCCGCCGGCGACGGGACCGGCGGTCCGTAGGCTGCTGTCGGCAGGCCCGCCGCGTCCGCCGCGGACGGACGTGCCGCGGCCCTGGGAACCGGGAGAGCGACAGTCGTGGACAAGCAGCAGGAGTTCGTCCTCCGGACGCTGGAGGAGCGCGACATCCGGTTCGTCCGGCTGTGGTTCACCGACGTGCTCGGCACCCTCAAGTCGGTGGCGATCGCCCCGGCCGAGCTCGAGGGGGCCTTCGCCGAGGGCATCGGCTTCGACGGCTCGGCGATCGAGGGCTTCGCGCGGGTGCACGAGAGCGACATGCTGGCCAAGCCGGACCCGGCGACGTTCCAGGTGCTGCCCTGGCGCGAGTCCGACGGCGCCCCCGGGACGGCGCGCATGTTCTGCGACATCACGATGCCGGACGGCACGCCCTCGTGGGCCGACCCGCGGCACGTCCTGCGCCGGGCCCTCGGCAAGGCCGCCGACGCAGGCTTCACCTTCTACACGCACCCCGAGATCGAGTTCTTCCTGCTCAAGGACCTGCCGTCCGCCGGCTCCGTCCCCGTCCCCGTGGACGCCGCCGGCTACTTCGACCTCACCCCGCACGGCGTCAGCCAGGACTTCCGCCGCGACGCCATCACGATGCTCGAGCGCATGGGCATCTCGGTGGAGTTCAGCCACCACGAGGTCGCGCCCGGGCAGCAGGAGATCGACCTGCGCTACGCCGACGCGCTGTCGACGGCCGACAACATCCTCACGACGCGGCACGTGATCAAGGAGGTGGCGCTGTCCCAGGGCGTCTACGCCACCTTCATGCCCAAGCCGTTCAGCGGCCAGCCCGGCAGCGGCATGCACACCCACCTCTCGCTGTTCGAGGGCGACCAGAACGCCTTCTACGACGGGGGCGACCCGCTCCACCTGAGCAAGATCGCCAAGCACTTCATCGCCGGGCTGCTCCAGCACGCCGCCGAGATCACCGCCGTGACCAACCAGTGGGTCAACAGCTACAAGCGCCTGTGGTCGGGCGGTGAGGCGCCGCCGTACGTCTGCTGGGGCTCCAACAACCGCAGCGCGCTGGTGCGCGTGCCGATGTACAAGCCGAAGAAGAGCGGCTCGACCCGCATCGAGGTGCGCAGCCCGGACAGCGCCACCAACCCCTACCTGTGCTTCGCCCTGCTGCTGGCGGCCGGCCTGCGGGGCATCGAGCAGGGGTACGAGATGCCGCCCGGCGCCGAGGACGACGTCTGGACCCTGACCGACGGGGAGCGGCGCGCGATGGGCATGACGCCGCTGCCCGGCAGCCTCGCGGAGGCGATCACCGTGATGGAGACCAGCGAGCTGGTCGCCGAGACGCTCGGCGAGCACGTCTTCGACTTCTTCCTGCGCAACAAGCGGGCGGAGTGGCAGGCCTACCGGGCCGAGGTCACGCCGTTCGAGCTCGGCCGCTACCTCCCGGTGCTGTGATGTCTCCACGTCCCGGTGGAGCGACGGCGCGCGCGCTGGTCGTCACGCACTCGCCGAGCGAGGGCCCCGGCACGCTGGCCACCTGGCTGCCGGCCGCCGGACTCGAGCTCGAGATCGTCGCCCCGTGGGACGGCGAGCCGCTCCCGAGCGATCCGACGGCGTACGACGCGCTCGTCGTCCTCGGCGGACCGCAGCAGGCGTACGACGACAGCTCGGCGCCCTGGCTGCCGGCCACCAAGGACCTGCTGCGCGCAGCCGTCGCGCAGTCCGTGCCGACGCTGGGCATCTGCCTCGGTGCGCAGCTGCTCGCCGAGGCGCTGGGTGGCCGGGTCGAGAAGGGCGCCGACGGCGTCGAGGCCGGCGCGCGGCTGGTCGCCAAGCGGGACGCCGCCTGGGACGACGAGCTGTTCGGCGACGTGCCCTTCACGCCCACCGTCGTGCAGTGGCACGAGGACGCCATCGTCGACCTGCCACCCGGAGCGGTGCTGCTGGCCAGCAGCAGCCGCTACCCCCACCAGGCGTTCCGGGTGGGGACCCGGGCCTGGGGACTGCAGTTCCACATCGAGACCCCGCCGGAGATGGTCCGCCAGTGGGGCGCGGAGTACACCGCGGCCGTCGTCGAGGCCGGACTCGACCCGGTCGCGCTGGCCGAGCGTGCGGTGGCCGAGCTCGACGAGGTGGAGGCCTGCTGGCGTCCCGTCGTCGAGCGCTTCGCCGCCCTGTCCGCCGGCCGCGGGCGCGTCGTCCTGCCGCTGCTCGAGGCCTGACCCGTCCGGTGAGCGTCTTCGACTCCCGGTCCACCGGGACGGGGCTGCTCGTCCGGCTGGGCTTCGAGGACCCGACGGCCACGCAGGCCGCGCTGGAGCAGGTCGGTCTCTGGTCCGCCGGCCGGCCGGTCGACGAGCAGGCCGCCGAGGTCGTCACCGCGCTCGCCGACGTCGCCGACCCCGACCTGGCCCTGAGCACGCTGGTGACCCTGCTCGCCGAGGTGCCCGAGCCCTCGGCGCTGCGCGAGGCGCTGTGCAGCTCGCCCGGGCTGCGGCGGCGGCTGCTGCGGGTGCTGGGGACGAGCATGGCGCTCGGGGACCACCTGGTGGCCCACCCGGCCGACTGGACCACGCTGGACGACGAGCTGGAGAGCGTCCGGCCCACCGTCTACGGGCTGCAGCGGACGCTGCTCGACGCGGTGCAGGCCGACTCCGACGTGCTGCCCTGGGGCACCGGCGGGGCGCGCGCCGGGCTGACCGGCGCCGCAGCCGTGGCCGCGCTGCGCACCGCCTACCGCCGGTGCCTGCTGGCGCTGGCGGCCCGCGACCTCAGCGGCGCCGTCACGGTCGAGGAGGTGGCGGCGGAGATGGCCGACCTCGCCGCCGCGACGCTCTCGGCCGGCCTCGCCGTGGCGCTGACCGCGCTCCCCGACAATGCCCCGCCCTGCCGGCTGGCGGTCATCGGGATGGGCAAGGCCGGGGGGCGGGAGCTCAACTACGTCAGCGACGTCGACGTCGTCTTCGTCGCCGAGCCGCTGGACGGCTCCCCCGAGCAGGCGGCGCTCAAGACGGCGACCCGGCTGGCCAGCGAGATGATGCGCGTCTGCGCCGCGGTGGCCTGGCCGGTCGACGCCGGCCTGCGGCCCGAGGGCGGCGCGGGCCCCCTCGTGCGGACCCTGGCCTCGCACGAGGCCTACTACCGGCGCTGGGCGCAGACGTGGGAGTTCCAGGCGCTGCTCAAGGCCCGGCCGGTCGCCGGCGACCTCGCGCTCGGACAGGCGTACGTCGACACGGTGGACCCGATGGTGTGGCGGGTCGGGGAGCGCAAGGGCTTCGTGGAGGACGTCCAGGCGATGCGCCGACGGGTCGAGAAGACCCTCAAGGGCGACCGGGCCTCGCGCGAGGTGAAGCTCGGCCCCGGCGGACTGCGGGACGTGGAGTTCGCGGTGCAGCTGCTGCAGCTGGTGCACGGCCGCACCGACGAGACGGTCCGCAGCGGCACCACGCTGGTCGCCCTCGACCAGCTCGCCGCCGGCGGGTACGTCGGGCGGGAGGACGCCCGCCACCTGACGGAGGCCTACCGCTGGCTGCGCACCGTCGAGCACCGCCTGCAGCTGCACCGGCTGCGGCGCACCCACCTGCTGCCCGCGGCGGACGACGAGGCCGGTCTGCGTCGGCTCGCGCGGGCCGTCGGCTACCGCAAGGACGTGCTGCAGACCTTCGGCCGCGAGCGCGCGGGCTACGGCCGGGAGGTCCGCCGCCTGCACGAGAAGCTGTTCTACCGGCCGCTGCTCGAGGCCGTGGCCCGCCTGCCCGCCGACCAGGCCCGCCTGACGCCCGCGGCCGCCCGCGCCCGTCTGGAGGCGCTGGGCTTCGCCGAGCCCGCCGTGGCCCTGCGCCACCTCGAGGCCCTCACCGGCGGCGTCTCGCGCCGCGCGGTCATCCAGCAGACGCTGCTGCCCGCCATGCTCGGGTGGTTCGCCGACGCGGCCGACCCGGACGCCGGCCTGAAGTCCTTCCGGCAGGTGTCGGACGCCCTCGGCGGCACGCCGTGGTACCTGCGTCTGCTGCGCGACGAGGGCCAGGCCGCCGAGCGGCTCGCCCACCTGCTGGCCTCCTCCCGCTTCGTCGCCGACCTGCTGGGGCGCGCGCCGGAGGCCGTGCGCCTGCTGGCGTCCGACGCCGAGCTCGCGCCCCGGCCGCGCGCCGCGCTGGAGAGCGCCTTCGTCTCGGTGGCCCGGCGGCGGGACGACTGGGAGGCGACGGTGGCCGCCGCTCGCGGCATGCGGCGTGAAGAGCTGCTGCGCGTCGCCTGCGCAGACCTGCTCGGTCTGGTCTCCCACGCCGAGGTGGGGGCTGCGCTGTCGGACGTCGCCGGCGCCGTGCTGGCCGCCGCGCTGGAGACCGCTCGCCGCAAGGTCGAGTCCGAGCGGCGCGACGAGCTGCCGATCCGCTTCGCCGTCCTCGCCATGGGACGTCTCGGCGGCCGCGAGCAGGGCTACGGCTCGGACGCCGACGTGCTGTTCGTGCACGAGGCGCACCCCGGCACGCCGGAGAGCGTCGCTGCGTCGGTGGCGCACGACGTGGCGCACGAGGTACGGCGGCTGCTGGCCCTGCCGGCACCCGACCCGCCGCTCGTCGTCGACGCCGACCTGCGCCCTGAGGGCAAGCAGGGACCGCTGAGCCGCAGCCTGTCGTCGTACGCCGCGTACTACGCCCGGTGGTCCTCGGTCTGGGAGGCGCAGGCGCTGCTGCGGGCAGCTCCTCTGGTCGGGGACGCCGACCTCGCCGCGCGGTTCCTCGACGCCGTCGCGCCGGTGCGCTGGCCGCAGGGCGGTCTCACCGAGGCGCACGTCCGCGAGATCCGCCGCATCAAGGCGCGGATGGAGGGCGAGCGGATGCCCCGCGGCGTCGACCCCAAGCTGGTCCTCAAGATGGGTCCCGGCGGGCTGGCCGACGTCGAGTGGGTGGTGCAGCTGCTGCAGCTGCAGCACGCGCACGCCGTGGAGGCGCTGCGCACCCCCGCGACGCTGCCGGCGCTGCAGGCGGCGCGCGACGCCGGCCTGCTGGACCCCGACGACGCCGACGTGCTCCGGACCGCGTGGACGCTCGCGGCCCGGGTGCGGGACGCTCTCGTGCTGGTCCGCGGGAAGCAGGCGATCAGCCTGCCCTCGAGCGGGCGGGAGCTCGACGGCGTGGCCCGCTCCCTCGGTTACCCTGCGCTCTCGCAGGGGGAGTTCCTGGACGACTACCGGCGGGCCACCCGTCGTGCCAGGGCAGTCGTCGAGAGGGTGTTCTACGGATGAGCGAGACGTCCCAGGTCCGGACCGTGACGGCGGGCACGACGAGCTTCCTGCTGCGCGAGCACCCCCACACCGACGGCGACGGCCGGACGTCGGACGCGGTCGACGCCACCACCCCGGTCCTGCTGCTGCACGGCGTGCCGGAGACGTCGTCGGCCTGGCGCGACATCGCCCCGCGCCTGGCCCAGGGCCGCCGGGTGCTGGCGCCCGACCTGCCCGGCCTCGGCGGCTCGTCCTACTCCGGCCCGTACGACATCGCCTCGCTCGTCGCGCAGCTGTCCGCGCTGGTCGACGCCGAGGTGCCCGGCGGACGGCTCGACGTCGTCGGCCACGACTGGGGCGGCTCGCTCGCCCTCGCGCTGGCCGGTGCCCGGCCCGACCTGGTCCGGCGCATCGTCATCGCCAACGCACCGTTCCGCTCGGTGCCGCTGCGGGCGCTGCACATCCCCTTCTTCGCCCTCCCGGCGCTGCCCGAGGCGCTGTTCCGGCTCGGCGGCCGGCGCGTGGTCGAGGCGATGCTCGACCTCGGGTGGCGCTCGCCGGAGCCGCTGGACGCCGACCGCCGCGCGGAGTACGCCGCGGCCTACACGACCCGCTCGGCCGTCACCGCGATGCTGGGCTACTACCGGGCGGTCGCGCGTCCCCGCGCGGCCGCGGCGCTCACCCGCTCGCGGCCGTCCGGGACCCCGCGGGTGCGTGCCGAGCAGGCTCTGGTCCTGTGGGGGGCGCTCGACCCCGTCCTGCCCATCTCGACGGGCGAGTCGGTCGTCCGCGACCTCGGCGCCGACTGCGTCATGGTCACGGTGCCGGGGGTAGGGCACTTCGTGCTCGAGGAGGCGTCCGAGACCGTCACGCAGGTGCTGCTCGACTTCCTCGCCGACGAGACGACGCCGCCTCCGCCGGTCCCCGCGGCCCCGCCGCAGCAGCCGGAGAAGGAGCACCTGCCGCTCGACCCGCCGCCGGACGCCGTTCCGACCCCGGGTGTCCTGGGCGTGCCCGCGGACCCGCACTGATCGCTGCGGGACCGCTGGCGGCCCCGGCCCCGCGTAGCGTTCGGGTGTGACCCTCAAGGCCGTCGTGCTGCTGGTGGCCGTGGCCTTCGTCGCCTACCGCGTGGCGCCGCGGTGGCGCCTGCCGTGGGCGATCCCGCTCGTGCTGGTCGGCGTGGTGCTCACCGTCCGGACCGTGACCTGGCTCGCAGGCGACTGAGCCGCCGTTTCCGTGCAGCGGGCCCGGGGACGGCCGAGACATGGTGCTGGGGCTGCAGGAGGCCGACCTCGTCGTGGTCGGATCGGGGTTCTACGGGTTGACCGTGGCCCAGCGCGCTGCCGAGGACGGCGCGCGCGTGGTGGTGCTCGACCGGCGGTCGCACCTGGGCGGCAACGCCTGGAGCGAGCCGGAGCCCTCGACCGGCATCGAGGTCCACACCTACGGCTCGCACATCTTCCACACCAGCAACGAGCGCGTGTGGGCGTACGTCAACCGCTTCGGCGCGTTCAACGACTACGTCCACCACGTGTGGACGGTGCACCGCGGACGCGTCTACCCGATGCCCATCGGCATGGCGACGATGACGCAGTTCTTCGACCGGCACCTCACGCCCGCGCAGGCGCGGGCGCTGGTCCAGGAGCAGGCGGGCGAGCTGGGCGGCGCGACCCCGGCCAACCTCGAGGAGAAGGCGATCAGCCTGATCGGGCGGCCGCTGTACGAGGCGTTCATCCGCGGCTACACCGCCAAGCAGTGGCAGACCGACCCCCGCGACCTGCCGGAGCGGATCATCACGCGCCTGCCGGTGCGCTTCACGTACGGGACGCGCTACTTCACCGACACGCACGAGGGCATCCCGGTCGACGGCTACGGCGCGCTGCTCACCCGCATGGCGACGGTCCCGGGCGTGACGGTCCACACCGGCGTCGACTGGTTCGACGTCCGCGACCAGCGGCGGGCCGGCACCCCGGTGGTCTACACCGGCCCGGTCGACCGCTGGTTCGACTTCCGCGCCGGCGCGCTGGGCTGGCGCACCCTCGACCTCGAGACCGAGGTCCTCGAGGTCGACGACCACCAGGGCACGACCGTCATGAACTACGCCGACGAGGACGTCGCGCACACCCGCGTGCACGAGTTCCAGCACTACCACCCCGAGCGCCCACCGGTGCCCGGTCGCACCGTCGTGATGACCGAGTACTCCCGCTGGGCGCAGCCCGGGGACGAGCCCTGCTACCCGGTCGACACGCCGGAGGACCGGCGCCGCCTCAAGGGCTACCGCGAGCTCATGGCGCGCGAGCCGGACGTCCACTTCGGCGGTCGCCTCGGGAGCTACCAGTACCTCGACATGCACATGGCCATCGCCGCGGCGCTCACGGCGTACGACAACGACATCCGCCCAGCCGTGCACCGGGCTCGGGCGGCGGCCTGAGCCTCGGGTCGTCGGCGGTACGGTGTCGAACCGCCCGGGGTAGTGCCCGGCACAGCCCGTCCGCCTGCCCCCGTCTCGAGGAGTCCCTGTGCGTCTGAGCCACATCCCCCTGCGCGTCACCACCGGTGCGTTCATCCTCAACTCCGGCCTCGGCAAGCGGGGCCTGCCCGAGGAGGCCGCCGCGGGGATCCACGGCATGGCCGCAGGCTCGCTCCCGCCGCTCGGCAGCGTCCCGCCCAAGACCTTCGTCGCCGGGCTGTCCAGCGCGGAGATGGCGATCGGCGCCGCGCTGCTGCTGCCGTTCGTGTCGCCGGTGGTCGCCGGCGCCGCGCTGACCGCCTTCGGCGCCGGCCTGGTCAACCTCTACCTCAAGACGCCCGGCCTGCGCGAGGAGGGCAGCATCAAGCCGACGCAGGACGGCATCGGCATCGCCAAGGACGTGTGGCTGGTGGGCGTCGGCTCGGCGCTGCTGATCGACGGGCTGGTCGACGGTGCCCGCGGCGCCGCCCGCAGCGCCCGCAAGTCGGCCCGCAAGTCGGCCAAGAAGGCCCGCAAGAACGCCAAGGCCCTGACCTCCAGCTGAGCCGCCCTCCCGCCTCCTCCGGATGTGGCGATCTCGCACGCTCAGCGCGGCCCGCTGATCGCCACATCCCGGCGGGCCTGCTGACGGGCCGCCTCAGAAGTCGCCGGCGCTGCGGCGCAGCTCGCTGATCACCGAGATGAGCTGCTCCGCGGCGTCGTCCGACAGCCCGACGTCGGCGAACGGTCCGGCGTTGAGCGCCGCCGTCGAGGCCTCGGCGACCGCACGCCCCTGCGCCGTGATCCGGGCCAGGACCGCGCGCCGGTCGTCCGGGTGCGGCACGCGCACCACCAGGCCCTGCTGCTCGAGCTTGTCCACGGCTCCGGTCACGCTCGCAGGGTGCACCTGCAGACGGTCGCCGATCTTGCTCAGCGGCAGCTCACCGGCACGGGTGAACGACAGCAGGACGAGCAGCTCGTACCTCGCGTAGCTGAGCCCGAACGGCCGCACGGTGTCCTCGAGCCGTCCCAGGACGATCTGCTGCGCGCGCATGAGGCTGATGACCGCCGCCATCCCCACGTCCGGACCGTGCCAGCCGTGCTCGCGCCACTGCCGACGGGCCTCGGCCACCAGGTCGAGCCCCGTACCGGTCATCGGCACCTCTCCGTCCGCGTGCCCGTTGCTCGGGCCGAAACCCTATGGTTCCATAACATCGGACGTCCGAGCAGCAGGAGAGCCATGACCACGACCGCAGAGCCCTCGTCCGCGTACGGCCTGACCGAGGAGCACGACGCCCTGCGTGCGAGCGTGCGGGCCTTCGCCGAGACGGTCGTGGCGCCCCGCGCCGCCGAGGTGGACCGGACCGCGGTCTACCCCTGGGACATCCACGAGGGGCTGCGCAGGAACGACCTGCTGGCGCTGCACGTGCCCGAGCAGTACGGCGGCGCCGGCGCGGACGCCATCTCCACCGCGATCGTCATCGAGGAGCTGTCGCGCGTCGACGCCAGCACCGGGCTGATCGTCGCGGTCAACAAGCTCGGCACGACCGGCCTGCTGCTGTCGGGCGACGAGGACATCAAGTCGCGCTACCTGCCGGCCGTGGCCGCGGGGGAGGCGACGTTCTCGTACGCCCTGTCCGAGCGCGAGGCGGGCTCCGACGCCGCCGCCATGCGCACGCGGGCCGTGCGCCACGGCGACGACTGGGTGCTCGACGGGACCAAGGCCTGGATCAGCCAGGCCGGCGTCTCGACGCACTACACGGTCATGGCCGTCACCGAGCCGGGCGTCGGCGCCCGGGGCATCTCCGCCTTCGTCGTGCACGCCGACGACCCGGGCTTCACCGTCGGGCTGCCCGAGCACAAGATGGGCATCAAGGGCTCGCCGACGTGCGAGGTGCACTTCGAGAGCTGCCGGATCCCCGGCGACCGCATCATCGGTGCGCCCGGCACGGGCTTCAAGACCGCGCTCGCCACGCTCGACCACACCCGGCTGACGATCGCCGCGCAGGCCGTGGGCATCGCGCAGGGCAGCCTGGACGCCGCCATCGCCTACACCAAGGACCGCAAGCAGTTCGGCAAGCCCGTCTCGGACTTCCAGGGCGTGCAGTTCATGCTCGCCGACATGGCCATGAAGACCGAGGCCGCTCGGCAGCTGGTCTACGTCGCCGCCGCCAAGGCCGACCGCGGCGCGGCCGACCTGACCTTCGCCTCGGCGGCGGCGAAGTGCTTCGCCTCCGACACGGCCATGCAGGTGTCGACCGACGGCGTCCAGCTGTTCGGCGGCTACGGCTACACGCAGGACTTCCCGGTCGAGCGCTACATGCGCGACGCGAAGATCACGCAGATCTACGAGGGCACCAACCAGATCCAGCGGGTGGTCATGGCCCGCGCGCTGCTGCGCTGACGCCCCGTCCACGACCCCGTACGGCTGAGCTGGGAGACCGCATGACCGCACCCGTCCGTCCTGCGCTGCACGTGCCGGTCAACCCGGTGCGGTTCGTGACGGCGGCCAGCCTGTTCGACGGGCACGACGCCGCGATCAACGTCATGCGCCGCATCCTGCAGTCGCAGGGGGCGGAGGTGGTGCACCTCGGCCACGACCGCAGCGTCGACGCCGTGGTCACGGCAGCGGTGCAGGAGGACGTGCAGGGGGTGGCGCTGTCGTCCTACCAGGGCGGGCACGTCGAGTACTTCACCTACCTGAAGGAGCGGCTGCGCGAGGTCGGCGCCGGCCACGTGCAGGTGTTCGGCGGCGGCGGCGGCGTCATCGTGGCCGACGAGATCGCGCTGCTCGCCGAGCGGGGCGTCAAGATCTTCGCGCCGGAGGACGGGCAGCGACTCGGCCTGGCCGGGATGGTCAACGAGCTGGTGGCGGCCTGCGACGTCGACCTGGCTGCGTCGGCGCCGGACCTGTCGGCGGTGCTGGCCGGCGACCCGGCGGCCCTCGCCCGGGCGATCACCGTCGTGGAGCGCGGGCGCGACGAGGCCTTCGCCGACGCCGTGCGCGACGCGGCGGCGACCCGCACGGTGCCGGTGCTGGGGATCACCGGCACGGGCGGGTCCGGCAAGTCGT
>CADCUE010000256.1 GCA_902805805.1 uncultured Frankineae bacterium | reverse complement strand
TGGCGATCACCATGCCGCTCACCATCCTTCTGACGGCACTGCTCGGCTGGTGGGCCGTCGGCCTCGCGCCGGCGACGGCGCTGCTGCTCGGCGCGGTGCTCGCGCCGACCGACCCGGTGCTCGCCGCCGACGTGCAGGTGGGGCCCCCGGGCGGTGATCCCACGGAGGAGGACGACCTCCGGTTCTCGCTGACCTCCGAGGCCGGCCTCAACGACGCGCTCGCGTTCCCGTTCACCAACGCGGCGATCGCCATGGCGCTCGCCGGCACCGACCCGAGCGGCTGGCTGCTCGACTGGTTCACCGTCGACGTCGTCTACAAGCTCGCCGTGGGCCTGCTCGGCGGTGTGCTCGTCGGCAAGCTGCTCGGCGTCGTCGTCTTCCGCACGCCGGAGAACCTCCGGCTCGCATCGCGCGGGGAGGGCTTCGTCGCCCTCGCCGGGACGTTCCTCGCCTACGGCGCCACGGAGGCGGCCGGCGGCTACGGCTTCCTCGCGGTGTTCGTCGCGGCGGTGGCGCTGCGCCGCTCCGAGAGCGACCACGACTTCCACGAGACGCTGCACGACTTCGCCGAGCAGACCGAGCAGCTGCTCATGATCGCCCTGGTGCTGCTGCTCGGCGGTGCCGTCGCCAGCGGCATCCTCGCGCCGCTCACCTGGTCGGCGGCGGCCGTCGGGCTCCTGGTGCTGTTCGTCGTGCGTCCCGTCACCGCCTGGATCGGGCTGTCCGGGACGACGACGCCCAAGGCGGAGCGCGCGGCGATCGCCTTCTTCGGCATCCGCGGCATCGGCTCGCTGTACTACCTGGCGTACGCCGTCGAGCACGCCGACTTCCCGAACGTCGACCGCCTGTGGGCGCTGGTCGCCTTCACGGTCGTCGTGTCGATCGTCGTCCACGGCACGTCCGCGACGCTCGTGACCCGGCGCCTCGACGCCCGCCGCGACGAGGTCGGGGCGACCGCGAAGATGGAGGCATGACGACCGCTCGCACCCGCGCCCGCGTCCGCGCCCCCGAGCTCACCGGCAGCGGTGGCTGGATCGGCACCGGCGGGCAGGACCTGACCCTCGCCGACCTGCGCGGACGCATCGTCGTCCTCGACTTCTGGACCTTCTGCTGCGTCAACTGCCTGCACGTGCTCGACGAGCTGCGGCCGCTCGAGCAGCGCTTCGCCGACGTCCTCGACGTGATCGGCGTGCACTCGCCGAAGTTCGCCCACGAGGCCGACCACGACGCGCTCGTCGCGGCGGTGGAGCGCTACGAGGTGCACCACCCGGTGCTCGACGACCCCGAGCTGACGACGTGGTCGCAGTACGCCGTGCGGGCCTGGCCGACGCTGTGCGTCATCGACCCCGAGGGCTACCTGGTCCACGTCGCGTCGGGGGAGGGGCACGGCGAGGGGCTGGCCCGCCTCGTCGAGCAGCTCGTCGAGGAGCACGCCGCGAAGGGCACCCTGCGGCGGCGCGGCGCGGCGTACGTCCCGCCGCCCCAGCCGGTCTCGGAGCTGCGCTACCCGGGCAAGGTGGCGCTGCTGCCCGACGGCACGCTGCTCGTCACCGACACCGCCCACCACGGTGTGGTCCGGCTGGCCGCGGACGGCGAGCGGGTGCTGCGCCGCTACGGCACCGGCGAGCGCGGCCTCGTCGACGGCCCCCAGCCGCGCTTCGCCGAGCCGCAGGGCGTCGCGGTCCTGTCGACCGGCGAGGTGCTCGTCGCCGACACCGCCAACCACGCCGTCCGGCGGCTCGACCTCGACACCGGCGCGGCCGTCACCGTCGCCGGCACCGGACGGGTGTGGCGCCCCGGCGCCCCGACCGCCGGCCCGGCGCTCGAGGTCGACCTGTCGACGCCCTGGGACCTCGCGGAGCACGACGGGGAGGTGGTGCTCGCGATGGCGGGGACCCACCAGCTCTGGGCGCTGTCGCCGGACGGGCACGTGCGGGTGCTGGCCGGCACGACCGGCGAGGGGCTGCGCGACGGCGACGCGTCCCGGGCCTACCTCGCGCAGCCGAGCGGGCTCGTGTCCGACGGGGAGCGGCTGTGGTTCGCCGACGCGGAGACGAGCGCGCTGCGGTGGTACCGCCGCACCCCTGACGGCCGCGGTGAGGTCGGGACCGCCGTCGGCTCGGGCCTGTTCGACTTCGGTCATGTGGACGGTCCGGCGCCGCAGGCGCTGCTGCAGCACCCCCTTGGCGTGGCGCTGCTCCCCGACCGGAGCATCGCCGTCTGCGACACCTACAACGGCGCCGTGCGGCGGTACGACCCGGTCGCCGACGAGGTGACCACGCTCGCCACCGGACTGGCCGAGCCGAGCGGTGCGGTCGTCGTCGACGGCGAGCTCGTCGTGGTGGCGAGCGCGGCGCACCGGCTCGAGCGGCCGGTGTCGCCGGGGGCGATGGCCCGGGTCAGCGGTCCGGCGCAGTCCACCTCCCGGCCGGTGACCGACGTCGCCCCCGGTGTCGTGGAGCTGGCGGTCGGCTTCGAGCCGCCGCCGGGCCAGCACCTCGACGAGCGGGACGGTCCGGCCACCCGGCTCGTCGTCACCGCCTCGCCGCCCGACCTGCTGGTCGAGGGCGGCGGCGCCGGCACGGGTCTGCGACGGCGGCTGGTGCTGGCGGGCACGCAGGGCGTGCTGCACGTCGCCGCGACCGCGGCGTCGTGCGACGAGGGCGTCGAGCACCCGGCCTGCCACATCACGCAGCAGGACTGGGGGATCCCGGTCCGGCTCACGGACGGCGCTGCTCCCCGCCTCGACCTCGTCCTGCGGGGCCCCGCGGTCTGAGCGCGGGCACGACGACGGGCCGCCACCCCGTGGGGCGGCGGCCCGGACGGCCGTCGGTCGGTCTAGTAGACGTCGCGGTCGCGCGTGACGACCCGCTCCTCGGCCACGCCGACGGTGCGGTCGCGGCGGCCGAAGACGAGCATGGTCAGCACGAGCCCGAGCGCGCCGCAGACCATGAGGATCACCCCGATGACCTGGATGTCGATCCCGCTGAACGTCGCGTCGACCGCGAAGGCCAGGATCGCGCCGATGGCGAGCAGGGTGATGCTGGCGCCGATGCCCATGGCTTCCTCCTCGGTGGGCGGTCCCGGTGGACCGCGTCGGACCGTGATCTACCCGGACGGCAGGCGGCGACACTCCGCCGTCCGGGTGACCACCCGGCTCAGCGCTTCGGCAGGCGGGTGACGAAGTTCTCGGTCGTCGGGCCGGCGATCGAGAAGCGGCCGTTCACGACGTACAGGGAGCCGGCGACCAGGGCGGCCGTCGTCGGGCGGTCCAGCTGCTCCTCGCTGCGCTCGGCGATGACCCCCGTGGTGGTCGCCGACCCGCCGTCGCCCGACAGGCGCAGCACGACCACCTCGTCGCCGCCGTAGCCGTTCACGACGTAGAGCGTGCGGCCGCGCAGCTCGAGGCCGTCGCCGCCGGTGAGCTGCCGGCCCGACACCTCGATGCGGTCGGCGACACCGGTCGACGGGTCGACGGCGTAGAGCACGCCGCGGGACACCACGACCAGGTCGCCGCCCGGCAGCTCGCGGATGCCGTTGGCGTTGAAGGTGCCCTCCTGGAAGGCGTAGTCACCGGTGAGCAGGAGCCGCTCGACCTCGCCCTCGGGCCGCCCGGAGCGGTCGAGGGGGACGACGACGAGCTCGCGGCTGAAGGAGTCGGTGACGTAGACGGCGTCCCGCGTGACGACGACGTCGTTGAGGAAGCCGGCGCCCTCGACGGTCGTCTGGAAGACCTCCACGCCGCCGTCGTAGGCGGTGACGGTGCCCAGGCCGCGACCCGCGCCCGGGCCGCCGCCGGCGACCCAGAGCAGTCCTGAGCGGGTGTCGTAGTACATCCCGACCGCCGCGGCGCCCGGCGTCGTCTCGTCGACGAGCCGCGTCACGGTGTCCCGCCGGACGTCGCCGACGTAGATGTCGCCGTCGGAGCGGGCACCGACGAAGAAGGTCGTGCCGGGTCCGGCGGCGATGCCCTCGGGCAGGCTGCCGGTCTCGAGGGCGATCCGGTCAGGGCGCTGGTCGGCGGCCAGCGGCGACAGCGGCGTGACCGCGAGGGCGAGGGCCGTCAGGACGACGGCGGCGCTGCGGGACGAGGTGCGGGACATGGGACCTCCGGCTGGGCGCGGGTGCGACGGACGGGTGCGCCTGGACCGTAGGCACCTCGTCGTTGCACCCGCAACCGGAGGCCCGCCTAGAAGGCCGCCTCGTCCAGCGCCATGAGCGAGCGGTCGGTGGCCTGCGTGACGGCCAGTCGGGCCGACAGCTCCGGCAGGACGTTCGCCGCGAACCAGCGTGCAGCGGCGACCTTGCCCTCGTAGAACGCCCGGTCGCGCGGCGACGCGGTCGGCAGGGCGGCCAGGGCCACGCCGGCCTGGCGCAGCAGCAGCCACGCCACCACGAGGTCGCCGACGCTCATGAGCAGGCGGGTCGTGCCGAGGCCCACCTCGTACACCGCCTCCGGGGTGTCGAGGGAGGCCATCAGCCGGCTGACGAGGTGGCCGTTCATGGCCTGCACGTCCTCCAGCGCCTTGGCGAGCAGCTCCTTCTCGCGGGTGAGGACGTCGTCCGACTCGGCCTTCGTCGTCTCCTGGACGTCGGCGAACAGCTTGCCGAGCGCCGTGCCCTGGTCGCGGACCACCTTGCGGAAGAAGAAGTCCATGCCCTGGATCGTGGTGGTGCCCTCGTACAGGGTGTCGATCTTCGAGTCACGGACGTACTGCTCGATCGGGTGGTCCTGGGTGAAGCCGGAGCCGCCGAGCACCTGCAGCGAGGTGGCGAGCAGCTCGTAGGCCTTCTCCGAGCCGTAGCCCTTCACGACGGGCAGGAGCAGGTCGTTGAGCCGCACGGCGAGGTCGTCGACCTGGCCGGCGGCGGTGGTGAGCTCGACGCGGTCCTGCTGCGACGCGGTGTAGAAGACGAGCGCGCGCAGGCCCTCGGCCCACGCCTTCTGGCGCATGAGCATGAGCCGGACGTCGGGGTGGGCGATGATCGGGACGCGCGGCGCGGTCTTGTCGGTCATGCGGGTCATGTCGGCGCCCTGGACGCGCTGCTTGGCGTACGCGAGGGCGTTGAGGTAGCCGGTCGACAGCGTCGAGATGGCCTTCGCACCGACGAACATGCGCGCGTTCTCGATGACCTCGAACATCTGCGCGATGCCGTTGTGCACGTCGCCGACGAGGGTGCCGACGGCCGGCTCCGTCTCGCCGAAGGTGACCTCGCACGTGGTCGACACCTTCAGCCCCATCTTCTTCTCGACGCCCGTCACGACGACGCCGTTGCGGGCGCCGAGCTCCCCGGTCTCGAGGTCGACGTGGTGCTTGGAGACGAGGAACAGCGACAGGCCCTTGGTGCCGGGGCCGCCGGCGCCCTCGACGCCCACCGGGCGGGCGAGGACGAGGTGGAAGATGTTCTCCGGCCAGTCCCACTCGGCGCTGGTGATGAAGCGCTTCACGCCGCGGACGTGCCAGGTGCCGTCCTCCTGGAGGTGGGCGGTGGCCCGGGCCGCCCCGACGTCGGACCCGGCGTCGGGCTCGGTGAGCACCATGGTGCCCCCCCACTGCCGCTCGATCGCGAGCTCGGCGAAGCGCTGCTGCGCGGGAGTGCCGTTGCGGTGGAGGATCGCGGCGAAACCGGCGCCGGAGCCGAACATGTAGATCGCCGGGTTGGCGCCCAGCACCATCTCGGCGACGGCCCACCGCAGGGTCGGCGGGGCGCCGATGCCACCGAGCGACTCGGGCAGGTCGATCCGGTCCCAGCCGCCGTCGGCGTAGGCGGAGTAGCTCTTCAGGAAGCTGGCCGGCAGCCGGACCGTCCCGGTGGCCTGGTCGAACACGGGCGGGTTGCGGTCGGCGTCGGCGAAGCTCGCCGCGAGGTCCTGCGTCGACAGGCGCTCGACCTCCTTGAGCACGTCCCGGGCGCTGTCGACGTCGAGCTGCCCGAAGGGCCCGGTGCCGAGGACCCGGTCGGTGCCGAAGACCTCGAACAGGTTGAACTCGACGTCGCGCAGGTTGCTCTTGTAGTGGCCCATCGTCGGGGACGCTCCCTGGTACGCCTGCACGCGCAGGCACGGCTACTGGTGAGTAGGACCAGGATGCTACTCACCGGTAACCGTGTCGAGCACCCGAACGGAGCAGTTCTGACGACGATCTGATGACGGGACGTCAGGCCACGACGAGGACGGCGTCCATGCCGCCGTGCAGGTCGCACGTCACCGGGTGCGGCCCGGGCGCGGACGGTGCCGTGAAGACGGCCGTCGCACCGGGCAGGACGCTCAGCCGGACCGCGCCGCGGTCGACCGTCACGGTGTGGGCCTCGCGGTCCTGGTTCACGACCGTGACCTGCTCCCCGGGCCGCACGGACGCCGGGACGACGTAGGCGAAGCCGGAGATCGTCATCGTCGGGCCCGCCGTGGGTGCGGGCGTCGCAGCGGGCCGGGTCGACGGCGACGACGTCGCCGAGGGCGGTGGTGTCGTCGGGGCTGCGGCGGGCGGGTCCGGCTGCGACGCGCAGGACGACGTCAGCAGCGCTGCGGCGACCAGCAGCAGGGCGCCGAGGGGCCGGTGGGGTCGCACGGGGGCTCCAGTCAGACGAGGTGGGCGTAGGCGACGACGTTGTCGACGTAGTGGCCGGTCTCGTCGTCGAAGGCACCGCCGCAGGTGATGAGCCGGAGCTCGGCGCGGTGCGTGCTGTCGCCGTAGACCGCGGCGGTGGGGAACGCGTCCTTGCGGTAGCGCTCGACCTTGTCGACGACGAAGCGGGCGACGCTGCCGTCCTCGCGGACGACCTCGACCTGCGCGCCGGGCTGCAGCTCGCCGAGCCGGTAGAAGACGCCGGGCCCGCCGCCGCCGTCGACGTGCCCGGCGATCACGGCAGGACCGAACTGGCCGGGCGCCGGGCCCGGTGAGAACCACCCGGGGTCGGCCGGGTCGGCCGGCACCTCGAGGGAGCCGTCGGGCTGCTTGCCGAGGTCGACCAGCGCCGGGTCCTGCACGCCGATCGACGGGATGCGCAGCGACACCGGGCGCGCGCGCGGCAGCGTCTTCGTGTCGAGCACCTGCGCGTCGGGCGGGGCGCCGACAGCGGCGTCCGCGACCGAGGAGGGCGAGGGCGTTGGCGATGGTGATGGCGAGGGCGGGGCGACGGTGAGCGCGGCCGGCGCCGGCGGGCCGGACGAGGACGACGTCAGCCCCGTCCCGACGGCCCAGGCGCCACCCGCCGTCAGGACCACCGCGGCCGCCGCGGCGAGGACGCCGCGACGGCCGCGAGCGGGGGCTTGGGAGGGGGTCACTGCTCCCGGACGCGGCGACCGGC
>CADCUE010000255.1 GCA_902805805.1 uncultured Frankineae bacterium | reverse complement strand
CCGCGCGCGACCTGCCGGCCGAGGCGGGTGCCGTCCTCCACGATGAGGGCGTACGCCGACACGTGCGTCGGCCCGGCGCCCAGGGCGGCGTCGAGCGAGGCGCGCCAGTCGTCGTCGCTCTCCCCGGGCGTGCCGTAGATGAGGTCGAGGCTCACCTGCTCGAAGCCGGCCGAGAAGGCCTCCTTCGCGGCCTGCTGCGGACGGCCCGTCGTGTGGGTGCGCTCGAGCACGCGCAGCACCGACGAGACCGCCGACTGCATCCCGAACGACACCCGCGTGAAGCCGCCCTCGCGCAGCGTCGCGAGGTACCGCTCGTCGACCGAGTCGGGGTTCGCCTCGGTCGTGACCTCGGCGCCGGGCGCGAGGCCCAGCTCGTCGCGGACCACCCGCAGCAGCCCCACCAGGTCGTCGGCGGGCAGCAGCGTCGGCGTGCCGCCGCCGACGAAGACCGTGTCGACCTGCGGGGCGGCGTCGCCGAGCACCGCCCGCACGCGGCGGACCTCGGCCGCGGCCGTCTCCGCGTACGACGCCTGCAGCGCCCCGCCACCGAGCTCGGCGCCGACGTAGGTGTTGAAGTCGCAGTAGCCGCAGCGCGACGCGCAGAAGGGCACGTGGAGGTAGAGGCCGAACGGCCGCGTCCCGAGCCCCGCCAGGGCCTGCGCCGGCAGGGCGCCGTCGGCGGGGACGGGCTCGCCGTCGGGCAGGGCGCTGGGCACGCGTCCAGTCTGCGGCACCCGAGCGCGGCGCGACGGCCCGTGGCTAGCGTGCGACGCCATGGAGCTCGTGCTCGTCCGCCACGCCCTGCCGGTCCGCGTCGACGCCACCCCGGACGGCGCACCCGCCGACCCGGGCCTCGCTCCGCGCGGTCGCCTGCAGGCGGAGCGGCTGGTGGCCGCCCTGGCCTCCGACGCCGTCGACGGCGTCTACACCTCACCCTCACGTCGAGCGCGGGAGACGGCGGCGCCGCTGGAGCAGGCGCTGGGCGTGCGGGCGGAGGTCGACGACGGGCTCGCGGAGTTCGACAGCCGGGACGGCTCGTACGTCCCCGTGGAGGAGCTCAAGGCGGCCGGCGACCCGCGGTGGGCGGCGCTGGCCCGGGGCGACCTCTACAGCGCGGGCGTCGACCCGGTCGCCTTCCGGGCGCGCGTCGTGGCGTCGGTCGAGCGCATCGCCGCCCGTCACCCCGGCGGGCGGGTCGTCCTGTTCAGCCACGCCGGAGCGATCAACGCCGCCACCGGGGCCGTCCTCGGCCAGGAGCGGACGATCTGGTTCGCCCCCGACTACTGCTCGCTCACCCGCATCGCCGCAGCGCGGGACGGGCGTCGGGGTGTCGTCAGCCTCAACGAGACCGGGCACGTGCGGGACCTGCTCGCGCGGGGGTAGTGGTCGGCCATGACGACCCTGACCCCTGACCCGTCCGCCGGCCTCGTCGGCGGCCGTCCCGTGCCCGCCCGCGCCCTCGTCGTCGGCGCGCACCCCGACGACGCCGACTTCGGGGCCGGCGGTCTCGTCGCCGCGTGGGCGGCCCAGGGCTGCGAGGTCACCGTCGTGTGCGTCACCGACGGCGACGGCGGCGGCTTCGACGCCTCGGTGGCTCGCGAGGACGTGCCCGGCATCCGCCGGGCCGAGCAGCAGGCCGCCGCGGACGCCCTCGGGGCGAAGGAGTGCGTCTTCCTCGGCCGCCCTGACGGTGCGGTGGAGGTCGACCAGGCCCTGCGCCGCGACCTCGCCCGCGTGATCCGCGAGCGGCGGCCCGAGGCCGTGGTCACCCACGCGCCGGAGCGCAACTACCGCTTCGTCTTCCTCTACCACCCGGACCACCTCGCGACGGGCGCCGCCGTCCTCGCGGCCGTCTACCCGGACGCCCGCAACGAGTTCGCGTTCCCCGAGCTGGCTCTGCCGACGTGGGAGGTCCCCCAGGTCTGGCAGTTCGGCGGCCCGGCCGACGACACCGCCGTCGACGTCACCGACGTGTTCGAGGCCAAGGTGCGGGCGTGCAGCGCCCACGACAGCCAGACGCCGATGCTCGACCGCTCGGTCGAGGAGGAGCTGCGCGAGCACCTCGGCCGCACCGCTGCCGAGCACGGGCTGCCCGAGGGCCGCCTCGCCGAGGCCTACCGGGTCGTGAGCACGGCCTGACCGCCACCACCCGTCAGCCCGCCCGCCAGCCCGCCGGCCAGCTCGGCGGGCAGCGCGTCGGCGTGCAGCACCAGCAGGGCGCTGACGGCCCGGGTCAGCGCGACGTACAGGGCGCGCAGCCCGTAGGCGCCTCCGGCGGCGATCGCCGCCGGCTCGAGGAGCACGACGGCGTCGAACTCGAGCCCCTTGACGAGGGCTGACGGGACCAGCGTGACCGGGCCCGTGATGCCGGACGGCCCGAGCAGCTCGCCCGCGAGCCCGCGCGCGGTGAGGCCCGCGCCCACCGCGCGCAGCAGCGCCTCGTCGGCGGCGACCACGGCGATCGACCCCGACCCGGCGCGCTCCACGACCGCCTGCACCGCGTCGTCGACGAGCCGGTCGGTGCGCCGGACCTCCAGCGAGCCGGGCACCGAGCGCAGCGAGTCGGCGGCGGCGATCCCGGGCGCGATCGTCGGGAGCAGCCGGTTGGCGAGGTCGAGGACCTCGCGCGGCACGCGGTAGCCGGTCGTCAGGACGTCGAGGCGGCCCGAGGGCTTG
>CADCUE010000254.1 GCA_902805805.1 uncultured Frankineae bacterium | reverse complement strand
GTCCTGCTGGCGCAGTCCCGCGGCCTGACGCTGCGCGAGGTCGGCCTGCTGTTCCTGGTGCACGGCCTGGTCATCCTGGTGCTGGAGCTCCCGACGGGCGGCCTGGCCGACGCGCTCGGCCGCCGGCCGGTCATCGTCGCCGGGATCGCGCTGCACATGGCCTCGTGCGTGGCCATCGCCGTCGCGACGAGCTTCGCCGGCTTCGTCGTCGGCGTGGTCCTGCTCGGGATCGGCCGCACGCTCGACTCCGGCCCCGTCGAGGCCTGGTACGTCGACACCGTCCACGGGCTCGACCCGGACGCGGACGTCGCTCCCGGGCTCGCGCTGCACTCGGCTGCCGACGGCGGCGGGCTCGCGATCGGTGCACTGGTCGGCGGGCTGCTCCCCGGGCTCCTGTCCGACGACGCCGGGACGGCGCTCGCACTGCCCTTCGTCGCCGCCGCTGGGCTCGACCTCGTCTACCTGATTGCCGTCGTGACGCTCCTGCACGAGGTGCGCCCCCCTCGCGAGGGCAGCGCACGCACGGCATTGCTCGCCGGCACCCGCGAGGTCCCCGCGACGGTCGGCGCGGCCGTCCGCCTGTCGGTGACGGACGGGCCGCTGCGCCTGGTCCTGCTGCTGACCGCTGTCGGCGGCGTGGCGCTCGTCGCGTGCGAGCTGCTCGGTCCCGGCCGCTTCGCCGACCTGGCCGGCAGTCCTGACGACGGCGCGGCGGTGTACGGCACGGTCCTGGCGGGCTCCTTCGCCGCAGCGGCGGTCGCCGCGGTCACCGGCCCGTCGTTGCGCCGGCTGCTGCGCGGCTCCACGCGCGCCACCTGCGCGGTGCTGTCGGCGCTGGGGGCGGCCGGGCTGGCCGCGCTGGCGGGACCCGACGTCCTGCTGCTCGCAGCGCTGGCCTTCGGCACCTACTACGTGGCCCACGGCGCCACCTGGCCGCTGCTGTCGACGATCCTGCACAGCCGCGTCACCGCCGCCCACCGGGCCACCGCCGTGTCGGCGATGTCGCTGGCGATGGCGCTCGGGGGCATGCTGGGCAACATCGCCCTGCCGTCGGCGGTGCGCCTGCTCGGCACGGACGCCACCTTCCTCGCGGTCGGCGTCGTCGTCCTGCTCAGCGCCGCCGTCTGCCTGCGCCTGCCGGCCGCCACCGCGTCAGGGGACGAGGAAGCCCTGCTCGACGAGCCGCTCCACGACGGGCAGCACCTGCTCGGCGGCGTCGGCCTCGCTGAGCCCGGCGCTGCTGGCGAGGACGGCCAGCAGGTCGCCGAGCCGGCGCGTCCCGTCGCAGCCGGCGAGCAGCGTCGCGCCGTACGCGTCGACCCCGCCTGACCACCGCAGCCCCCGCTCCTGCTGCAGCACCTGCGCGTCGGCGTACCAGCCGTCGTCGGTGCGCCGCGCCACCTGGTGCAGGCGGACGTCGTCGCGCAGGCGCCACGGCGTCGCCAGCAGACCCCGGTCGAGCGCCCGCTGCCGGTCGAAGAACGCCCCGATCTCGTGGCCCCACGTCGCGGCGACCGGCTGCGGGACGTCGTCGAGGTGCACGCGCCCCGACCCGCGCCGCACGGCGAGCACGCCGAACGCGACCGCCTCGACCCGGCGCTGGTCGAACCAGTCGAGCCACGCGTCGTAGAGCTCGTCGAAGCGGCCGCCCTCGTCGGTGTCGCGCAGCCAGGCCGTGACGTAGTCCTCGGGCCCGGCGAGCTCGCGCTGCACCACCCAGCCGTCGGCGTCGTCGCCGAACCACGACTGGACCCGCGCGTCACCGTCCTCGCCCTCGACGTGCAGCCAGTTGGCGAGCAGCACCGCGGTGCCGTCCTCGACGAGGTGACGGGGGAGGTCCGTGACGAGCTGGCGGCACAGGTCGTCGCCGTCCCAGCCGGCGTCGCGGTAGGTGTAGCGGGCAGCCGGCCCGACGACGAACGGCGGGTTGCTCACCACCAGGTCGAACAGCTCGCCGCGCACCGGCGCCAGCAGGTCACCGGTGCGCGCGTCGACCACCTGCCCGTTGAGCGCCGCCGACAGCCGGGCGTACGCCGTCGCCCGCGGGTTCGCGTCCGTCGCCACGACGGTGCTGCTGTGGTCCTCCGCCAGCAGCGCCTGGATGCCCGACCCGGCGCCGAGGTCCAGCGTGCGGCCGACGGTGTCTCGCGGGGTCGCGGCCGCGAGCGTCAGGCTGGCCGCGCCGACACCGAGCACCTGCTCGGGGTGGACGCCGTCGGCGGCCCGGCCGGGGTCGTGCGCCACGACCACCTCGACGCCGCCGTGCACGACCGGCTGCAGGCGCACGGCAGCGGCGACCCCGTAGCCGTCGGGCACCAGCCAGGTCTCGGGGACACCGGCCCGGTGCGCCTGCTTGAGGTCGACCTCCGTCCCCAGGACGAACAGCCGCGCGAGCACCTCGAGCGCCGAGCCGCCGTCCGTGCGCCGCAGCAGCGGCGCCAGCTCGTCGCGGTCGAGGTGGGTGCGCGCCGTCGCCCCGAGCAGCTCGTCGAGGGCCGCCGCGCTCCAGCCCGCCGTCTGCAGCGCCGCCCACACCAGCGGCGCGTCCGCGAGCAGGGCCTCGGGGTCCGGCAGGTGGCGCGGGCGCGGTGCGGTCACCCCGGCGACGCTACCGAGGCCGCCGGGACGTGGACCGGGCCCGCGCCCAGCCGCCCTGCGGTCGCCGACCCGTCGTGACTACGTCCGCACCGGTCAG